>DAOUIX010000025.1:0-21947 GCA_034423235.1 Chloroflexota bacterium | reverse complement strand
TACTGGGGACTCGTGACCCTCGTCGACCGCGCTGTGGGACGCATCCTCCAGGCCCTGCATGACTCCGGACAGGCGGATCGCACCATCGTCGTCTTCACGTCGGACCACGGCGACATGATGGGCGACCACAACATCCTGGCGAAGTGCACGCTCTACGAAGAGGCCATGCGCGTGCCGTTGCTGCTGCGCGTGCCCTGGTTACCCGACAACGGACGCCGTATCGACGGCGCGATGAGCCTAGTGGACCTGGTTCCGACCCTGATGGATCTGATGGGTCTTGGTGCCCCAACCGAGGTACAGGGCGTCAGTCGGGCCGACGTATTCGAGGGCAGCGCTGACCTGTCCAGCAACGACGTGATCGTCGAGTGGAACGGCAGCCACAACTCCTGCGTCTGGCCGCCAGATGCGCCGCCCGAGGCGCACCGCGTTGAGTCCGATCCCTGGCGTTCCATCCTCAGCCACGATGGCTGGAAGCTGAACGCCAGCGCCAGGGATCAGTCGGAGCTATTCGACCTCAACACGGATCCCCACGAACTGACGAACCGGTTCAACGATCCCGACCAGCGCGGGCGCATCTCCGACTTGCTGGATCGCATTCGCGCCTGGCAGGCAGCAGTCGACGACACGGTGCCGCTGCCCACCGTCTAGAAGGCCTACCACTTCGCGTGTCCTCGCCCTACCCCACATCCGTTGAGCTTGAGGCCACGGCTGGCCGGTCTGTTCTTTTCCTCGACCTGCTTGAGGTCGATGATATGCAGCGGGTCCACCAGGTCGTTCGACCAGCCATCAAGCATCCGTCCAATCCCGTCATCCGCACCGGGCCGCTCGGAACTTGGGACTCACTGCAAGCCAGTCCCTGGCAGGGCACAGTGATGTGGGATGCCGAGGATGGGCACTACAAGGCCTGGTACATGGGCATGGACGTCGCCGAGGCCGGCCTGCAGATCCCGCGCGTGGGCTACGCCGTTAGCCCGGACGGATCGACCTGGGAAAAGCCCAACGTCGGCGTGCACGAATACGGCGGCTCGCGCGACAACAACCTGATCGCATTTCTCCCGGGCAGACGCACCAATGGTCCGGCGCTGAAGGACCCTGGTGAAACCGACCCCTCCCGACGCTACAAGTTGCTGCTACGCGACGAGAACGGTGACCGGGAGATTTGGAATTCGCCCGATGGATTGGGCTTCACGCGCGAGGGCGCTCCCAGCATCTCGACGCCCCCGGCCGCCGATGGTTCGCGGCGACAGCTCCCGGATCCCCTCGCCTGGTTCGACGCGCACCAGCTTCTCTATGACCGGCAAGACCCGAATCCTGACCGCCGATACAAAGCCTATGGCCAAATGTCGGCACGGCGCGGCGGCTGGTCGATCCGAAAGGGCGCCCTGCTGTACGGCCCGGACCCCTAGACCTGGACTCGTTCACCGCAGAACCCAATCATTGACCCCGACGAGGGCGATGAGTCCCAGATCCACTTCATCTCAGTTCTGCCCTACAAGGGTCTGTACGTGATGCTCTACGAGTACGGCTGGCTGGATCCGCTGACCTCCGTGTATGTGGCTGACATTCGACTGGCCGTCAGCCGTGACGGTGAGCGGTTTCAGAGGGTTCAGCCTAATCAGCCATTTGTACGGCGAGGCGGGCCCGGTGACTGGGACGGTGGTTTCCTGGTCACATCGAGTGACCTGGTGGTACGTGACCACGAGATCCAGGTGTTCTACGCAGGCCAGCCCGAGCACTGGACAAACTGGCCCTCCGAGAATAGGGGCGAGTGGACGAGCAGCGCTGGCAGCGTGTATCCGGCGCAGACCGGCCTCGCGACGATTCCTTTGGATGGATTCGCGGCTCTCGAAACAGCCGACGGCGAAATGCCGGGCGCCGTCACGACGATTCCACTCAAGCCTTCGGCGACGCGGGTTGGGCTCGAGATCTCGTGGGGCAACGCGCTGCCGGGTCGAAACTGGATCGACGTGCAAGTGGTGGACCTTGCAGGAGACCCCATCAGCACCGTGTCCCCTGCACGCGTCGTGACGCAAGGATCGTGCGTGCCAGTGGTGTGGGACGACTTGCATTCCTTGCCGGTTGATCGAGAGTTTCGATTGCGATTCGGAATCCACGGCGCCGCCCGACTCTTCGGGTTCAGCTTTCGGGACATTGACGGCAGGCAATGAGCGACGACCGCCGTCCGAACATTCTGATCTTTGGCCTAGATACCACACCAGCCAATCATCTTGGCTGCTACGGCTACCCGCGTCCCACCTCACCCAACATCGATCGGTTGGCACGTAACGGCGTGCTGTTCGCCGACGCGAACCTGACGGGGCTGCCGACCACGCCGGGTTGGGCCAGCATGCTCACCGGCGTGCATCCACTGAATTCGGGCATCGTGATTCACGCCGAGCCGCCCCAGCAGCACGCGCTGGCGCCGGACATCGAGTTTCTGCACGAGACGCTGGCTCGGTATGGGTACCGCACGGCAGCGCTGGAAGGACGCGGACGCGCCTTTCGCTCGCCGTATTGGATGCGCAACTGGGAGACGTACCTGGACCGTGGCGGCGAAGCCACTTATGGAGGTGGTATCCCAGCCGAACACATGGCCGACATCCTGGTGGAGTGGATCGAGTCGGGCGACGCGGATAACGGCCCGTTTTACCTGTTCACCCACTGGTGGGATCCCCACTGGCCTTATTTTCCGCCGGCACCATATGACCGAATGTTCTACGCCGGCGATGAGCACAATCCCGCCAACACCAGCCTCACCAAGTTCCACCAGCACCCGTGGTGGAAACATCGAACGAGCGGCGGCGCGGGCAGGCGCGATCCCCGCCAGCAGGCGCACATCGACCTGGTACGCGATGTAACCGACCTGGAATTCGTGACTGCGTTATTCGACGGCGAAATCGCCTACATGGACGCCATGATTGGGCGCGTATTGTCGTCACTGGAGGCACGCGGGCTTGCAGAAGACACATTAACGGTCATCGTGGCCGATCACGGCGAGTCGATCGTCGACCACGACATGTTCTTCAATCACGGCGATCTCTATCAGACCAACGTCCAGATCCCCCTGATCCTTCACCACTCGGCTGGCCTTCCCATCCGCCGAGTACCAGACACCGTCGAGCACATCGACCTGGTGCCTACAGTCCTCGACTATCTGGGAATTGAGACACCTCCGTGCGTGGATGGAATGAGCCTCATGCCCGCCATCCGTGGGCAGACGCTGGAGCACCCGCCGATCTGCATGACCAACAACAACTTCGGCATGAACCGCGGATGGCGCAGCGGGCGTTGGAAGCTCATCGAGCACATGTCGGCCGGCCATCTTGGGGCTCGGCCAGGAGATCTTGAGCTATACGACGTCGTCAGCGACCCATACGAGCGAACCAATCTCATTGCCACGCACCCGAGGTTGGCGGAAACGCTGCGCGGCGAGATGCACGCATTCGTAGCCCGCGTGCTGGACGGGCGGCCGGACCCGCAACTGACGTATGCCAACCATCCGTCGGCGGCCAGCGTCCCCTACTAGATCGCGAAGACTCGGGCTTCGGGACCGCCGCCTCAATCTGCGATCGTCAGCCGCTCGGCTTCGACCTCTTCGAACAAGGACTCCAACTCGCCAAGCAGCCTCGCGGCGCGCTGCGGTTCGGCGTTCGACAGATCGTTCTGCTCCCCGGGATCAAGCTCGAGATCGAACAGCATCGGGGCTTCCGGAGGTGGAAAGTCACGCTCCGGAATGTCGGCCGGAATCGCCGCCGCGTGAAGATCGGGTCGATACTTCAGGTCACGGTCCATCTGGGTGTGTTCGGGCCGGACGCTCATCAGTTCTGTGATTCGCGGCCGCACCAGCTTCCAGCGGCCATTCCGGATCGCGGCATTGCACTCGACCTGTGGCGTGTAGCGATTCCATTGCCAGTACCGTCGCGGTGCGGCAGCCGGTATCTCGCCGCGGAGCGCAGGCAGCACGCTAACTCCGTCAATTGGCCGACCACCGACCCTCGAGACGCCGGCCGCCTCGATCAGCGTCGGCAGCCAGTCAACGTAGTGGACCAGTGCATCGTTGCGCTGTCCGGCCGGCAGTCCTCCCGGCCAGCGCACCAGCATCGGGACGCGGATTCCGCCCTCGAAGACGTTGCCCTTGGCGCCATTGAAATTGCAATTAAAACGGCGCGTATCCACTTCAATGCCCATGGTGTAGTCGTGCCCGAGTGAGAGCTGCGGCCCGTTGTCGCTGGTAAACATGAGGATGGTGTTGTTGGCACAGCCGGCTCGATCCAGCGCGTCGAGAATCTGGCCGACGCCGGCATCCATGCGCTCATTCATGGCGTAGATCAGCGCCACGCGATGTGGAAGACCGGCGTCCACATAGGGCTGAACGGGCTCCTGTGGCGCCTGCAGCGGCGTGTGAGGCGCGTTGAAGGCGACATGCAGAAAGAAGGGCCGCTGGGCATTTCGTGCAATGAACGCCGAAGCCTCGGAAGCGAATACATCCGTCAGATAGCGGCCGTCGGAGTGCTCAGTCGTCCCGTTACGGTCGATGCGCCACTTGTAATAGTCCGCCCAGCCTCCGCGAAACCCAAAGAAGTCATCAAACCCACGGGCGTTCGGGTGGTACCGCGGATCCAGCGCCCCCAAGTGCCACTTGCCCACCATGCCGGTCGCATAGCCGGCGGCCCGAAGGTGATCAGCCAGCGTGACCTCTCGCAGAGCCAATCGGTCTAGCCCCTGGCCCTCCAGCGTGTCGATGGCTCCCGTCCGATGCGGATACCGGCCCGTCATCAGCGCGGCCCGAGCCGGCGCGCACACACACGAACCCGAGTAGTGCTGCGTCAGGCACATGCTCTCGTCAGCCAGCCCGTCCAGAATCGGCGTCCGCGCCGGACCGTCGTTGAACATCCCAAAGTCGCCGTAGCCCATGTCGTCGGCCACGATCATCACGATGTTTGGCTGGGTCATGCCGCATAGATCCGACTGCAACAGCACGTCATCATCGCCGACCGCTGTCCGGTACGCGACTGGTGCCGCCTCTCTTGATGATGAACGCCAGTCCCAGCACGCCGAGCAAACCAGTGAACAACAGCACCGCCGCCCACGGTCCCAGGCGCTGCAGCAGATAGAGATCCAATCCAATCAGGCCGTCCTGCCACTGGCGAGCCAGGCGCAGGTGGGCGCCGATGAGGGAAAAGTGGGGGTTCCAGAGCACCTGTTCCGGGCGGGCGCCGTGCTCCCACAGGTTTTGCCAGCCACGCTCGTAGTCGAAGAGCACGCCGAGCGCCGAGAGGCCCAACGACCATGCGGCCAGACCGGCGGTTGTCAGCCGTAATGGCCATGATATGGTACGCGCCTGAAGCACGGCGCCGACACCAAGGGCAAGGAAGGGCGTGACGGCCGTCAGGTATCGGGGGCCCCACGACACCCCGCCCCACCAGTCACGGAACGAGCCGTATCCCACCACCGCAATCAGAACCAGCGCCAGCATTGCCCCCCAAGCTGGACGATGAGAGAACCTGCCGAGCAGCCCCAACAATCCAACCGCGGCCACTGGCATGAACACCAGTAGCCCAAAGCTGGGGCTTGCCAGCGTTCCGAAGATGCCGATGTAGGCCCGGTCGGTCTGCCAGAGAATTGAGGCCGTTCGGTAGCCCACGTCGAAGAACTCGCCGGTGCGATAGAGATTCCACAGGCCCACGCCTGGAAGTGCGACGGCCGTCCCCGCCACCGCAAATGCACCAGATCGCGTCATTCCCACTCGCCGGTTGTCCCGCCACCGCGCAAGGCTGAGCGCGCCAAGAACCACGCTGAAGACGATGTACTCGGGACGCGCAACCACCGTCAAACCAGACAACGCACCGGCAACGGCCCAGCGGCCTACGCCTGAGCGCTCCTTCGTGATTACGAGCAACGCCAGGACGGCCAGCAGCGCCGCCAGCGGGATATTGGCCAGTCCCTTCGCGTAGACCCACAGTGGGCTTGCAAACGCAAGGATCAGCGAGGCAGCGAGCGCCATGCCTGGGCGAAGGCCAAGATTGCGACCAAGCAGGTACGTCGCCCCAACCAGCGCGGCTGCCACTACCGGGCCATACAGGAGCACGGCCAGCGGACGGACTGCGCTGGGCTGGGGAAAGGCTGGCGAAGGCGCCGGTGGTTCAGACTGCACCCAGCTGGCGACCAGGTACGCCGGCGTCATCGCGGCCCATGAGAGCAAACCGTACCGGCCGGTCACGCGAGCTTCGGACGAGTGGCTCAGCGTCAGGAGTTGCTCGCGCGGGAACGGCTGCTCGCCCCGAAGGTCGGGGCTGCCGGTCTCGACAAGCGCCCGCGCCGAGGCGTAATTGGTGATTTCGTCCACGCTATAAGCGTGCGCCCCCGATGACAGCAGATATACCAGGCCGGCGAGTAGCGCAACCACCGCTGCCTGCGCTGCGTCCCGGCGTAAGACGGCACCGCCAGCCATACAGGATGAATTACCTTTCGTTGCGACGCCGTTGCGCCTGGGCCATCTCTTCCGAACGGTAGCTTGCCGAATCGCGACGAGCGTCGCTCCCGTGGAACTCCCGGCTCGAGGCACCGGCGTTGCCGTTGGGCACGGGCTTCTCAACATCAGGCGCCCGGCCTACCGGAATCTGGCCGTGAGTTGGCGGCTAGCGGACGCTCGCGCCCCCAGGCCCCGCAGGCCTCTTGTTGGCATCGGGCGGCCCCGGCGCTACCGTGAATCCGACTTCCCCGGCGAAGGCGAAGCAGCGCCCGGTCCTCGCAGGAACAGGCGGTATGTCTTGAAAGATCCACGCTTACACGACGTTGCGAGTTCCTACGCGATGTGGGAGCGCGCCAGTCGGGTGATCCCTGGTGGCTCCCAGCTCATCAGCCGGCGGCCATATGCCTTTGCCAACGGAATCGCGCCTGTGTATGCCGAGCGCGGCAAGGGCTCGCGCATCTGGGATGACCGCGGCGTGGAGTACGTGGACTACGGCATGTCGGTGACCTCGGCGATCCTGGGCTACGCGGATGACGTCGTGGATGAGGCTGTCATCGAGCAGATTGGCAAAGGCACGACGTACTCGCTCAACAGTGAGCGCGAGATCGAACTGGCTGAGCTGCTGATCGAGCGCATCCCGTGCGCGGAAATGGTGCGCTTTTCGAAGGGCGGCGGCGAGTCCTGCGGGATTGCGGTGCGCATTGCGCGCGGCGCCACGGGCCGGGACGTGGTGCTGTTCAGCGGCTATCACGGCTGGCACGACTGGTACTTGGCCGCCGGCCACCTCGAGGAAAGCGCCTTCGATCCGTTCGCGGTGCCAAATATCCAGCCAACAGGAGTGCCAAGGGCTCTGCGAGGCACATCCATCCCGTTCCCCTGGGGTGAGCTGGAGCCACTCGAACGGCTGCTGGAGCAGCACCGAGGCCAGGTGGCCGCGATCATCATGGAGCCAATCCTGCTTGGGGAGCGACCGCCGGCCAGCTACCTGGCCGGCGTGCGTGAACTCGCGACTCGCGAGAACGTGGTGTTGATCTTCGACGAGGTCACGACGAATTTCCGCTACGGCGCCAACGGGATCCAGGAGTTTGTGGGCGTGGTCCCGGACCTGGCGTGCTTCGCCAAGGCCATCTCCAATGGCTACGCCATGGGCGCCGTGGTCGGCCGCCGCTGGGTCATGGAGCCGGCGGCCAACATGTTCGTGAGTAGCACCTACTGGAGCGATCTGGTTGGTATCACGGCCGCCATCACTACTCTGACGGAGATTGAGCGGCGCGACGTGCCGGCACAACTGGCCCACTACGGCGAGCGCTTGCAGTCGGGCATGCGGGAGGTGCTGGACGAAATGGATCTGCCGGTTGAGATTTCAGGCCTGCCGGAAACGCCGGGGTTCACGTTCGCCGAGCCGTTCAGCGCGGAGGAATCGAAGAAGCTGAACGTGCTGGTGGCGCAGGAAACCGCCAAGCGAGGCGTCCTATTCAACACGCACCCACGTCACAGCTCGGCGCACAGCAACCGAGACCTGGGGATCACCCTGGAGGCGTTCCGCGACGCGCTGGTGGTGGTGAAGGACGCAGTCGCGCGCCGTGCCGTTGACGATGTGCTGGAGGCCAGCCTGGCGCCGGCGCTCATTCCGCGGCCGTCCGCCAAGCGACGCACCGCGGGGTGACCACTGACGACTGGCCCTCGCTGCCGGGGTCCATCCAGACACCGAGATTCCTCCTGCGGCAGTTCAGATTGGCCGACGCTGCGGACGTCTTTGCCTATCGGCGGGATCCGGACGTGGGGCGTTACCTTCCGTTTGCGCAGCCCTTTGAGCGACAACATGCGGACGTGTTTGTCGCCACGCAGGTTCTGGCAAATCGTCGCGAGTGGTGTGTATGGGCCCTGGAGCACCAGAACCGGGTAGTCGGCGGGGTGAGCCTGCAGATCGTTCGCCGGATGGCCCGGGCGGAACTGGGCTATGAACTGGCCCGGTGGCTGTGGGGCCAGGGTCTCATGGCCGAGGCCGCTTCAGCGGTAATCGACCAAGCCTTCGGTCACCTTCCGATCATAAAGATCAGCGCCACCGCAACCGCCCCGAACGTCCGCTCAACTCGGCTCCTGGACAAACTCGGCATGCAGCGCGAGGCGCTTCTGCGGCAGCACTGGGTTCATCATGGGCAAGTTCTTGACGAAGTTCGCTATGGGATCCTGAGAGACGAGTGGGCAGATGGCACGAACGTCCGCACTCTCCAACAGGCCTTGCCATGACAGCTGACGTGACCCGGGCACCGCCACGGCGAATCGCCATCGTTGGCGGGGGTGTTTCCGGGCTTGGCGCCGCGTGGGCATTGAATCATCACCCTGATCGCTTTGACGTTCGGCTGTTCGAGGCAAACGCACAGGTTGGCGGCAATGCGATTACCGCCGATATGCGGCAGGACGACGGACACGCCATTCCCTTTGACATCTCCGTGACCGCCTGCATTCCCTCGGTTTATAACCACATTCTGCTGTTGATGGAGCAGTTTGGCATTGAGCTGATTGACACGAGATTCAGCTACAGTGTGAAGTACAAGGGCCGTGTGTATGCCCACGATTTCGATTCCGAGATCAGGGAGCAGCTGCATTTCGAGATCAGGAAGTTTCAGCACCTGTTACGGCGATTGCATCGGATTGGATGGCTAACACGCTCCCAGTCGAAGTTGCTGAACGCGCTGAATCCGTTCAACTACATCAGCATGGGGACGGTGCTGAACCTTGGCGGGTTTTCCGGGGACTTTAGATACAAGGTCCTGAAGCCGATGTTCGTGAATTTTCTGATGGCGACGAACGTGTTCGACATGCCGGCGGCACTCTTCAGTCGCTACCTGGAGTTCTTCGATATCGAGAGCTCAACGCCGATGCAGACGTGGGACCGGGGAACGCGCCGCATCTACGAGAACCTGACAGCTGATTTTCGGGACAAGATATACCTTGGTCGTCCTGTTCGAAAGGTCCACCGACGGGCGACACATGTGGAGGTTGAAGACGAGGCCGGTGAACGCGAGACATTTGACGACGTGATCTTTGCGTGCAACGCGAACCAAACGCTGATGATCCTGGACAAGCCGACGTTGCTTGAACGTTTTCTTCTCTCATCGATTCGTTACGAGAGCGAGTTGCATAACCATGCGGTCGTGCACTCCGACGCTTCGGTGCTTCCAGACAACGAGATACGGCCCCTAGAGACACGGAGCAATCACATCGAGCAGTACGGCGCCAGGCCGGACAACTATGAAATCACCTATATCATGCACAACCAGCAACCGTGGGCGAATCGGTCCGACAAGCCTTGCCTCGTGACCTACAACGCGATCAGTCCCATCGATGACAACAAGGTGATCAAGCGGTGGTGGTTTCAGCACATCGTGCATGACGTAAAGCACGTTGCAGTGCTGATCAACCTCTTCCAGTTCATCCAGGGCAGGCGGCGAACGTGGCACTGCGGGGCGCACACGCTGGTCAACAGCCAGGAGACGTGCTTCGTCAGCGGACTGGCCACGGCGCGGCAGTTGGGCGCCGAGTACCCGTTCAACGATGCGGTGGCCAGGCAGTCCTTCAACTATTACGGAAGCATCATGTACGGCCTGGGGTTCAGGAAGGCCTAGCGCAGAGAGCCGCGGAAAGTCCCAGCGGGCAGACGCAGCGAGTTCTAGGCGGCAGGGGCCTCGCCGTTGCCGGGCTGGGGATAGAACTGGGCGCAGTAGTATCTGAAGGGCATGATCTCGCCGTCGGAACGGCAGAGGCGGGGTCGGCTGGTGTACCGCTTGCGTCCCCAAATAACCACGTCTTGAAGCACGTCCTCTTTCTGCTGAAGCGCCATGAACTTATTGATGAGGGGCGCGCGGAGCCGCAGTGGGAGAAAGCCCAAGCCAACGATCAGCCGTTTCGGGTTGCGAATCTCCCGGACCTGTGAGACCAGGGTCATCTCGATGAGCGTGCCGTCAACGGGCGTCGCCAGCACCCACATCCGCATGTTCATGCCGATGGAGTGCTCGCGGATGTCGACGAACGAGTAACCCAGCCCGTAAATGTGAGTGACAGCGGAGACGTTGAAGGTCATCGTTGCGAATCTGGCGATTGTGCGGACGCGCTTGAAGTCGAAGCGGCTCTCGAGGCGGTGACCGTCGATCGTCATTCGCCTGGGGCGGTCCACGTTGTCGTAGCCGTGGACGTAGCGCAGGTGGGCCAGGTCGACCGAATTCTCGGTGGTCTCCTGGGGATGACCGGGGAAACGCAAGGTTGTGATGTCGTAATCGCACCAGCCCTCCTGCTCCAACGGTTCCTTGGGAAGCGTCCAAGCCGGCGCTCGGCCGTCGATTCCCCACCAACCGAAGATCAGACCGTGAATGTCTCGGGTCTCGAAGACTCGCAACACGGCGGTCCTTGGCGCCGGGGCGAAGGGCGTGGCGACACAATGGCCGGTGGTATCGAACTCGTAACCGTGGAATGGGCAGACGAGCCGGTCGTCATGGATTCGGCCACCCGCCGCCGGCCCCAGATCGGCGCCCAGATGCGGGCAGACGGCTTCGGCAACGCACACGCGCCCGTCCCCGTCACACCAGATGACCACGTTCTCGCCCATCCACGTCTTCTGAATGAGCTTGGCATGCTCCACAGCCTTACGGGTCGTGAGGAAATACCAGCCCTCGGGGAACGGGGGTAGCTTTGGAGCAAGAACAGCTTGACGACGAAGAGCCGTCGACGTCGTGCGATCATCGCCACTTATCGTGACCTGATCAGATTTGTCCCGGATCTCCATCTGCCCGGGTTCTCCTCCATGCGGGCAAGGAACCGTTTACGTCGCCGTCTGTGCTAGAGTCACGACTTACCCACTGCGCCTCAGTTTACAGGCTCATCAGGGTTAGGTACCGGGAGCAAGAGCGATGACTCTCACTTCAGAGCCGGTAGCAACCAAGCAGCTAAGTTTGCCCGACGAGCTCATATTGATGCTCCTCAACGAAGAGTCCGGCTACTTTCACCAGGTGCCCGGTTGGCATCTGAACTGTGCAGTGGTGGGTGCGGTGGTTGCCGAGCTCTCACTCATTTCACGCATCGACACGGACATGGACGCCCTCTTTCTTCTGGATTCGACCGAGACAGGCAACCCCGTCTTGGACTCGATTCTGACGGAGATTGCCAAGGAGCCGGAACGGCGGAATGCCCGGTACTGGATCGAGCGACTCGCTCCGCGCGCCGAGTCAATCATCGACTCCACGCTGGATCGACTGGTTGAGCTGAAGATCCTGGAATACCACGAGGGTGGATTCTGGACGCTGTCTCGAACTGCCTGGCAAATGGAGATCTTCAGTGGCTCGGAAGAAGGAACCTACGCAGAGTTTGTCAGGACGCGAATCGGAAAAGTTATTTTCAACGAAGAGATTCCTGATCCACGAGATGTCATCATCGTCTGCCTGATCAATACTTGCGATGTATTTCGCTTCATATTCCAGCTTGAAGATCAGGATGAGGATCGTATCCGGTTCATCTGCAAGATGGATTTGATCGGCCGCTCCATCGCCGCTGCGGTATCTGAGAGTCTCGCCGGACCGTTGCTACAGCGTTCGGCCCTGACCAAGAAGATTCCAGTCGTGTCGTTGCGCCGATTGGTGTTCAATCGACGTCTTCGCAGCGGCAATTTTCCCGCGCTCTTCGCGGATCTCGCCGAAGAATACGGTCCGGTCTTCGAGCTCCGCCCTCCGTTCCAGGACCCCATGATCTTCCTGGCCGGCGCCGAGACGAACCGTTGGGTCAATCGGAGCGGGCGCAGACACCTCAGAACCAAGGACTATTTTTCGGACTTCGAGAAGGTCTATGGTGCGTCGGGCGTCTTGCCTTCCCTGGACGGTGCGGATCACTTCCGGCTTCGCAAGTCGTTGGGTCCAGCGTATTCCCGCGGAAGACTGATGGGGCAACTGGAGCAAGTCTACAAGGATGCGCGGACTTACATGGCGGATTGGACGGTGGGAGATTCCTACACGGCCACGAGCATGTGCCGTCGAATGATAAACGCGCAGCTCTCGCCGCTCATGATCAGCATTGATTCTCAGGATATCTTTGACGACCTGACAGTCTTCAAGGAACGGGCGCTCAATATTCATGTACTGAAAGTCCTGCCCAAGTTCATGCTGAAAACCCCGAGTATGAAACGCCGGATGAAAGTCCTGGACCGACTCGTGGAAAGGGTCCAAAGCGGCCACACCCCCGCCCAGCGGGCTGGATGTCCGCGAGACCTTGCCGACGACCTGCTCAGCCTGCACGCGAGCGATCCACAGTTGGTTCCGGAGACGAATCTGCGCTTCGTTCTCTCAGCCGCGCTGATTGCCAGCGTCTACCTTGGCGATGCGTTCAGCTTCGTGTTGTACGCCATGGCGTCGCAGCCGGAGATCTACAAGAAAATCCGTATCGAAGCCGACAACTTGTTCGCGGACGGAGATCCGGATGCAGAGGCATTCAGACCACAAGCGCTCGACGTCACGCACCGATTCCTGATGGAATGCCTGCGTGTTTACCCGATCGTCCCGGTGTCTTTACGGACCGTGATGAATACGTGCGTAGTCGAAGGCTACCGGATTCCCATCGGGTCACAGGTCTACATTGCCCAGACGGCTGCGCACTACATGAGCGACGTGTTCCCCGACCCCTTCAAATTCGATATCGACCGCTATCTGCCTCCACGCAACGAGCATCGCAGTCCCGGCTATGCCCCGTATGGACTGGGCACGCACCGGTGCCTCGGAGTCGGCTGGGTGGAACTGCAGCTGGCCGTCAATGTGCTGATGATCGCGCACCACTTCACGCTCAAGGTGTCCCCGGCGAACTTCAAGCTTGGATTCAACCCGCTGCCTTCGATGAAACCGAACAAGAAGCTGAAGTTCCGCATTGCCGAACAGCGGCGCGAACTGAACGTCTGAGGCGACCGGGATCGCCCGAGCGCCCGGGTCGGAGCGAGCCTACCGGGGTTTGCGAGCCAGGAAACAGTACAACGGCGTGAAGATCCCGGCCTTGCCGCCCTCGACATAGGCGTTGGCGGTACGGTCCATCAGGCCAACGACTTCCGCGGAGCCCTTTGGGAAGAATCCCAGCGTCTCGGCCAGCCTGGATGCCACTATGAACACCTTGCGGCCGAGCGGAAGCCTGTGCAGGGCGTTGCCCAGCGCTCCACGCTGGGTCACCATGGGCTGATACCACGGGGTGGTCGGACCGTTCTCCGCGACGGCCCGGTCCTTGCCCTCAATGACCTGAAAGCCCGCCGTTTCGAGGGCTCGGTTCACTTCACCCATCGTCGCGATCTCCTTGAGCGCGATGCCGTGCATCAGTTCCTGTTTGATGGCCCGATGCCGACCGTCGTCGGGGTCAAACCTGTCCGTCATGCACATTTCCTGGCCCCAGAAGAGGGCACCGGGTTTCAGCACGCGGAAGATCTCGGCGAACGCTCCCAGCTTGTCCGGCGCATGGCACGTCGATTCGATCGCGTAGCCCCGGTGGAATGTGTCGTCTGCGATGGCACCCATGTCCATGAAGCTGCACTCGAGATAGTCGACCACATGATCAAGCCCCGCCTCGGTGTTCAGTGCTTTCGCCTTGTCCAACTGCACGTCACTGCTATTGACCCCGAGAACCCTTACGCCAGCCTCCCGGACGACTCGGCGCATGGGGCCGCCGATCCCACAACCCACATCGATCACCGTCATGCCCTCGCGCAACTCCAGCTTGGCGATCATCAGTCGCTGATGCCGGGTCTTGGATTCCTCCAGACTTTCCTGGGGTGACAGGGGCGCGAAGTGAAGGGATTCGCCCCAACCGAACACCATGAACTCGCTGCAGAGGTCATAGTATTCTTGGACGGTCCGGGCGTGGTCGTAGCCCTTCGCGCCGGCCTCGTCCGCGTTCGCCCGGTGCAGCCATCCATCGAAATGTTCCACGCGACGGTGGGCGTCCGACCCGCGGTACGCAACCCTCAGGCCGCTGGATAGATTGCGGAGTTGCAGAAACTCCTTGGAAAACGGAAGTTGCACGTCTAGCTCTGGAAGCAGTTCAAGGGCCGGGTGCGCATGCGCGACCCGTCTGGCAGTTCTACCGTAACCGAGTAAAACAGCGTCAGCAATGCGCGCCCCGCGTGCAAACGCCGCTAGCTATGCCGCTCGAAGGAGCCATAGCCGTTACCGAACGACCGCGCGGACAGGCAGATCGAGCGCGCGCTACGCTGCCCTCCGGTGCCGATCAGGCCGAGCCCTGCTCCTCTTCGTGGCGCCGATATACGTCCTCGATCGCGACGTCCAGGTCGGACCACTCGCGCTCGACCATCGAGCGCAAGCGCATGTTCTGATAGGCGCCCCAGATAGTCATCGCAGGCGGCACCAGCACGATAGAAACGATAAGCGAGTAGGCGATGGTGATCGCCGCCGTGATGCCGAACTGCTGGGATCCGGCCAACGGCGAGGCCGCCAGGACGCCGAGACCGAGCGCCGTGGTCATCGCCGAGCCCAGCAGAGCCGAGCCAGTGGTTGCCAGCGTCCGAACCGCCGCTTCTTCCGGGACGCGCAGGCGGGCGAATTCCTCCCGGTACCTATGGATCACATGGATGGTGTAGTCCACGCCGATCCCGATCGAAAGCGCCGTGATAATCGACGTAATGATCGTATAGGGAATCCCCAGGAGCGCCATGGTGCCCAGCACACAGATGAGCACCAGCACGATGGGACCCACCGCAACGATCGCCAGGGCGGGCTGGCGCAGCGTCACCCAGAAGAAGATGGTCAGGACCGTCAAGGCCGCCGCGACCGTGGTGGCGATTGCCTCGGTCTGGCGAGCCGTGACCGAGTCGGTGACGGTGATCGAGATGATGCTTTCGGACGTCGCCGTGATTGCGTCGTCGTCGCCGGCCCAGAGCGCCTCGAGTTCCTGCTGGAGCACCTTGGTTGCCTGCGTATCGCCACCGTAACTCTGGAACTGCAGCAGCATGGCGTCGATGCCCTGCGGGTTGTTGACGAGGAGGCGCCCGAGCGCGGGATCCTTGGCCTCGATCCGGTCGAGGACGTCCTGCATCAGGTGCGGGTCGAGTCGCACCCCCGCCGAAGCCTCCTGGAACAAAGCCGCGATCTCGGGATCGTATTTGTCGCCGGGCTGGCCATTCTGCGTGGTCCAGTCACGCACCAGTAATTCGTACGAGGCCTGAATCGGACCAGCCGCGGTCGGCGGACGCCGGGTCTCGTCTGCAAAGGCGTCGGTGAGGTCCTGTACGTTGAGCAGTGTGCGCGTCTGCGTCGCCTCGGCCCTGATGAGCACACTGGTCACCTCGGCGGAGCCGCCGACGGCCGCCTCAAGGGTGTCCATGTCCGCGTGTATGACTCCGCCCTTGGGGAGGATGTCTTTGATGCTGAATTCCGACTTGAGCCCGGTGGCCGCGATCCCGAGCCCGACGGTGACCGCGAGTACGCCCAGAATGTAGGGCAACGGCCAGCGAGTCACGCTCCGGCCCAGCAGCCCCGCGACTCGCCCGATGCCGGGCAACGCGTTCACGATCGGACGGGCGGGCTTCAGCTTACCGCGGGACTCGCGCCGCCGATCAATGATCGTCCGACCGGCCGGGACCAGCGTCAGCATGACGCTCAAGCTCATGCCAACGCCCACGCCGGCGACGACGCCGAAGTCGCGAACGATGCCAATGGGTGAGAACAGACTGGCCAGCATGCCCACGATGGTGGTGACGGCAGCCAGCAGCAGAGGAACCGTCACGTGACGAAGACCCATGCGGATGGCCGTGAGCACGTCCGAGCCCTCGACCCTCTGCTCGCGGTAGTGCGAGATAGTCTGAATCGCATAGTCCACCGTGAGCCCAATCACGATGATTGGTACCAGTGAAGTCAGCGAGTTCGGCGGGCCTATAAGACCCAGCGCGTTCGGGCCGAGCCAGCCTTCGGCGCCGATGATCCAGATGATAGAGGTGAGAAGCCCGGCCAGCGTCAGCCACATGTCGGATAACGCACGCGTAAAGAGCAGCAGCAGCAACGCAATCAGCAGGAACGCCACGCCGATCAACGGCGCCATCCCCTGCTCGATGCCCGCCTTGTATCCGTCCTCGATTACGACAAATGAGATGCTGCTGGCGCGCAATGGACCCTCGGAAGCGGCGGCCAAGTCGTTGATCGTCCGTTCAGCCTCCGCCAGGCGCTCGTCGCCGGTGTCGAGCAGGCGAATGTTGCCGATCGCCACTCTTGTACCGTCCGTATCGGTCCCGGTCATGAGAGCAAGATTCGGTTGGACCTCGGGCAGTATGCGTACGGCGTTGATTTGGGCCTGCGTGACCGACCCGAAGTTCTCGACCTGAAGCACGAACTTGATCAGCGAGGCAGGTGCAAAGACCGGAGTGTCAGGGGCCAGGAGCTGTTGCACGACCGGATCGCCGACGATGTCGTTGAGGAGGTCGTCCATCTGGGACAGCCCGGCAGGCGTGAGCGCGTCGCCGCGGAATATGAGAGTTACAGCGCTGATTTCGCCGTGATCGCCAAATAGCTCGTCAATCTCGTCCATTGCGTCGGCAATGGGGCTGTCGTCAGGCAGCGTCTCGGCAGTTGAAGGGAGTGGGGCACGAACCGCTCCACCCGCGCCGAGGGCAATGGTGACGATGAAGATGACGAGGACGGTGACCCAGGGGCGGGCTGTTATTAGCGCGCTGAATTTGGTGAGCACCTGGTTCATGGTGTGGCACCTAACCATTTGGTGGGTGGATTGGACAATACCTGTGAGCGAGCTTCATTCCGTGTGTGCAAAGGGGCCGTTCTCGTCACGCCGCTCCAAGCACGGCGACAGTTCGTGGTTCGTCCTACAGCGGCGATGCCACACCCGTAGTTCGAGTCGCCAAGCATCCGCCGATGATTGCGATTATTTGCATAGCGGCTGTGCGCCTGTGAGCGCGCGGCCACTGGCAGCTGCTCGGATGCAAAATCGCGATGCATCGCCCACTCCAGATCGCCACTGATCTGTCGAAAAAGCCACCGTATAGTAGCGCGTCATGACCTAGTCTTGTCCCGACCACCCGGCGTCGATGGAGGTATCAAAGACCGGTCGGTGAGGAACATTAAGCGGGCTCCGGAATTTATATTCTTCAATAACTTAACGCTGTCGCCCCGAGAGCGGTTGGTCGTTGCCGGCTCAGCCCACGCCTAAATCGAAGATTCAGACTCCGGCCAACTGTCCGAACGGGACGTCAATAGCATCTGCTAGATTCCCACGCTGGCCGCTTTGACGCTGCGGCAAGTCGCGTAAGGATGCTATGGCGTTCTCGTTCCCCACCGGCGTCACGCGACGTACTGACTGTCTCTCGATGATCCTTGGCGACGATGTCGCCGAGCAGCACATGTTGGGCTGGCGACTGGAGCCGGGCGAACTCGATCCCAACAACCCGCTGGTAACACCGGCCAGGCCGTGGGACAGCGGCTCGGTCTTCGCCCACGGCACGTTCGCGCTCGATCCAATCGACGGGCGATGGAAGGCCTGGCACGTCTCCACGCCACTGACGACGGGATACTTCGAGAACTACCGGCGTGTGACCCACCTGATCTCCGAGGACGGCGTCGAGTGGGCACGCCCGGAGTTGGACCTGTGCCCGCAACCAGGCTATCCACGCACGAATATCCTGCTGGACTTCGATTCGGGCGGACCGAGCAATTACAGCTCGGTGATGATCGACCCGGACGCGCCGCCCGACCGCCGCTACGAGATGTTCGTGATGCGCGACCCGGGCAACGCTATCAGCGGGAGTCCGGGCTTCATCCGCGGTCTGCCGCCACCGCCGCGGGGCCAGACGCATAAGCGCGGCATGTACCGGTATTTCTCGCCCGACGGGATCAACTGGACGGTGAGCGAAGGCCCGGTCCTGGAAGTGGCGGTGCCCGGGGTCCGCCTGGTCATTCCCTACGAGAATCCGCTGCACACGGCGGACACAACCTATATTTTTCGCGAGGCCGACGGCACGTACATGGCTACCCACAAGCTGGGCGAACCGGCCCACCCGGGCGGACTGGTGCCGTATGACGTGTTTGCGGAAGGCCGCCGGGTGATGGCGCGGCGGACAAGCCCCGACGGGTCGAACTGGAGTCCCTTCGAAACAATCATTCAGCCCGACATCTACGACCCGCAGGACATCCAGATCATGGAACTCTGCGTCACGCCGGTGCGCAGCGGCTACCTGGGCGTGATCGGCATTTACCTGAATCGCACGCAGACGATGGAGTTGCACCTGGGCGGCAGCGTCGATGGGCGTATCTGGGATCGGCGGGTGCGCCTGCCCGCGGTCGCCACCGGGGCGCTCGGCGACTACGGCGGCGGGATGCTGTGGCCCTCGCACAACCTGATCGAACACGACGGCCGGCACTACATGTACTTCTCGGCCACCGAAGGATTGCACGGCGACCCGGCGTCCAAGCGTCCGAGCATCTGGCCATTCTTCTCCGCCATTTGCCGCGCCAGTTGGGTGGTCAACCGGTATTGGGCGGCCGTGTCAGGCCCGGGTGGGGACGTCGTCGGCACGCTCACCACGCACCCGCTGCCCGCCGGCGGCAGGCAGCTGATTCTCAACGCCGCTACGTCCACCGTGACCGAAGGCGATCTGTACGCGGAGCTTCTGGACCCAGACGGCAACGTCGTGGAGGGCTTCGGCAAGGACGACTTCATCCCCTGGCGAGGGGACAGCACCTCGGCCGCAGCGCGCTGGACCGGGGGCGCGGTGTGTCCGCTGGATCACTGCGCCGTGCGCTTCCACCTGCGGCGGTCGCGGCTGTACGGGTACGCCTGGGAGTCGACGCCATAGTTGCCGACTCGCTTGGAATTCTGCGCCGATTGGGCCGCGGCGAGTCGATCCGCGACGTTCGAACTGCCGCCGGGCTGACCGGTGCGGAGTTCGACACGTGGTGGAAGCAAGAACTCAAAGATCGCCTTGCGAAGATCGAGGGACGGGCGTCGGGGCCGGTCGGCGCGGCCGTTGAGATTCAGCGCGATGCCAGCGGCCTTCCGCACATCTTCGCCAAGTCGGAGTCCGATCTGTTCGTGGGCTATGGCTACGTCATGGCGCAGGACCGACTATTCCAAATGGATTATCTGCGGCGGCAGGCGCTCGGGCGGCTGGCGGAAGTCCTCGGTCCAGAGTCGTTCGAATACGACCTAACGGCGCGAACAGTCGGCCTGCATCGAATCGCGGCCGCTGAAACGGCACGCTTGCCGGCTGAGACAGCCGCGCGCTACGAGGCCTTCGCGGACGGCGTCAACGCATTCATCGAGGTCTGCCGCGACCTGCCGCCTATCGAGTTCGACCTGCTGGACTACCGGCCCGAGCCGTGGCGGCCGCTCGACTCGATCGCACTGCTGGGCGAGTTTCGCTGGTATCTGACCGGTCGGTTTCCGGTGCTTGCCGTGCCGGAGCTAGCCAGGCGCGCGTTGGGCGACGGCCCGCTGTACCGCGCCTTCCTCGCCCCTGAGGCGATCAACGAGACAATCCTGCATCCCGGGGAGTACGCGGGCGCCGGTGAAGGCGTGGACTCGGTGGAACCGCCGTTGGGCGGGATCGACGACGGCACTGGCAGCAACAACTGGGTCATCGGTCCGAGCCGCAGTGCCTCGGGCGCGGGGCTGGTCGCCAGCGACCCGCACATCGCGTTCGGCGCGCCGTGCTGCTGGTACCAGGTTCACCTGGTTGGTGGCCGCTACAACGTAGCGGGGACCGGTTATGCAGGAGCCCCCGGCATTCTCTTCGGTCGCAACCGACGAGTGGCCTGGGGCATCACCAACAACATCAGTTCCCAGCGCGATCTCTACCAGGAACGGACCGACCCGGCGCACCCCGGCGCATTCCTCTACGACGGCCGGTGGGAACCGGCGCGCGAACGCGTTGAAGCCATCCGCGTCCGCAGCGAGGGGGTGCGTAAAGCGGTAGTCACATCCTCGCGTCACGGGCCTCTTGTCAACCGAATCTTGCCCGATTTCGCGCAAGACACCGGGTCGGTATCGCTGCGGTGGGTCGGCGCGCTGCCCTGCACTTGGCCGACGTCGATGCTGGCGTTGAATCTAGCCGAATCATGTGAGGACGTTGAGGACGCCTTGCAGGGCTGGGCGTCACCGACCCTGAGCATGGTCTTCGCCGACGTGGGCGGCGGCTACGGCTATCGGGCCACGGGCCAGGTGCCGGTTCGCGCGCGGGCGGAACGCGGCTACCGGCGAGGATGGGATTCGACCGATGCCTGGCAAGGCGTGATCCCGTTCGACGGCATGCCATCGGTTCGCGAGCCGAAGCGTGGCTGGGTGGCAACCGCCAACAACCTGCCGGCGCCTTTGGACTTTCCATACCCACTGGCCAATATGTCGCCGACGGGCTACCGCGCCGTACGCATTCGCCAGATGATCGAGTCGCGCCAGGTCCACAGCCGGGAGGACCTCGCGGCCATGCAATACGACGTGCTATCGCTGCGGGCGACGGCGGCGGTTCCGGCGCTGGTTCAGATCCTCGACGGCGGTAACGCACGGCTGCAAGCGGCCGCGGCAGCGCTACGGGCGTGGGACTGTCGCATGGATGCCGGGAGCACTGGGGCGTCGATCTTCGAGGCCTTTCAGCACCAGTGGGACGAGACAGTTGCCGCCGAGCGCTTCTCGGAAGACGCATCGGCCCTGGCCATTGGCGACCCGGCCGCCTTCGTAGCCGGAGGGATTGGCGGTCTGTCATTGCGCCTCCTCGATAACGACGACGCAGGGTGGTTTTCGTCGGCTGAGGCACGTGATGCGGCCGTGCGCTCGGCGATGGCCCGTACCCTGGATCAGCTAAGCCAGCGGCTCGGTGACGACATGTCCACGTGGACCTGGGGCCGCCTGCACACGTTGCGGCTTCGCCACCTCCTGTCGGGACGCGGAGATCTGGGGCATTTGCTGGATCGCGAGGGCGAACCCGTCAGCGGCAACGGCTTCGTGGTGTCGAATACCAGTTCATCGCCCGACTTCGGCTCAGTCAGCGGCGCCAACTACCGGTTGCTGGTGGACCTTGCGGAGTCACCGGCCCAGATGTGGTCATTGGACGCATCGGGTCCGTCAGGGCAACCCGGCAGCCCGCACTACGCCAATCAGTTCGGCGACTGGCTGAAGGGTCGCTATCACCGAATCTGCCTGGAACGAGCTGACGTGCAGCCAACGATCCGCGCCACGCTGACGTTGCAACCCCAGGCGTGAGGCCTTGGCCCTAGGCTGCGGAGGCGCCGCGCTGACTAGCGATGCTGATGTATGGTGCGCGCCTCAATTCAGGCAAGCTATCGACAACGCTCCCAGTGCGGCGCGGTTTCACATGGTGCGGAGGCGGCTGACATGGATACGGAGCCGGACGGCGTTCTGATCGTCGTGGGCGATGCCGCCGAGACGGTGGACACGCTGTACCCGATTCTGCGGCTGCAGGAGGACGGTTTTCGCCCGGTGGTCG
>DAOUIX010000024.1:0-5780 GCA_034423235.1 Chloroflexota bacterium | reverse complement strand
CCTGATCGAAGTCGGCGACGACGACCTGCGCGCCACCCCGGCCTGGAAGGAAACCATCGATACCTTCCTGGTGCTGCTGGCTCCCTGCGCCGTCTTCATGTCCGAGGAACTCTGGGAGCGCATCGGCCACTCGGAGAGCATCCACCTCCAGTCCTGGCCCGCCTGGGACGAAGCCCTGGCCGCCGACGAGACCTTCACCCTGGTCGTCCAGGTCAACGGCCGCGTCCGCGACCGCATCGAGGCCCCCGTCACCACCGACGAAGCCGCCGCCCAATCCCTGGCCCTCGCCAGCCCCCGCGTCCAAGCCCACACCGACGGTAAACAGGTCCGCAAGGTCATCTACCGCGAAGGTCGGCTCATCAACCTCGTCGTCGGGTAGGTGCCCCTGGTCCTCAGTCCGTCTGGCTAGTCCAGCCAGTGCTCGCCTGAGATCGCGTCTCGCGTGGTGAGCAGGGCATCCAGTGCCGTCACGAGCCGCCCGGCCGTCCGCCGGCTGGCTCGCGGATAGGCGAGGTTGCTCGTGAAGATCAGCGCCGGATGCGCGCGCCCGGCCCGCATGGCGTCGGCGGCGAGCGGTCGATAGTCCACCACGTTCTCGGTCACGATCACCCGACCTTCCGCCAGGGCTGCATCGAAGATCGCCGCGTCCGGCATCCCGCGAAGGTCGTGCCGCTCGGCCACGGCCACGACGTCGTGCCCCCGATCCCGCAGCGCCGCGGCGATCGCGGGCGTCCACATTTCATCCAGCAGCAGCTTCACCGGCCCAGCAGCGCCTGCTCCCGCCGCCAGCGGGCCTCCACCCGCTCAGCCTCTTCCTCGACCCGCCGAATCCAGTCGCCGACTTCCTCGGTGTAATCGGCGTAGTACCGCAGGGCAACTCCCACCTGGTCAACGGTCAGTCCTGTCCGCTCGCCGACCTTTGCGAGGCTGTCGGAAGCGCCGCCACCCGCGCCGCGTAGCGCCCCAACCACTTCCCAGACGTCGGGACCGCCAATCAACCCCGCGCGTCGCCCACCCGGACCAGACCGGAAGACAATGCCCGGATGCTGCTCCATGCGCAACCCCTCCTGCAGCAGCTGCTTGGCCAGCGCCGACCGCGACTGCCCACTCCTCCGGCTCTGCGCCTCCAACTGCTCGAACAGCTCGTCGCCCACCCGCACCGAAAGATGCCGGCTCATCAGACAAGTATTCCTGTCTGTATGCTCTTGTCACACAAAGTAACACGGCTCCCTCGCCTCCTGGCGCCGGCCTGATCGCACGATCTGGATTAGACCCGCATTCAAAAAGCCGCGGCGCCTCTATGCTTAGGTGATTCGGGTCCGCACGGGAGGGTTGCTCGATGAAGACAAGGCTTGCGCTCCTGGTCGCGATGGTTGGACTCGTCCTCTCCTTCCAGCCCGCACTTGCCCAGGACTGCTCCTTCCAATTGGGCTTCAGGGCTCTGCACGACCTTATCCCGGACGTCGTTGGCGACTGCCTCGATGACGAGCAGCACAACCCGGCAACTGGGATAACCCAGCAGCCCACCACCAACGGCCAACTCACCTGGCGTAAAGGCGACAACTGGACCGGATTCAGCGACGGCGAGCTCACCTGGATCATCGGTCCGCAGGGCTTGCAACAACGCCTCAACAGCGAGCGCCTTCCCTGGGAAACCGCGCTGCCGGCACCCACGGCCGCGCAGCGCCTGACCCTGGAACAGCTGCGTAACGCCGAATATCGCCTGCCGCTCCTCGGCGACCAGGACAGCCCGATCCGACTCGTCGATGGCATGGGCACGCTTGTGTACGGCGAGGGTGCGACCGAACGTGAAACCGTAGGCCTCATCGACACCGCGGTCGCGTTTGGCGATCTGGACGGCGATGGCAACGCCGATGCGGCGGTCGTCGTCTACACCTCCGGCGGTGGCAGCGGCGCCTTCATCTACCTGGTAGCTGTCGTTGATCGGGACGGCGCGCCCTCGCAGGCGGCGCGCGCCTACCTGGGCGACCGGGTGCGGGTGGAGAGCCTGAGCATTTCCGACGGCCAGGTCCGCGCGCAGATCCTCGCGCACGGCCCCCAGGATGGGCTCTGCTGCCCGTCCGTGCGCACCACCAGCACGTTCACGCTACACGGGGACCGGCTTGTGCAACAGCGCCTGACCCTGCACCAGCTACGCAACGCCCAATACCGCCTGCCGCTCCTCGGTGACGAGGACACACCCATTCAATTCGCCGACGGCGAGGGACACATCGCCTTTGGCGAGGGTGCAACCGAAAAGGTCTACGCGGGCATCGTCGACGATACGGTTGCCTTCGGCGATCTTGACGGTGACGGCATCGCCGATGCCGCGGTCGTCGTCTTCATCTCCGGCGGCGGCAGCGGTACGTTTATCCACCTGGTCGCCATGCTGGATCGCGACGGAGCGCCGGAGCAGGCGGCCTGGGCGTTCCTCGGCGACCGGGTGCCGGTGCGGAACCTGGCCGTCACCGGAGGCCGGATCGTCGCGCAGACGGTCACCCACCGTCCCAGCGACGGCCTCTGCTGCCCGACCCTGGAGATCACCCGCACATTCGGGCTCGAAGCGGACCAACTGGTTCCCCGCCAGGCCCTGGTCATTGAGTCCCCGCTGCCCGGCGAAATAGTCGCGAACGGGGTCGAGGTGCGGGGAACGTCGAGCGTCTATCCATCCGCCGACAACCTCGCCTACCTCGTCTATGACGCCCGCGGCGGCGTGATCGGCATGGGCAGCCTTTCCGTTGACGGGTATGCCGATCAACCCGGAACCTTCGCCGCGCCGGTCGAGTTCATCGCGGGTGCGGATGGACCCGGACGTATCGAGATCCTCGACGTCAATCCGGCCAACGGTTCGGCACTGGCCCGCACCGCCGTGCCCGTCATCCTGCAGGCCGCACCCATTACCGACGGTCGCACCGGCCGCGAACCCACCCCCGAGCTCGTCCTGGAAGCGCCCCTCAGCGGCGCCACGGTCGGCGCCTCGCTCGAACTGCGCGGCCGCATCAGCGCCATGCCCTTCGAGAAAAACCTGACCTACCGCATCTATAACCAGGCCGGAACCGTCATCGACCAGAGTTGGATCTCCGTCGACGGCGACTACGGCGGCCCGGGCACCTTCACCAGGTCGATCGAAATTTCGGGCACCACGGCCCCCGGCCCCCTCCGCATCGAAGTCCGAGACGAAAGCGTGGTCGACGGCGCCCTGATCGGCAGCACCTCGGTCGAGGTCTACTTCAGGGGCGCTTTATAGCCCGCTGCGGGAGATGCCGCGTCATCGACCGTCGTCAGGCTAGGATTCCCCACGCCGTTCGCGGCGTACCTGCAAGCTGTCGCTCCCCAATCCGCGGAGTGGCAGGTTGCGGACTCTAGAGCGGGCCTAGCTCCACGTAGTCGGTCGGGTCCTGCACGCCCGCGTCAATGAACCCCCGCCGCCGCTCCCCGCACTTCCCGCACACCCCGCAGTGCCGCCCGTCCACCGGGCTCGCGCAGGAGAGCGCCTCCTCCACCGGCATGCCGACTCCCGCTCGCACCACGTCCGCCTTATGCATGTCGCCCAGCGGCGTCAGCACCCTGAAGCTCGTGTCCATCGCCAGACCCGCCGTCCGCTCCATGCTGCGCAGAAAGTCGGTCGTGGCATCGGGAAACGGGTTGCTGGCCAGGAGGCCGATTGCCAGATTCGGCGTTTCGTTCACCCCGCCATAGAGCGCCGCCGTCCCCAGCAGGAGCAGGTTGCGTCCTGGCAGGTACCAGTCCTCGTCCGGCTGCTGCGCGTCGGGAACATCGGACCCGCCCACACTCCAGTGCGCTCCGTAGAGAGCGCCGACCTCCAGCTTCAGCTCGACGATTGGCCGCACCGCCGGCGAGCCCAACGCGCCGAAAAACCGCTCCAGCGCCGCCAGTTCCGCGTCTTCCCAGCGGAGGCCAGCGCGCACGAACAGCGGTGTCACCTCGGCGTATTCGCGGGCCAGCAGGCCGGTCATGATGCAACTGTCCAGCCCGCTCACCAGCGCCGCGACCCGCGACCCAACCGGCGCCCGCTCAGCCATGCACCCCCCCCGTGGAAAACGATACGTTGCGGCAAGCTGTCGCAGCGTACGATGTAACCGAGAGAAACTGCGGTCCACGGCCGCCAGGCGAAGGCAGGAGTCCATGGATCTCCAGGGCGCAACGGTTGTCGTAACCGGCGGCGCGCGCCGCGTGGGACGCCATGTCGCCATCCGGCTGGCCGAGCGCGGCGCCAACATCGTCGTCAACTACCGCACGTCTGCCGACGAAGCTCGCGAGGCGGTGAAGGAGTTCACCGCCCTCGGGGTCGGCTCACTGGCCGTTCAGGCCGACGTTTCGACCAAAGAGGGTGTCGAGCGCATCCGTGATGCCGCTATCGAACGCTTCGGCGGTGTCGACGTCCTCCTCAACAACGCCTCCATCTATTTCGAGTCCCCACTGGACGACCTCACCGAAGCGGACTTCGACCGCAACATCGCCGTCAACCTCAAGGGCCCCTATCTCGGCTGCTGGCTGTTTGGCCTGCACATGCGCGAGCGTGGCCGCGGCAAGATTGTCAACATCGCCGACTGGGCGGTCGACCGGCCATACGTCAACTACGCGCCCTACTTCGTGGCCAAGGGCGGCATCGTTACCCTCACCCGCGTCTTCGCCAAGGAACTGGCGCCCACCGTCATGGTCAACGCCATCGCCCCGGGCCCAATCCTGATGCCCGCCGATTTCACTCAGGAGACGATCGACGCCGTCGCCGCGGCCACCCCGCTCGGCCGGATCGGTCACCCCGAAGACATCGCCCAGACCGTCCTCTACCTCGTGGAGGCCACCGACTTCGTCACCGGCGCCGTCATCCCCGTCGACGGTGGCCGCACGGTCTCCTGACAGGAGCGACTCCAGTCATGTACGAAATCGTCAAGCACATCGATTTCTGCTTCGGCCATCGCCTCATTGACTACCAGGGCAAGTGCAACCAGCCCCACGGCCACAACGGGCGGGTCGAAATCCGGCTGGCCTCCGACACCCTCGACGAGATGGGCATGGTCGCCGATTTCCGCGATGTCCGTCACAGCATCCAGGCCTGGATCGACGAACACCTGGACCACCGCATGATCCTGCGCCGCGACGACCCGCTCGTCGTAGCCATCGAGGCCCTCGGCCAGCACGCGTATCTCATCGACGACAACCCCACCACCGAAAACCTCGCCCGCCTGGTTTACGAGCAGACTGAAGCCCTCGGCTTCCCCGTCATCGCCGTCACCCTCTGGGAAACCCCCGACTCCCACGCCACCTACGCGCCGGACCCCGTCAGCGCGGGCGCCAATGGACGGCGAGCCAGCCAGGAAGCATCGGTCGCCCGCTCCTAGCGCGACCATCCTGAGGGTCTGCGAGGGCTCCCCGCCGGGCTCGTTGGGACAGAGGCGAAGCGACCGCCCGATCGATCCTTGCCGGTGCTGGGTCGGATAGCCTGAACCGAACGCCGGACAGATTCCGCCCAATGCGTCTGATCGCCCGCTGCCAGGCCGTCGCGCTGGCTGTCATCATGCTGGCCTTGCCGGGTTGCGAATCGGCAACCGAATCCGCGCCGGTCCTTGCGCCGACGGCACCGGCCGCGACCCCTACGGCCGACGCCGCACCGGCGCTCACCCAAGCTCCCACGGCCGCCGCGGCGGCGGCCGCCAGCCCCACCGCCGAGCCCGCCCTGGCCGCCGACTTCGGCGACGCGCCCGACGGCGCTCCCGCCGGCTACCGCGGCACCCGCGTCATTGGCCGCTTCCCCACCC
>DAOUIX010000023.1:0-10558 GCA_034423235.1 Chloroflexota bacterium | reverse complement strand
CGATAGCGGCGTTTATCGCATCGTCACGCGCCATCCGCTGATGGAACTGGCGCCGCGCACGCGGCCGACCCACGCGCCGATGGTGGGCGGGGCGCCCAGCTTTGACGCGGTGATGGCTACGCCCAATCGGCGGGTCGTGCGCCGAATTTTCATGTGCGAGAGCCGGGACTTCGTGAGCTGGAGCGAGCCGCGGCTGATCCTGACCCCGGACCCCGATCTGGACAACCTGGACGTTGCCTTTTACGGAATGCGGCCCTTCCGGCTGGGTGGGCACTGGATCGGGTTCCTGGGCGTGTTTCACCAGGTGTCCAACACGTCAACCGTGGAAATGGTGCATAGCCGCGACGGCCGTCAGTGGGAACGGCTGGCGCCCACGCACGATTGGATTGGGCTGGGGGAGCCCGGGAGTTGGTGCGCGAACCAGATCGGGATTCCACGTGTCGTGGACGTTGGCGATGACGAGACGTGGGTGTACTTCGGCGGGGCGACGTCGCAGCACGACCTGTGGTACGCCGAGGATCAGGAGGATCTGGATGAACCGTCAGCCCGGGCCATTGGCGAGCCACGGTACGCGCTGGGCATGGGCAGACTGCGGCGCAATGGGTTTGTGTCGGTTGGGGCCGGCGGAACGCGCGAGGGAGTGGTGGCCACGCAGCCGTTTGTGTCGGAGGGGAACCGACTGATCATCAACGCCGCCTGCGGTAGCGGCGGCTATCTCAAGGTCGAGGTTCGCGACGCAACCGACCGAGTACTGCCAGGTCGAGGCCTGGACGACTCCGATACCTTCACCGGCGACAGCGTCCGCCACACCGTCACCTGGCAGGGCGATGCCAATCTGCCGTTCCCCCAGAACGTGGATTCCGGGACCGTCTACACCCGGTTCATTCCGCATCGGCGGCTGCGGTTCGTGATGAGGAACGCGGAGTTGTATTCCTTTGCGGTCGAGCGGTCGGGTACGAGGTCGTCAGCCCAAACCCTAGTGACGACTACCGCAGCCGTGGCCTTTTCAGGTTCCGACGAATCGGACGATTAATCCGGTGATCGTGGCCGCGGCGGTCACCGATCCCAGCACGGCAATCACCATCCAGCGGGTCAAACTGTGGAGATCAGACTTCCACTCGGCCCGCATGGCCTGAAGGTCGGCCTTGGTTGCCAACGTCGGCAACGTGGTCTCAATGGCTGTTAGCCGCCGCTCAATCTCAATGGCGGTAAAGTCCACCGTCATCCGGTTTTCCCTTGCCCGCCCGCGATTGCTTCAAGCTCAGCCTGGTGGCAGATGTTGCGGTACCGCCGTGCACCAGCCGAGTCACGCGGCTTCACGTGCCGATGAACCGAACGATGAGCCCGGTTATCGTGGCCGCAGCCGTGACCGACCCAAGCACCGCAACGATGATCCAGCGGGTGAGGCTGTGCAGGTCGGACTTCCACTCGGCGCGCGAGGCCTGGATTTCGGCTCTCAGCGACTGAATATCGGCTTTCGTCGCGAAGGTCGGGAGCGCGGTCTCAATGGCGGTTAGTCGCCGCTCGATCTCGATGGCGGTCAGGTCCACCGTCATCCCGGTTTTTCCTTCTACCGCCCATGGTTGTCCGTCTCAAAGTCTACCGCCTAGCGTGGGGACTCTTCCTTGGAGCGCGTCAGAGCGCCTACGTCGATGCCGCATACACTCGCCTCATTCCTAACCGGAGGCTGTGGTTCGTGTTGCAAGACGTCGAGACCATTCCCTTCGTCGCTCAGCCGGCGGTCGGCGGCTAACGCACGTGTCATCGTCGTTCGCTGAGGCCATCGCAACCGGCGACGCCGCTGCCATCCGAAGCGCGGCGAAGGCTGACCTCCACTCACACCTCTACTTCGCCGCGCCAATTGCCGATATCGAGCGATGGCTGGGCCGCGCCATCGACCGTCCGCCGCCCAGGATGGATGGACTGGACGGCATGCGGGCTTACGCGCGCCAGGCAATCGACCCCTACATCGACAACTGGACCGCCTTCGAGTTTGTGGCCGGCTCCGCCCTGCTACACGCCCGAAGCGATGGCATTGCTGTCCTTGAAACGAGCTTCGACATCTGGGCCATCCTGCACCATCCAGATGGTCTGCGCGGCCTAGCGGCGTTTGCCGCATCGCTGGCGTCGCGGTTCCATGGCCAGGTCGACTTTAGGCCGGAAGTGGGGTTTTCGCGCTCATTCGTGTCAAAGGACCACCTGATGGCTTCTCTTTCCGAAGCGATTGAGACCGGCGTCTTTCGGTCAATTGACATGTACTCGTACGAAGACGGCTGCGATCCTGAGGCGGTGCGATGGATCTACGAGAAGGCTCGTGCACACGGCCTAAAGCTCAAGGCGCACGTCGGCGAATACGGGGGCGCCGACGAGGTGAAGCGGACGGTCGAGATACTTCAACTCGATGAAGTGCAGCATGGAATCGCCGCGGCGGAGTCCACGGCCGTGATGAACTGGCTGGCTGACCATCGGATTCGGCTGAACGTCTGCCCGACGAGCAACGTGATGCTTGGTGCGGTGGCCGACCTGAAGTCGCACCCGATTCGCAGGCTTTATGACCACGGGGTGGACATCACGATTAACACCGACGACCTAATGATCTTTGGGCAGAGCGTTTCGGACGAATACTTGAATCTCTACCGAGCCGGTGTCTTTACAGCCGATGAGCTTGAGGATATTCGGTTGCGGTCTCTCCGCCGACAGTCGGAGTCTCTGACGTAAGCAATATTGAATCTGCTCAGGGACATCGGCACTCATGCCCTTGCAACCGTATGCCGTGCACCGGCTCCAGTCGATCGCCGGTGATCCGCCGGTAGTAGCAGCTATGCCGCGCCACGCCGTCCTGGACCGTGTGGCACACGCCCTCATTGCGCAGCCTGACGAGATATAGGAGCGAGTTCTGCTCGCAGTTCACGCGAACTTCGACGAGGTCCAGGAAGTTGCCGGAGGTCTCGCCCTTTATCCACAGACGGTCTCGCGACAGACTCCAGAAGGCTGCGACTCGGTTTTGAAGAGTGCAGTCCAACGCCTCTCGGTTGGCGTGCGCCAGCACCAGGACATCGCGGGATTCAACGTCCTGGGCGACCACGGGAACGACCCCATCCCCGCTGGCGGAGAAAAAGCGCCCGAAGTCCAGCGCGATGTCGCCACCTTCCTCAAGTTCGGCGGTCGACAGCGCTGCAGGATCTCGCCAAGCCATAGATAGTCCCCGTACCACGATTCCAGGTGAAGCGGCTGAACGAAGACTACGCCGCTCTCAAGTCTCCGTGGTCGCCGCGAGTGGATTGAATGCGCCCTAGGTCTCCCGCCAGGGCAGGCGCCACAGGCCAAGACCCATGGTGACGACCGCGTAGGCCGCCAGCACAGCAAGCTCCAACCAAACGTCCAGACGTCCCCCAAGGGAGGCGGCGATGGCGTCGGCCGCGTAGCGCAGTGGCGAGACGTAGCCGAACCATTGCAACAGAAGAGGCGCCGACTCCAAGGTGAAATACACCGGAGAGATGATGACCAAGACGATGGCGATGAGGCTGGCGATGATGTTTCCCACCGGCAGCGAGGGCGCGAAGCTCATCACGAACAGGACGATGCCGGCCAAGGCCAGAACCGTCAGCAGCAACGCGGGGGCTAGCGCCCAGGTGGGTGAGATCTCCACGCCGGCGATAAGGGCGAAGCCCAGCAGAAACAGGGCGGACAGCGTTCCCGATACGGCGGTGTACAACAGCGTTCCGACCACAAATGCGGCCTTGGAGACGGGCATGGTGATAACGAGCTTCAGGTGGCCCATGAAGCGCTGCGCCACGATCTGCTGGCCGACCAGCATGGCGGTGCTGAATGAAACGCCGAAGATCAGCGTGCCCGCCAGCAGGCGCTGCCAGACGGCCGCGTCGTCGGGCGCAATGGAGCGAAAGACGTAGAACATGGGGATCGGGAACACCAGGGTTCCCAGCACGATCAGATACCACTGGCGGATCATCGGCAGCGCGTGGATTTCCAGCACGGCCAGCGAATCGCTCACGAACTTGCGCGGGCCGGGAGTGCTGAGGCGGTCAGTTCGCGGCATCGGTCTCGTCCTCATCACGCGCTTGCTGCGTTAGGGCCAAGTACACGTCCTCCAGGCTCGTGCGCATCACCGCATACTCGTCGACTCCCTGGGCCCGTAGCTGGTCAGCCAGGGCCAGATGGTCGTCGCCGTAGACGGTTTGTTGGCCCTCTGACGACTCGTAGACGAGCTTGTATTCGTGTCCTATGGAGGAACGCAGGTTCGCGATGGTGTCGAGCGAGATCAGGCGCCCGTCCTGGATGATGCCGATGCGGTCGCACAGCGTCTCGGCCTCTTCCATGTAATGGGTAGTCAGGAGCACGGCGGCGTCGCGTTGTCGGTAGCTCTGGAGGACCTCCCAGAGCCGCTGGCGGGACTCCACGTCCAAGCCGACCGTGGGTTCGTCCAGAATCAGCACGTCGGGCTCGGCCAGCATGGCGATGCCGACCAGGAGCCGGCGACGCAAACCTCCGGACAGCCGTTCGCTGACGAAGTCGCGGTGGGCCGTTAGATCGAGTTCCTCGATCAGCTCGTCCGCCCGCTCCCGCGCATCCCGCCGAGACAGCCCACGCAGCACGCCGAAGATTCGCAGATGTCGGTACACCGAAAGCCCCTGGAAGAGCCGGGCCTCCTGCGGAACCACCCCGATGCGCGCCTTGGCGTCGTCCGGATTGGCCACTGCGTCAATGCCGATCACGCGAACCTCGCCGGAGGTTGGGAGGAGTTCCGTGGTGATCTGACGCACCAGCGTGGTCTTGCCGGCGCCGTTGGGTCCAAGGACACCCAGCGCTTCGCCCCAGTTGACGGTCAGCGAGATGTCCTGGTTGGCGTGCGGGCCGTCCTTGTAGCGCTTGTTGAGATTCCGGACCTCAACGGGTGGGGGCCGCTCGGTCCCGCTCAAGTGCCTGAGCCGGCGCGGCGCGCAGGCGGGCGGAGCCGATTGCCCATGCCCAACACCTTTGTGATCAACCCGGACGTACCAACAATCTAGCGCGCCGAGTCTTGGCAGACCGCGAGACTTCACTAGCACGCCTTGCGTGAGGGGATGATTAGCGCGCTAACTCAAACAGCCGACGGGCCAGAAATGTCCACGACCACACGTCGTCTCAAGCTGCCGCACCCGAAGTTGGCCCGGCTTGTCGAGGCGATCAAGTCCAACGTAAGCGGCGAGCGCACGTGCACAGTGGACGGAACGAAGATCCGCTACTTGCTTTGCGACCCGTGGCCCGATGGGGCCGACCTGGCGATGTACGACGAGGACGGCAGCATCTACATCCCGCTGCAGTTCGCGATCAGCAACCCTGAGCGTGCCGACCTGGTTGCGCTTCACGAGCAAGTCGAGATCACGCACAAGCTGGCGGGCCGAAGTCACGCCTATGCACACCGGCGGGCAATTCTGATCGAATTGCTGGCCGCGAAGGCGAAGCTCGCCGGGACGGGTGCTTTAAGCGCGTACCTCACGTGGCGGATCGGGGCGTACCCTGGGTGGAAAGTGCCCGACAAGCCGAGAGTCGTGGCGCAGCTTCACGACTTGCTGCAAGCGGAGAGGCCGCTGCGAGGTCGAATCCTGGAGGTCGTAAAGGCAGCCAGGCTCTAGCCCCGGCTCCGGTAGCGGAGCCCGACGCCGAGGCGGCCCCAGGTTGGAGGGCTGAAACGGACATCCGCGCCCGACCGAACCGCTTGCCTAGACTTGGCCCACGCGGCCGCATCTCCGCAGGAGCCCAAGCATGAAGCTCACCAGCCAGCAGCGCGCGTTCTTTGAGACTTTCGGTTACCTGGGCTTTCCAGGACTCTTCGCGCAGGAAGCGGAAGCGATCACCGCGGAGTTCGAGCGCCTCTGGGCCGAACGGGGCGGCGGGCATCACGGCCTGGCCCACGATCACCAGCAGCGCTCGGCCCTCGTTCCTTTCATCGACCAGAGCCAATACCTGAGCGCCCTGCTGGACGATCCGCGGATCGACGACGTCGCCAGCGAATTGGCGGGTGATGACTACAACTACACCGGAAGCGACGGCAATTTTTACGTGGGCGACACCCGCTGGCACTCCGACGGCTACGCGCGCAGCAAGTACCGCAACATCAAGTTCGCGTTCTATCTGGATCCGGTGGAGCGCGATTCGGGATGCCTGCGAGTGATTCCCGGCAGCCACCACAGGGGCGACGATTACGCTGAAGGCCTGCAAGGCATTATGTCAAGTCAGCGGGCCTGGACGATGGAGGAACACCTAGGCGTTACGGGCGCGGAGATGCCGGCCGTGGCGCTGGAAACCCGTCCGGGCGACCTGCTGATGTTCAACCAGGACCTGAAGCACGCGTCCTTCGGCGGCGGAACCCGCCGTCGCATGTTCACCATCAACGTGTCCGAGCGCTTTGCCGAGGAGGATCTGGACGAACTGCGCCGGGACATCGGGCACGCGGCCCGCTTCTGGATCGAGCGCGCCTACGGCGACGCCATGATCCGAACCGCCGGCCCGAGCCGCATGCGTCACCTGGAACAGCGCCTTGCGAACGATGGCCACTTGCCGGAACTCGTACGCAAGGCGCGCAATGAGATGAGCGAGCCGTCGCGAGGGTAGCCAACCTGGGCCACCAGACCAACCGTCTGCCATGGCGGGGCGGGCGGTATGGTTTGTGCGAGGGTGCTGTGGCTCGAACCTGAGGTGTTCGTCGAGATGAGGCGTTGGTCCGCGTGAGGGTCAGACCGGGCGTCACGCGGCGCAGCGTGCTGCGCATGCTGGGCAGCGGAGTCCTGGGCGTGCTTGCCGCCGCGTGCGGCGAGGAAGCGCCGACGCAACCTACCCCGCCTGCCACGACCGGCCGGGGCGAACTGGATGCCGCGCTGCAACGTGCCCGGACCGCCGTGGCCAGCGTGACCGAGCGGGCGCCCGCACCGGGACCTGCGCTTCCGCAGCCCGGGGAGCAGCGCGAGGTGCCGGTCGCCGTCATGTCGTTGGAAGTTGCGGGCCCCAGGCTTTTCGGGCTATTTGCCAATGGGTTGCTGGATGCCGGCCGCCGGTCCGAGGGCCGCTACAAGTTTGACGACGTGCCTCTTGATTTCTTTGTGACGAGCGACTGGAGCATGAGCCGCTCGCTTGCGGCAGTTGAAGCGTCAGCACCCGAACTCGTCGTCTATTTCGACATTGATCTCGATGACCTGGTCGCCCACGATCAACTCATGCCGCTGGGCGACTTTCTGGCCGCCGATCCGGACTTCGATCCCGGAGCCTTCTGGCCCGGCGTCCTGGACAGCGGCCGCCACGACGGCGAGCAATTCGGGCTGCCGTTTGCCGTCTCTCCGTCTTTCGCACTGGTCAACGGCGAACTGGCGGCCGAGCGGGACATTGAACTGCCCGAGCCAACCCTGCAGGCCTTCACCGCCGAGACCTTTCTTAGAACCGCGCAGGCCTTCCACGAGCCCGATCCGCCAGACGGTGGACTCGGAACCCGGGGCATCCTGGGCGGAGTCCTCCCCGAGCCGACGTCGAGCGGCGACTACCTTGTGTTTCCGCCGGTGACGGTTGCATTGCTCTCGGCGCTGGGGAGTTTTCGCGATTCCAGCGGCGGCTTTACTCAGCTTCAGAGCGACAGGGCTCGTGAGGTCCTGGAGTTCTACGTCGACCTCATCCACCGGCACCAGTTGCTCAAGATAGGCGACTTCGACTTTGGCCCCTATCTACAGGCCGGCACGTGGGGCATTGGATTCGGAACCATCGCCTTCTCGGACATCGGCGAGTTCCTCGCCGACAATCGCGTGTACCCCTTTCCGGCGTTTGGATCGGGTCGAAACCCCACCCATACGTTCAATCTAGGCATCGTGAAGTCGGCCAGGGATCCCGAGGTTGCCTACGATGCGCTGCGGCACTTGTATTCGGCCATCGCACCCGACTCGACTCTGCCGCCTTTTCGCGTTGATGCGGCAGCCATTCGGAAGCTCATGCCCGAACTCAATGGCGACGACGAGAATGTTCTGCTGCACCTGCTTGAGAACGCGGCATTGGACGGCTCCTCGCGGTCCGAGTCTGAAGTGCTAACGGACACGATCGTTCGCGACGTGTTCCTGGGCGACACGGATCCTGCCGAGGGGCTGCGCAGAGCGGTTCAGGAGATGCAAGAGCTGCAGGCTGGCGGCTGACGCGCGTAGGGTCCTACATCAACACCCCTTACTCTGAAGGCCTCGCCCATTTGACATCCCGTTCAGGAGGCGAACGTGAGTAGCCCACAGGTCGAATACGTTGACGTTTTCTTCCCCGGTCAGGGTGACACGCTGACCCAGGCGCCGGCCTATCACTGGGATCGGACGGAGGCGCCGGCGGAGGTTTCGGCGAAGGAAGGCCTCTCGGAGCAGAACGAGCCGGACTCGAATGCGATTCACACGTTCGGGGTAACCGCGAACTTCTATACCAGTACTCGAAACCCGAACGAGCTTCTGATTGCGGTCATCAGCACCGACCGGCCGATGCGCAAGCGGATGGCTCAGGCCAAGGTGACCGTCGATTTCACGAACCTCCTGTATCACAACTACGACGGCTTCGGTGTCGGCATGCCCGGACTGATCGTCACGGACGCCGGGAACGTGGTTGCCGTGTGTTGCCGGCGCCACGATTCAATGAGCGACGGCGGCCACGAGAACGACCTTCTGTCAGCGCGCAGCGAGGACAGCGGCAAGACCTGGTCGCGACAGCAGGTCATCCACGCCGAACCAGGCCAGTACACGTTCCTCGGGGCGATTGTTGAAGACCGGATTACGCGAACGATTTTCGTGACGTATTGGAACATCCCCGCTGAAGTTCGGGATGACCTCGGGTATTTCAGCACCTATGCCGAGCAGGGCGGCGGGTTCGGGCTCGTCAGGAGCACCGACGACGGCCGGACCTGGTCGGAGGCCGTGCGCGTCGATCCGAGCCCAAACGCGGAGGGCTGGACTGGGTGGCCCAACAACAACGAGCACGGGATTCAACTCATGGCCGGGCCGCACCGCGGTCGGCTGGTGATTCCGGCCTTCCTCTATAAGGAAGGCGAGCCCGGACAGGTTCCGGGCGTGCGCGGCGGCCTGCTCTACAGCGACGACCACGGAACTTCGTGGACGGTCGGCGCAGTCCTACCCAATGGATCCGACGAGGCGTCGCTGGTGGAAACCGCCGGCGGCGAGATTTACGTCAGCTATCGCCGAAACACGCAGCGCCGCGACGGCAGAACCTTTGCACGTAGCCGCGACGGCGGACAGAGCTTCTACGAACTCGGCGAGCATCCCGAACTCAGTGGCCGGCCAGTCAACGTGGGCCTCGCCCGCCATGGCTCGGGCGACGACAACCGACCGGAGACTCTGCTGTTCTCCCATCCGATCGGCGTCAACCGCCGCATCCCCGGCGGTACCGAAATGACCATTTATGCGAGTGCGGACGCCGGACGCACGTGGCCGATCTCGACAGTCATCGATCCCCGACCCTGCCGCTACTCCGACCTTGCCGTTACCCCCGACGGCACCGTGCTCTGCCTGTATAGCGTGGGCAACGTCCGTGATCTCGAGAAGATCACCGTCGCTCGTCTCGGAATCGAACACTTGCTCGGCTAGCTCGATCCGCCACGACTCAACTGCCAACACAAGAAGTGTTGGGTCAGTTTCTGGACAGGCTGGCAGGGACGAATTTAACCGTCGCCCTGCATCCAGGCACGCTCCGCAGCGCGGCGTCGCAGGAGATCAGAGGGGCACCGAGAGCCTCCGCCAGGGCCAGATAAATGCCGTCATACATCGTGACGTTTGCCCGAAGCACAAGGGCCCTAGAGAGCAAGGCCGTATGCGGAAACCGGCGCAGCGGAAGGTCGGCCAGGTCGTCAAGAGAGGCCTGGGCTCGAGCCAATGACATGTTCCGTCGTTGGACAAACCGCCGAAGAGCCTGACCGACTTCCGCATCGAGGAGGTGGGGCGCACAGACAACCTCCTGATCGCCAAAGTGCCGGGCCAGCACGCTCCCCGCAGGACTTCCGGGGCCCAGCAGCAATTCAACGACCACCGACGCGTCGCCGACGATCACCGCTGCTCGCGTTCACGCCGGATGATCTGGGCCGGGGACTCAGACAGATGCGGACGTTCCCGGGCGGCGATCCGCGCCAGCACTTCCTCAACCGGCGGGACCGACAGCGCTCGCTCCAACTCGCGAAGCAAGAAGTCCGAGAGACTCAGCCCGGCGCGGGCCGCTCGCGCCTTGGCCTCGCGATGCACCTCGTCGGCTACGTCGCGGATCTGGATCGTTCTCGGCATGCTTGCCACAGTGACACAGGTTCAGAAATGGAGACATTCGATTGCCCATGTTCGGCCTGCCGACCTGCTCGCGTGCACGCTTGACAGGTGCTGGCGGTGCAGCAACACTTCCGCCTGATTGATCACAGTTACGCATCGTTCGTTCAGGTGCCCGTCCCAGGGAGAATAGGGAAGGCGGTGAGAATCCGCCACGGTAGCGCCACTGTAAGCGGGATTTCGGAGCCGGGGTCCACTGTCGAGGGATCGATGGGAAGGGACCGGCG
>DAOUIX010000022.1:0-3623 GCA_034423235.1 Chloroflexota bacterium | reverse complement strand
CGGCGGGGGAGTTCGAGGGCGGGGATGGATTGCATGAGGTCGGCGGCGAATTGGATGTCGGCGTCGTCGAGCATGAAGTATTCGGAGAGGCCGCTGACGCGGTCGCGGGTGACTTCGACGGCGTCGCGCATGGCCTGGACGGAGACGATGCGGCTGAAGCGGATACGAAAGGTGCGTTCGCCGGCGAAGTAGAGGTGCTTGGTGGTGACGGCCAGGACACCAATGCCGCGGTGGACGACTTCGTCGCGTTCCACGGGGGTTCCGCGTGACTGACCGAGGCGGACGGAGACGCCTCGGGCGACACGGACGCTGGTGCCGGCGGAGCGCCCGACGATCTCGCGCTTGACGCGTTGTTCGGCGTATCCGACGTCGGGAAAGACGTAGAGGAGATGTTCGCTCTTGAGGAATTTGAAGGGGAGGGGCTGGTAGAGGGACCAGTCAATTTGCGGGAGTTTGTTGTCGTCCAGAATTGAGATGATGTTGTCGCGGCGCTGGCGCTGGAGGCGTAGGGCGCGTTGCTCGGCTTCGCGCTGGCGCTGCTGGATCGCTTGTTGTTGCTGCCGTTCCTGTTCGCGGGCCTGGCGCTTTTCCTCCTGGCGTTCCTGGTGGTCGGCGAGGGTTTCGCGGATCCAGCCGATGGGGGTCATGGGGTCAAGCTCCGTTGCGCCGTCATCTTGCTCGAATCCCTGCCAGCCGGAATCACTTCCACTCGTCGTCGGGGGGCCAGATGTTGGTGGCGCCGAGGCCGGCGCCCTGGAGGCCGGCGTCCTCGGTCCAGTCGGCGGTGGCGTCGCGCCACTTGATGAAGTGGGGGGCCTGGGTGTGGGCTTTGAAGGCGTCTTCGTCGACGTAGATCTCGTAGAGCCAGATGCGGTTGGGGTCGTTGGCGTCCTGGATGACGTCGAACTGGAGGCAGCCGGGTTCGTCGTTCACGGAGCCGCGGGCGTCGCCGATCATCTCTTCGATGAAGCGGTCTTTGTAGCCGTCTTTGATCTGGATGGGGGCGATGATGACGAACATGTCGGCTCCTTTAGATCTGCCGCTCTCCGGCAGGGAGAGGCAAGCGCTCGACGCGACCGGGCGCTTAGCGGGTGCGGTGTTGGTAGTTGGGGGATTCCTTGACGAGGACGACGTCGTGGGGGTGGCTTTCGTCGGCGCCGGCGTTGGTGACGCGGACGAAGCGGGCGCGGGTTTGCATGGCGTGGATGTCGGGGGCGCCGACGTAGCCCATGGATGAGCAGAGGCCGCCGACGAGCTGGTCAATGAGGCCGGCGGTGGGGCCGCGGTAGGGGGTTTGGGCTTCGACGCCTTCGGCGACGAGCTTGGCGGCGTCTTCGACTTCGTGCTGGCCGTAGCGGTCGCGGGTGGCGAGGCGGCGGTCGACCATGGCGCCGATGGAGCCCATGCCGCGGTATTCCTTGAAGCGCTCGCCTTGCCGATAGACGATTTCGCCGGGGCTGGCGTCGGTGCCGGCCAGGAGGTTGCCGATCATGACGGCGGAGGCGCCGGCGGCGATGGCCTTGGCTACGTCGCCTGAGTAGCGAATGCCGCCGTCGGCGACGAGCTGGACGCCGTGCTCGGCGCAGGGGTCGGCACAGTCGAGGATGGCGGTGAGCTGGGGTACGCCGACACCGGCGACGACACGGGTGGTGCAGATGGCCGCGGGGCCGACGCCGACCTTGATGGCGTCGGCCCCGGCCTGGATGAGGTCGCTGGCGCCGGCGGCGGTGACGACGTTGCCGGCGATGACTTCGATATCGAGGTTGTCTTTGACGCGGCGGACCATGTCGAGGACGGCGGAGTGGTGGCCGTGGGCGGAGTCGACGACGAGGACGTCGACGCCGGCGTGGGTGAGTTCACGGGCGCGGTCGAAGGCTTCGTCCTGGACGCCGACGGCGGCGGCGACGACGAGGCGGCCTTTTTCGTCGTAGACGGCGTTGGGGAATTGTTGTCGCTTGGCGATGTCTTTGACGGTGATGAGGCCGCAGAGGATGCCGTGGGCGTCGACGACTGGGAGTTTTTCGATGCGGTGTTCGTGGAGGCGGTGCTGGGCCTGCCGCAAGGTGGTGCCGACGGGGGCGGTGACGAGGTTTTTGCTGGTCATGAGGTCGGAGACGGTGCGGGCCTGGTCGTGGGTGAAGCGCATGTCGCGGTTGGTGAGGATGCCGACGAGGCGCCCGTCTTCGTCAGTGATAGGCACGCTGGAGATGCGGTAGCGGGCCATGACGGCGTTGGCTTCGGCGAGGGTGGCGGTGGGGGGGAGGGTGACGGGGTCGACGATCATGCCGGACTGGGAGCGCTTGACTTTGTCGATTTCGCCGACCTGGTCGTCGATGGTGAGGTTGCGGTGAATCACGCCAATGCCGCCGGCGCGGGCCATGGCGACGGCCATGGTGGCTTCGGTGACGGTGTCCATGGCGGAGGAGACGAGGGGCACGTTGAGGGCGAGGCGGGGCGTGATGCGGGTGCGGGTATCGACCTGGGTGGGGAGGACGTCGGAACGGCCGGGGACGAGGAGGACATCGTCGTAGGTGAGACCTTCGACGATGCTGCGGGTGGAGGTGACGGACTGCTCGTCGATGCGGACCGGATTCGGATCAAGTGACACGCAAGCGCCTCCCTGCGACCTGTGGTGGGCCCGAATAACGAAAAAGACCCCGCGCCACTTGGGCCGGGGTCGCGACGCGGGAGGGCGGCGCGCAATCGGGGCAGGGTGCCGGAGACACCCGCCGACGACGTCGATCACCTCTCCTCATCGTGAAGACATGCTACACCGTCTCCGACGGCCTTGCTGGGCATCAAGTTGGGAAGAAGGGCTGAGGTCGGTGGTTGTAGGGCGGTTGGATCACAGGTTGGGAGGAGGGGCTGGAGGCGCGTTTGCGGGGATGTCGTGTTGCGCGTCCGTAGAATGGGATGCCGTGGGAGCGCAGGACGCTTCCGGCGAGGAGAACCCAGATGGCGACGGCGACTCTGGAAGAGCGCGTAAGCCGTCTCGAGGGCGGGTTCGAGCACTTGGCCACAAAGGCCGATGTCGCGGAACTACGAGGCGATTTTCACGCATTGGAATCGCGCCTGATGCGATGGATCGTGGGCGCGATCCTGGGATCGGTGGCCGCAGCGGCTGCCGTTACCGGGGTGATTGTGGCGCTGGTGGGAGCGGTCTAGCGCGGGAGACGGCGCACCGAGTGTCTCTTAGGCGCCGTTCGATAGATAGAATGACGGGCGGCCGGTGGATGCTGTCTATCGGCCTGTGGTGGGCGTAGCTCAAACGGTTAGAGCGTCTGGTTGTGGCCCAGAAGGCTGGGGGTTCAAGTCCCCTCGCTCACCCCATGAAGAAGGAGAGAGGGAAGAGGCGAGAGGAGTGAGAAAGAGAAGAATGGGAAGAGGAGAAGCGAGGCGTCGTTAGGGGTTGGTGGTGGGTAGGTGGATGCGGGATGTGGGGTTGCAGGATTTGGATGCGGTGTACTGGATGAGGCGGACGAGGAGGGCGCGGGCGAGGGGGTCGGCGCGGCCGGCCTGGCTGAGGCCGAGGGTGGTGACGACGATTTTGCCCTTGCCGTAGTTGGCTTGGGCGGTGATGGCGGCTTCGTTGCCGAGCCAGCCGCGGAAGGTTCCCATGAGGA
>DAOUIX010000021.1:0-13639 GCA_034423235.1 Chloroflexota bacterium | reverse complement strand
GGGCGGGGGCGCCGCTGTTGGGGGCAGCGGCGGATTGGGTTATGCGGGAACTTTGTCGAGGGCGGTGACGAGTTCGTCGAGTTCGCCCGCGAGGGCTTTGAGGCGACTGCCGCCGTAGCCGCGTTCGATCACGGCTTCGGCGTGCTGGAGCGCGTCTCGGACTTCGTTCCACTTGGCGCGACCGGCCTCGGTGAGCATGAGTTTGAATGAACGACGGTCGTCCGGGTCCACATCGGCAGTGATCTGCTCGGTCTTCACCAGACGCTTGATGAGTTCGGATGTTGCAGCCGGGCTGCGGCCGAGCTCACGCGACAACTGGGTCGGCGTGACCGGCTCGGTGGCCCCAGCAAGGAATTGAAGGGCCCGAGCCAACGGCAGTGAGACACCAGCTTCGTCGCAAGCCGAATTGAGATGGCCAGCGAGGCGGTGGGATCCGACCAGCAGTCGGTGAATGGTGGAATCCTGCAGGCTGATGTGTCCGTTGGCGGACCCGTTGCGATACGCGGCTATCGGAATGCCTCTCTTCTAACGTTGGGCCGGCGGCGCCGTTGCCAGACTCGGCAGATTGGGAATTTGGCGAGTTTGTGAAGGGATTCACAAACTCGGTGGTCCATTTATACGGTCTGGAATCGTTTTGCGCAAGTGGCAACCGGGCAAATGTGCGCCGGAACAAGCCTCTCAGGAACTTTCGCGAGTTCTGTCTCCTCAGCGCGGGGCCAGGAACTACCTGTGCCATGCTGGCCGCCACCGCACTCCCCAAGAGGCCGCCCATGTCTGACGCGTTACTTGACCGTGGCGGGATTGAAGCGCTGATCCCGCACCGGGAGCCGTTCATTTTCGTGGACCGCATCGTGGAGCTGGAGTACGGCCAGCGGGCGGTGGGAATCATGGACGACGTGGGGACGCATCACGAGCACGTGCTGAGCGGGCACTTTCCCGGATTCCCGGTGCTGCCGGGCGCGATAATTGTGGAGGCCGTGGCGGAAGTGGGCGGCGTGGCGGCGCTGGGGATGCCGGAGAACAGCGGCAAGATTGCGATGTTGACGGGCCTGGACAAGTGGAAGTTTCGGCATCCGGCGCGTCCCGGGGATGAATTGCGGCTGGAGGCCGAGGTGATCCGGTACCGGCGCGGGTTTGGCCGGGCGGCGGGTCGGGCGAGTATCGACGGGAAACTGTGCGCTTCGGGGGAAATCAGTTTTGCGATCGTGGAACGGCCGGAGGGGCTGTAGGTAGCACATTCCTGCTTGCATGGATTGGCAGGAGGTAGGGGTGGCTGCCCGTAACCGTGGGTCTGACAGGGTCAGGGTGTTACGCAGAACGTTGTCGGGCGACCGAAAGGGCTCTGGGAGTGCGGGGATAGAATGGCCGCACTTCCCACCTGCCGACTGGAGCCTCCGTGGCGCGCGTACTGATTACGACCAGGATTTTTACGTCCAATCCGGCGGAAGCAGCCTTGGACATCCTTCGAGACGCCGGACACGAGCCGGTAATCGCCTCCGTACCCGGCGCCTACCTGAACGGCGAGCAATTGCACGAGCAACTGCACGGGATTTCCGGAACGATGGCCAGCAGCGAGCCCTACACCGCCGAGACGTTCCGGATGTTCCCGGACCTGCAGGTGGTCGCACGGATGGGCGTGGGCTACGACGCTATCGACCTGGAGGCAGCGCAAGACCACGAAGTGCCGGTAATGATCGCGGCGGGCACGAATGATACGACGGTGGCGGAGTCGGCGGTGGCGCTGATGCTGGCGCTGGCGCGCGACCTGGGCCGGTACTTCGAGACGACGTCGGCGGGCGGCTGGGTCCGTCCTCCGACCACCGAGCTACGCGACAAGACAATCGGCTTGATCGGCCTTGGCCGGATTGGTCGTGCGGTTGTGCAGCGGCTGCAGGGATTCGAGGTGGATGTGGTGGCGGCCGAGCCGTATCCCGACGCGGATTTCGTGGCGAAGCACGGGGTGGAACTGGTGGATATCGACGAGGTGTTCCGTCGCGCCAGATTCGTGTCGCTGCACACGCCGATGAACGACGAGACTCGCGAGGTCGCGAACGAACGAACGCTGGGGCTGATGCAACCGGGCTCATTCCTGGTCAATACGGCTCGGGGCGGACTTGTGGACGAGGCGGCGCTGCGGGCGGCGCTGGATTCAGGTCAGCTGGCCGGTGCGGCGCTGGACGTTCGGACCAGCGAGCCGCCGCCGGAGGGCGACGACCTGGCCGCGCACCCGAAGGTGCTGCCCACGCCGCACATGGCGGGCGTGGCCGTGGAGTCGGTGGAGCGCATGGCCATTGGCGCCGCCAAGAACGTCGTGGGCGTGTTGGCCGGTGACTGGGATCGCGAGATGGTGGTGAACGGGGTCTATCCCGCGTGACCGGCAGCGGTGCGTGTCACACGCACCACCACCACCACGAGCACTCCGACCGCGAGCCCGCCGTGATTCCAGCGCGACGTCGGGCGTTCGTGTTTGACATGGACGGCGTGATGTACCAGGGCGGTCAGCTGATCGACGGCGCCGCGGAGGCGGTGGCGACGGTGCGCAACCTCGGTCTGCCGCTGTTCTTCGTGACGAACAACTCCCGCGAAGCGCCGGTGGAGCTGGCTGCCAAGCTGCAGCAGATGGGAGTGGATGCGGGCCCCGAGGAGATCATCTCGGCCGTAGTTGCAACCGTGGAGTACCTGAATCGGCTGGACCCAAGGCCAGATTCGGTATTGGTGCTGGGCGGCGTCGGGTTGGCGGCAAACATAGAGGCTGCGGGATACCGGCTAGGGAGCTTTGACGACGACGAGGCGGTGGACGTGGTTGTGGCCGGGTGCGACTTTGGGCTGACCTACGACCGGTTGTCGCGGGCGACGCGGGGGCTCGTGATGCACGATGCGGCCTTCATCGCCGTGAATAGAGACTCGTTGCTGCCGACGGCGAACGGGCCGATGCCAGGGGCGGGAGCAATCGTGGGTGCGCTGACGGCGGCCACCGGGATCGAGCCGCTGGTGGTCGGCAAGCCGTCGCCGCACCTATTCAGCCTGGCGGCGGAGCGCAGCGGCGTGCCGGCCGAGGACCTGGTAATCCTGGGCGATCTGCTGGACGCCGACATCGCCGGCGCGAATGCTATTGGAGCGACGGGCGTGCTGGTGCTAACGGGGAGTACGACGCGCAAAGCCGCCGAGGCGGCCGAGGGTGAGCTACGGCCGGACCTGGTGATCGATAATCTCTATCAGATTCCGTATGACCTTCTGCTAGCGCCGTAGGCGGGGATGGCCGTGGCGTTCAAAAACCTGCGCGAGTTTCTGAACCTGCTCGAAGAGCGGGACGAATTGCGGCGGATCCGGGTCGAAGTGGACCCGCACCTGGAGATCACCGAGATCGCGGACCGGGTGATGAAGGCTGGTGGGCCGGCGCTGCTGTTCGAGAACGTGAAGGGCAGCGACATCCCGTTCGCCATCAATCTGCTGGGATCGCCGCAACGGATGGCCTGGGCGCTGGGGATGGAGGAGTGGTCGGAACTGGAGCGGCGGCTGGACGACCTGCTGTCAATGGCGATGGGGCCGCCGCCGAAGAGCCTGCTGGGCAAGCTGCAGGTGCTGAACGAGATCATCAAAGTCGGGCGGATCGGGCCGCGCGAGGTAAGCAACGCGCCGGTGCACGAGGTGTTCGACACCGAGAACCCGTCGCTGGCGGACCTGCCGATTCCGACCTGCTGGCCGCTGGACGGCGGGCCGTACATCACGTTTCCGCTAGTGCTGACGCACGACCCGCTGACGGGCAAGCGGAACGTGGGGCTGTACCGGCTGCAGAAGTTCGACGACCGAACGCTAGGGATGCACTGGCAGTTGCATAAGGGCGGCGCGGAGCATTGGCGGCGGAGCAAGGAAGAACGCCGGCGCATGGAAGTGGCGGTGGCGATTGGGGCGGACCCAACGCTGATGTACGCGGCCAGCGCGCCGTTGCCGCCGGATATCGATGAAATGGTGTTCGCGGGTTTTCTGAGGGGCGCACCGGTTGAGACCGTGCAAGCGAAGACGGTGGACATCAAGGTTCCGGCACATGCGGAGATCGTGCTGGAGGGTTGGGTCGATCCGTCGGAGTCGCGGCTGGAGGGTCCGTTCGGCGATCACATCGGCTACTACTCACTGGCCGAGCCGTTTCCGGTATTTCACCTGACGGCGGTGACGCGGCGGCGGAATCCGGTGTTTGTATCGACGATCGTGGGCGTGCCGCCGATGGAGGACGCGTGGATCGGGAAGGCGACGGAGCGGCTGTTCCTGCCGCTGGTGCGGCTGTTCGTGCCTGAGATGGTGGACATGAACCTGCCGGTGCACGGGGTGTTTCATAACTTCTGTATCGTGTCGATCAACAAGCGCTATCCGGGACAGGCGCGCAAAGTGATGCACGGAATCTGGGGCGTGGGTCAGCTGATGTTCACGAAGTACATCATCGTGGTGGACCACGACGTGGACGTGCAGAACCTGAAGGAAGTGATGTGGCGGGTTGGCGCCAACACGGATCCGGCCCGGGACCTGGAGCAGGCGCGCGGGCCCATGGATCACCTGGAGTTCGCCACGACCACCGAGTTCGTTGGCGGGAAGCTGGGCATCGACGCGACGCGCAAGCTGCCGCAAGAGGGATTCCCGCGGGAGTGGCCGCCGGAGATCAAGATGGACGATGAGATCGTGAAGCTAGTGGACGAGCGGTGGTCGAGCTATGGAATCTGACGAGGACGCGGGTTTTGACGTTCAGCGCGCTGAGCGTTGGTTCGCGGTTGAGAACAACAGCCAGGCGTGGGAGCTGATTGAGTCGAATCCGGAGTACCTGCACGCCGGGGAGTTGCTGTCGCGGGCTTATGCGTCCCACCGGCACTGGTTTGAGGTTGGCGGGCCGCTTGAGAAGCAGCGAGCCGAGCACCTGGTGGCGACGGCGGTGTCGTTTCTAGGAATCGTCTCGCTGTCGGTGCATCACGCCGACGCGTGCATCAAGCTGAGCGACGCCAACGGCGACGAGCAGACGGCTTTTGACCGAGCGGCGGCGCTGGAATGCCTGGCTCGCTCACACGCGTGCGCCGGGCTGGCCGACGCGGCGGCACGGCGGGAAACGGCGCGGCAGGCGGGGGAACTGATCGAGGATGCGGACGAGCGGGCGGCGTTCGAGCGGCTGCTGAACAGCGGGCCGTGGTTTGGGTTGGACTGATGAGGCGACGAATGCGAGGCAGAAGGTTTAGATCGCCGCAGTACCCAATACCCGCAGCGCCACAGCCTGAGCTTCGTCCAGCCAATTCTCGAAACTGCGGTTTAGATCCTCACCAGCATCGTGTTCGGTGAATGTGAATGCCTGACGAGAGCAGTGAACAATCTCCTGTTCTTGTCTGTCATCAGGATCGGCTTGGGGATACTGAATCTCAGCAAACGCTACGGCAGCCATGAATCCCGATACGGGAGACCCAACGTGATGCAAAGACACAACAAATCGCATCCGCACATCCGCGAGCGTTATCCGCGAGCGAATCCAATACTTGTTCTCTGGAATGTTTGCCCAATGATTTAGACGTTTAGCAGCTTCGACGATCTGATGCTGCCACCAGTAGCCGCGTTGATCGTTGGAGCCTCCAAAGTCAACGTTTGAATAGAATTGGATCCCCTGGGCACCAAAAGCCTCACCTGCCCGTTGAAGGTTGCTTTCAAGGATTTCAGCACCATCCGAGACGAGAGATTCGGCCACGAGGTTGACTTGCCGGCGCTGGTCAAGAACGTCTCGTCGCCTACGGGCATATTCACCGGCGACCGCTGCTGCGACGTCCGCAGTTCGGCCGCCTTCAATTGGTGCAACCGCCTCTCGAGCCAGCTCTGAGACTGCCCAGAGCATGTCTTCGCGCTCCCGGGCCGCAAAGAGTTGGACAAGCGAGTCTAGTGAGCCGCGATCAGCGTCCTCAAGTGCGTCAATGTAGACTTCGCGATCCTCTCGGCGAATATGCAGCGGAAATAGTTCCGCTCGAAGCAGGACTATTGACGCCAGAGCCCGCGCGACCCTACCGTTCCCGTCTTGGAATGGGTGAATCTGCACAAACCTATGGTGCAGCCAGGCTGATGCAACGATTGGATGCGAATCAGCGACATCAGAATTGAACATGTCAGCCATTCGGTCCAACTCTGATGCCACTTGTTCGACGGGGGCATATTCATGGACGGTTCCGTTTTGTCGAGTCGGATTGTTTGGCTCAGTCTTGTATCGGCCACTCGCAAGATCGCGCTCGACTAGTTGACCGAATTGATTCTGGGCCTTGTACTTACCCTGAGATCGAGTGATTAGGACGTGAAGATCACGTATGTACGCAGAGCTCAATTCCCTAGAACGGCCAATGAAATCCATTATATAGTCGAGGCTCTCCAGTTGGTCCCTGAGCATCAACAGCGTATTCTCTGGAATAGACTCTCCGGCACGCTCCACAGCGTCCCTCGAGAAACCTTGCACTACAAGTGTCTGTGTGAGACCTCGATCCATTTCATAAAGTCCCTCAATTATTCCGGTCTCAATTGCAATTGAACGATGGAGTTTGTCCAAGAATTTGCAGAATGCGTTGCTGCCAGACAGCTCAAGCTTGGAATAGTTCCAAACCCTGTTCGTATTGTCCAAGCGCATAAGCGCCAGTTTGCTGTGATCATCGATCTCAGAAAGCGGCGCAATCGGCTGCCACTTGTGGCTAGTCGTCAAGAATCTGTCCCAACCCAAGGCGAAAAGTCAATCTACTATACTCAGACATTGATCTCCACCCGATTTCACGAGGTCCGATTGCACAAGGCTTGTGTGCCGTCACGGGGACTCGACATGCGTGATACGTGAGAGCAATCGTGTCGATGTCGAGGGTGCGTGTCTACCTGGACGCAATTCGGTTCGAGCACACGATTTTCGCGTTGCCGTTTGCGTACCTGGGGATGGTGCTGGCGGCGCGGGGATGGCCGGGGTGGCCGGTGTTTGTGTGGACCACGCTGGCGATGGCGGGAGCGCGGACCGGCGCGATGGCGGCGAACCGCTTGATCGACGCCGAGATGGACGCGCGAAATCCGCGTACGTCTTCGAGGGCGATCCCGACGGGGATTATGTCAAGGCTGGAGATGCTTGGGTTGGCACTGGTGGGGTTCACCCTGCTGCACGTGGCAGCCTGGCAACTGAACAGCCTGGCGCTGGCGCTGGCGCCGGTTGCGATGGTGGCGGTCACGTTCTACTCGTATACGAAGCGGTTCACGTGGAGCAGTCACTGGATCCTGGGGCTGGCGGACGGGATCGCGCCCGTGGGCGGATGGATTGCGGTCACAGGCGAGTTTTCGACGGAGGCGGCGCTGCTGGCGCTGGTGGTGACGTTCTGGATCGGCGGGTTCGACATGCTGTATGCGACGCAGGACGTGGAGTTCGACCGGGAAGAAGGGCTGCACTCGGTCCCGGCGCGCTTTGGGCTGGCGACGGCGCTGTGGGTGGCGCGGGCCTCGCACGCGTTGACGATTGGGGTGCTACTGGCACTTGGCTTCGTAGCGGCCCTGGGTTGGCCGTATTGGGTCGGCGTGGCCGTGATCGCGACTTTGCTGGTCTACGAAAACCGGCTGCTGAAGCCGGACGACCTGAGCCGCCTGAGCCTGGCGTTCTTTAACATCAACGGGTACGTGGCAGTGGCGGCGCTGGTGTTCACGATCCTGGGGGTGTGGTTTGGCTGATCCGCCGGGGCTGGTGCTTGGCATATCGGGGGCCAGCGGCGCGGTACTGACCGAGGCCACGGTTCGGGCCCTGCAAGACCTGGACGTTCCGCTGGAGGTCGTGTGCAGCGACTACGGGGCGCTGATGTGGCACCAGGAAACCGACGAGAGATTCTCGGAGGCGGCAAGGCGATGGGCGAAGCGGGGCCGGGTGACGATGCACCGGCCGCAGGACGTGGCCGCGCCGATTTCCAGCGGGTCGTATCCGACGCGTGGAATGGCGATCGTGCCGTGCAGCATGGCGACCGTGGGCGCGATTGCTTCCGGGGCGGGCCAGAATCTGTTGCACCGGGCGGCGGACGTGACGTTGAAGGAAAAGCGACGACTCGTGATCGTGCCGCGGGAGACGCCGCTGTCGCTGATCCACCTGCGGAACCTGACGACGCTGGCCGAGGCGGGAGCGGTGGTCCTGCCGCCGGACCCGGCGTTTTACCTGCGTCCGGATTCAGTCGAGGCAATTGTGGACGCGCTGGCTGATCGGATCCTGTATGCGGTGGGCGTGATTCCGAAGGTTGCCGAGGCCCACGCCTGGACGGACTGAGCTAAGCAGCGATGTACAGCCGAGCCAAGCGGCGCGCGCACCAGATCGTCAACAGCCCGGAGGACGGCGGCCGGGCGAGCCGCATTTTCGACCAGACCATTTTTGTTCTGATCGGACTTACGGCGTTCGGCATCGTGCTGGAAACGATAGAGCCGATCCGCCAGGCTGCAGCCGGAGCTTTCGCCGTCATCGAAGTCGTGACGGTGGCGGTGTTTACCCTCGAGTACGTGCTGCGGGTGTGGTCATGTACCGAAGACCCGGACTTCGCGCACCCGCTGACAGGCCGCCTGCGATTTGCCGTGCAGCCGCTCATCCTGGTGGACTTGCTGGCGATCCTGCCGTTCTACGTGGGCCAGGACCTGCGATTCGCGCGTGTGCTGCGACTGTTGCGGTTGATGAAACTGACGCGGTACTCGGAATCCATGTCAATCATTGGAGACGTGTTGCGGAGCCGGCGCGACTCCCTGATTTCGACGTTGTTCGTGGGGTTTGTGCTCTTGTTGTTCGCCTCCTCCCTTATGTACCTCGCTGAGCGGGAGGCGCAGCCGGAGGGATTCTCGAGTATTCCGGCGGCCATGTGGTGGGGGATGGTGACGCTGACCACGGTGGGATACGGCGACCTGTTTCCTGTAACTCCGCTGGGGCGCGGCTTCGGCGCGGTGGTGGCGCTGCTGGGGATTGGCTTGTTTGCGTTGCCGGCCGGCATTCTGGGGTCGGCGTTCGTGGAGGAGTTGGACCGGCGGCGGGCAGGTGAACCCGAGACTCGGATTTGCCCGCACTGCGGTGAGGAATTGCACGACGACGAGGGCTCGGGCGCGTGACTGGCGGGGCGCTGATAGCCTCTGGCGATTGCCGAGTCCACAGAGTTAGTAATGGCGCCTGAGCAAGCAGCCATAGTCGACACGCACAACCACTACTGGCAGGTCGGGGTCGACGATCTCTATTGGCTGGAGGATCCGACGCATCCGGTGCTGGGGAAGGACTATCTGCCGCCGGACCTGAAGCCGCACATGGACGCGGTGGGGGTGAGTCAGTCGGTAATCGTGCAGGCCTCGCACGCCTGGAAGGACCAACTGGCGTACCTGGAGATGGCTGAGACGTACGACTACGTGGCCGGCGTAATCGCGTGGGTGGACCTGGAAGCGCCGGACGTGGGCGACCGGGTTGATGAGCTAGCGACCAGTCGGTGGTTTCGGGGAATTCGCGCAGGCGCCGAGGATCAGGCGGATTCGGCCTGGCTGGCGCGTGAGGACGTGCGGCGCGGCATCAGCACCGTGCTGAAGCGCGGGCACGTGGTGGAGGTGTTGGTGAAGACACCGCACCTGCCGCACGTGCCGCAGATCGCGGGCGAGAACGACGGCGGACGACTGATCGTGGATCATCTGGCCAAGCCGCCATTCGAGACGCCGGAGATGGCGGAGTGGCAGCGGCGCTTCCTGGCGTTGGCGCCCTACGAACACCTGCGGATCAAGATCTCGGGGCTGCTGGTGGAGTGCCCGACATCGCCGACGACGGAGACGATTCGAGCGGCGGTGGATCCCGTGCTGGACAACTTTCCGATCGAGCGGCTGATCTGGGGGAGCGACTGGCCGGTGGCGTTGCTGGCGGCCGGGTACGAAGAGACGTTCCAGCAGGTTACGAGCTCGCTGGATCGGCTGACCGCGGACGAACGCGCGGCGGTGCTGGGCGGCAACGCGCGAGAGTTTTACTCGCTGACATGAGCAACGGTCGGCTGGCCGGGAAAGTTGCCGTGGTCACGGGATCGGCCGGCGGAATTGGCGAAGCTACGGCACGGCTGTTTGCGCGCGAGGGCGCGCGGGTTGTGCTGGCCGATTACATGGGTGAGGCCGTGGCGGCGCATGCCGCTGACATCGAAGCGGCAGGAGGGCAAGCCGTCGGCGTGACAGCCGACGTGCGTGAAATGGACGACGTACGGCGCGCCATCGAGACGGCGACGCACCGGTGGGGTCGCCTGGACGTGCTGCACAACAACGTGGGAGTGAACTTTCACGCGCTGATCGGCGAGGCCAGCGAGGAGCATTTCCTGGAGTGCCTGAATATCAACCTGCTGAGCGTCTACCGGGGCTGCCACGTGGCAGCGCCGATCATGCAGGCGAGGGGCGGCGGGTCGATTATCAATACCTCGTCGGTGCAGGGGATCATGGGATTCGACACGTATTCGGCCTACGCATCGGCCAAGGCCGGAATGCTGGGCCTGACGCGGCAGATGGCGGTGGACTACGGGTGCCATCGCATCCGCGTGAACGCGGTGCTGCCAGGCGGGATCGACACGCCGATGTGGCGGGCCGAGGTTGCGGCCGTGCCGGACATTCAGGCGTTGATCGACGAGTCGGCGTCGCGGATTCCGCTGCAACGGATCGGTGAGGCCGAGGACATTGCTCACGCCGTGCTGTTCCTGGCCAGCGACGAGTCGTCGTACGTGACGGGACAGCAGCTTGTGGTGGACGGCGGGTTGAGCATTGCCGGGACGCGGCCGAACGAGCGCTAGGCCAGTCTGAGTCGAGAATGCGGAAGCAAGCCTTTATTACTGACCGCTTACCCTTAAGGAATTGTGTTTAGAGACCCAACGAGAGAGGGCGCATCAATGGGGATGACCAAGCGCGATTTCCTGCGATCCATCGGCGCGGTTGCCGGAGTGGGCGCGGCGTATCACACGATGAGCGCAATGGGCCTGCTTGGGCCGGTCATGGCGCAAGCGACGGCGCCGGAGCTTCCGCTGGGATCCGGTTACGGGAAGCGCGTGGTGCTCCTGGGCGCCGGCATCTCGGGGATGACGGCGGCCTACGAGCTCTCGAAAGCCGGGTATCACTGCTCGATTTTGGAAGCCACCGGCCGCGCCGGCGGACGAAACCTGACGGTGCGTGGCGGGGACGTGATTCGGGAGGCCGACAACCGGCAGTGGGTCGACTTCGACCAGGAGGATCATCTCTACGCCAACATGGGACCGGCGCGGATTCCGTATCACCACCGAGTCATCCTGGGCTATTGCAAGGAGTTTGGGGTCGAGTTGGAGGTCTTCACCAACGACAACCGCGGCGCCTTGTTCCATAACGCGGAAGCCTTTGGTGGGAAGGCGGTCACGGGTCGGCAGGTGATGACGGACCTGCGCGGATACGTAGCTGAACTCCTCGCGAAGGCCGTCAATCGAAATGCGCTTGACGAGGAATTGACCGGCGACGACAAGGAGCAGGTGTTGGCGATGCTCACCTCGTTCGGTGGGCTGGACCCCGACCATCTGTACGCCGGGTCGAATCGTGGCGGCTATCAGGGCGAGCAGATCAACGCCGGGATCGCGCCGGGCGACGTGAACGACCCGTTGGACTTCAGCGAGCTACTGAAGTCCGACTTCTGGCAGTACAAGCTGCACTTCAGCCAGTTCCTCAACCAGAACCCCACGCTCTTTCAGCCCGTTGACGGGATGGATGCGATCGCGAAGGCCTTTCGGGCACGCGTGGGACATCTGATCCAGTTCCAGAGCGTCGTGGAGGAGATTCGCAAGACGTCCGAGGGCGTTCGCATCGTCTACGTGAACCAGCGCCGCAACATGCAGGAGGCGATCGAGGCGGACTTCGCGATCTGCACGATTCCGGCGCCGGTGCTGAAGGACATTCCCAGCGATTTCGCTCCCGAGACGCAGGCGGCGATCGAGTCGATCGAGTTCGAGCACGCCGTAAAGATCGGCTTCCAGGCGCGGCGGCGCTTCTGGGAAGACGATCACGCCATCTACGGCGGGATTTCGTGGACGGACCAGGACATCACGCAGATCTGGTATCCGTCGAACGGCTACCACCGGCGCAAGGGCGTAGTCATGGGCGCGTACATCTGGGACGACAAGCCGGGCCAAGGTCTGCGCTTTACCCAGATGACGCCGCCGGAACGGCTGCGAACCGCGATGGCGGAGGGCGAGCAGATCCATCCGGGCTACACGGACGAGATTGAGTCGGGCGTAAGCCGGGCCTGGCTGAACGTGCCGTTCCAGAAGGGGGGCTGGCCGCGCAACTATGCAGCGCCGCCCGAGCTGTTGGAGCCTGACGGTGCGATCTACTTCGCTGGGGATCAGGCCACGGCGCTGCCGGGCTGGCAAGAAGGGGCAGCACTGGCGGCGCACGCGGCGGTGGAGGCGATTCACGCGCGGGTTTCGGCGAGCTAACCCGGACACACCGGTGTCCATCAGCAGCCGATCTAGCGGTACTCGAAGGCGCATGCGTGAACTGGACTGACGACGCAGAGCGCTCGGCCGCGGTGGGGTTGCGGTGCATCGACTGCGGGCTCGGGTTTGCGCTGGACTACGTGCGAGGGTGCCCACGGTGCCCTGGGCTGCTTGTCGTTGAGTACGACCTCGACATGGCCGCGAAGTTGGGCATTGGGAATGGCCCTGGCGGTGGAATTTGGCGCTGGGACAGGCTGCTCCCGCCGACGACGCTCGACCACCGGGTGACGCTTGGCGAGGGGATGTCTCCGCTCCTGCCTGCCAGGCGGCTGGCGGACCGGCTTGGCCTGCGTGATGCGCGCCTGAAGCTGGAAGGCGTGAACCCGACGGGCAGCATGAAGGACCGCTCGTCGGCGACCGCCATTGCCGCCGCGCTTGGCTTCGGTTTCCGGCGTGTGGGCTGTGTGAGCAGCGGGAACATGGGGTCGTCGATCGCCAACTACGCGGCGCGGGCGGGGCTGCGGGCCCATGTGTTCAGCGCGGCATATGCGAGCGAAAACCAGCTTGACCACATGGCGGCCGGGACTGCCGATATGTACGTCTACGACGGGGCGTACGACGCGATGGCGGCCGCTATCCAGCCCGTGTTTGACGAATACCTGGCGTTTGACGCCGGATCGAGTCCCAACCCGTACAACAGCGAAGGTCAGAAGACCCTGGCCTTCGAAATCGTGGAGCAGCTGGGCGAGCGTTCGCCGGACGTTGTTGTGTATCCGTTGGGGGCTGGGGACCTGTTCCTGGCGGCGACACGAGGGTTCGAGCAATACGCCTACGCCGGATTCACCGACTTTGCGCCGCAGCCAGTCGTGGCGCAGAGCCGTGCGTCGGCCAGCGTTGTGCGGGCGTTTGAAGGCGGCGGTGAGTACGAATCAGTTGAGGCCGGCGAGTCGATTGCCGGCGGAGTGCTGGTAGGCGACATGGGGGCGAAGGGGCGACTGGCGCTACGGAAGTTGCGTGAAGTCCGGGGGCTGGGCGCGGCTGTTGACGATGACGAAATTGCGGCGTGGCAGACGTGGCTGGCCAGGAATGAGGGGGTGTGGGCGGGGCCAACGGCGAGTGTCGTGTTGCCGGCGCTGGAACAGCTGGCGGCCAGCGGGGCGATTGGGCGTGATGCTTCGGTGGTTGTTGTC
>DAOUIX010000020.1:0-4270 GCA_034423235.1 Chloroflexota bacterium | reverse complement strand
GGACGGGGCTTGGGAGGTGGTTGGAGCGATGTGTTCAGTTTTTTGGCCGAATGCGTTCAGTTTTCGGGCCAAGGCGTTCAGTTTCTGGCCTGATGTGTTCACTTTGGCGGGGACGTGTTGGGTGGGAAAGGAAGAGGCGGAGGTTTGGAGCAGTTGGTCAGGCTGGGTTGCCAGGGGGACTGGGTGCGCTGGGACTGATCGGGGTGCTGGGTCCCTGCCGTCGCGGGGATGACGTTTTGGGCGCTGCTGGGTCCCGGCTGGGAACGCCGGGATTGCAGGGCCAGTTAGTAGGGGAGTTGGGTGTGGGGGTTGTCTTGGATGTAGCGGGCCTGGGCGACGCCGAAGTTTTCCTGGATCTGGAGGGAGTGGCCGCCGTCGACGACGAGGTTGTGGCCGGTGATGAAGGAGGCGTCCTCAGAGCAGAGAAAGGCGACGGCGGCGGCGATGTCTTCGGGGCGGCCGCAACGGCCGACGGGGTATTGGGCGGTGAAGAAGTCGAACCCACTGGGGTTGTCGTCCCAGATGCCGGCTTGGATGTTCTCGGTGACGATGTGGCCGGGTGCGATGGCGTTGACGCGGATGCCGTCGCGGCCGTATTCGACGGCCATCTGTCGCGTCGCGGCGATGAGGGCGGCTTTGCCGGTTTCGTAGACGAGGGCACCGGGAGCGACGAGCAGCCCATGAATGCTGGAGATGTTGACGATGCTGCCGCCGCCGGCGCTGCGCAGGTGCGGCACGCCGAATTTGGCGGACAGGTAACTGGCCTTGACGAGGACGGCCATGGCGCGGTCGTAGACATCGGGCGGGACGTCTTCGGCGCCGCCGGTGATGGCTTCCATGGCGGGGTAGGCGTTGTTGACGATGATGTCGAGACGGCCCCAGCGGTCGACGGCATTCCGGATCATGGCCTGAATCTGCTCGAGTTCACCGACGTTGGTGGCGCAGGCGGCGGCAGTGCCGCCGGCGTCGCGGATGCGGGCGGCGCGCTCATTGGCGCCTTCCAAGTTGATGTCGGCGATGAGGACCGAGGCGCCTTCGGCGGCCAGGCGCTCAGCGATGGCACCGCCGATGCCGGTGGCACCGCCGGTGACGACGGCTCCGCAGTCCTTGAATCTCGGGGGTTCAGTCGCCATGGTTCAGGGCCCTTCGATACGGGTCAGGCGGTTGCGGGGGCCGGCTTGCGAGCGGACCGGCGTGAGGCTTGCGTGCGGCCATTGCTGGACGCTCTGGATGGGCGGCTGGAGGGCGAGAGGACGTGCTGGAGGTATTGGCCGGTGTAGCTGGCGGGTTGGTCGGCGACGTGTTCGGGGGTGCCTTCGGCGATGAGTTCGCCGCCAGCGTCGCCGCCCTCGGGTCCGAGGTCGATGATCCAGTCGGCGGATTTGATGACGTCCAGGTTGTGTTCGATAACGATGACGGTGTTGCCGGCGTCGGCCAAGCGCTGGAGGACCTGGATGAGCTTGCGGGTGTCGGCGAAGTGGAGGCCGGTGGTGGGTTCGTCGAGGATGTAGACGGTCTTGCCGGTGGCGCGCTTGGAGAGCTCGGAGGCGAGCTTGATGCGCTGGGCTTCACCGCCGGAAAGGGTGGTGGCCGGCTGGCCGAGGCGGATGTAGCCGAGGCCGACATCGACAAGGGTGCCGAGCTTGCGCTCGATGGACGGGATGTTCTGAAAGAAAACGTGGGCGTCTTCGACGGTCATGTGGAGCACGTCGGCGATGGTTTTGCCCTTGTAGGTGATGTCGAGGGCTTCGCGGTTGTAGCGGGCGCCCTCACAGACCTCGCAGGTGACGTAGACGTCCGGCAGGAACTGCATCTCGATGCGGTTGAGGCCCTGGCCCTCGCAGGCTTCGCAGCGGCCGCCCTTGACGTTGAATGAGAACCGGCCTGGTTTGTAGCCGCGGGCGCGGGACTCGGGGACGGCGGCGAAGAGGTCGCGAATGGGGGTGAAGGCACTGGTGTAGGTGGCGGGGTTGGAGCGCGGCGTGCGCCCGATGGGGGACTGATCGATTTCGATGGCTTTGTCGATGTGTTCCAGGCCGCGAATGCGGGAGTGCTCGCCCGGGACGTTGCGGCTGCCCCAGATGCGCTGGGCAAGGGCGCGGTAGAGCACGTCCTCGATCAGGGTGCTCTTGCCGGAGCCGGAGACGCCGGTGACGCAGATGAAGCAGCCGAGGGGGAACTGGACGTCAAGGGACTTGAGGTTGTTGGCGCGGACACCTTCGAGGGTGAGGTTGGCGCCGTTGCCGGAGCGGCGGGCGATGGGTACGGGGATGTGCTCGCGGCCGGAGAGGTAGGCGCCGGTGAGGGAGTCGGGATGGGCTTCGATGTGGTCCGGCGGACCTTCGGCGACGACCTTGCCGCCGTGTTCGCCGGCGCCGGGGCCGATGTCGACGACCCAATCGGCGGAGCGGATGGTCTCTTCGTCGTGCTCGACGACCATAACGGTGTTGCCGAGGTCGCGCAGCCCTTCGAGGGTGCGGACGAGGCGCGCGTTGTCGCGCTGGTGGAGGCCGATGCTGGGCTCGTCGAGGATGTACATGACGCCAACGAGGCCGGAGCCGATCTGGGTGGCGAGACGGATGCGCTGGGCCTCGCCGCCGGAGAGGGTGCCGGCGGAGCGTTCGAGGGTGAGGTACTCAAGGCCGACGGCTTCGAGGAAACCGAGGCGGGCGTTGATTTCCTTGAGGACCTGGACGGCGATGGTGGCGTCGCGCTTGCCGAGCTTAAGGCCGGCGAAGAACTGTGCGGCGGCCTGGATAGTCATGGCGGTGGCGTCGTGAATGGAACTGCCGCCGATAGTGACGGCCATCGATTCGGGCCGGAGCCGCGCGCCCAGGCAGACGGGGCACATGCGGCGGGTCATGTAGCGCTCGATCTCTCCGCGGATGTACTCGGACTCGGTGTTGTCGTAGCGGCGGCGGAGGTTGGGGACGACGCCTTCGAACTCGAACTCGTAGGCGCGGCGGCGGCCGGCGGCGTTGGTGTACTGGACCACCAGCGGCTGGCCGGGCGCGCCGTAGAGGATGACGTCGACGATGGTGGGATCGAGGCGCTCGACCGGGGTGTTGGTGCGGAACCCGTATTTTCGGGCGAGGGCCTCGATGACGTGGCGGGTAAGGGAGGTCTCACGGGTGTGGGCCTTGACCCAGGGGGCGATGGCGCCCTGGGCAATGGAGAGGCTGCGGTTGGGAATGATGAGGGCCGGGTCGAGTTCCAGCTTTGAGCCGAGGCCGTTGCAATCCGGGCAGGCGCCGTGCGGCGTGTTGAAGGAGAAGAGGCGGGGTTTGAGGTTGGCGAGGCTGACGTGGCCGTTCTTGCAGGCGAGACGCTCGCTGAGGGTCAGCTCATCGCCGTCGACGATCTGGATGGTGACGAAGCCTTCGCCGAGCTTGAGCGCGGTTTCCAGTGAATCGGCCAGACGCATGCGGGATTCGGGCTTGGGGGTGAGGCGGTCGACGACGATGTCGATGTCGTGCCAGAGGTTGCGGTCGAGGTCGGGGACGTCGTCGAGGGGCACAACCTGGCCATCGACGCGGGCGCGGACGAAGCCGGCGCGGCGGGCGTCGTCAAAGACACCCTTGTGCTCGCCCTTGCGGTGGATGATGACGGGGGCGAGCACCATGAAACGGGTGTTTTCGTCCCAGCCGAGGATGAGGTCGACCATCTCCTGGATGGTCTGGGAGGTCAGGGGCTCGCCGCAGGAGTGGCAGTGGGGCTGGCCGATGCGGGCCCAGAGGAGACGCATGTAGTCGTAGATCTCGGTGACGGTGCCGACGGTGGATCGCGGGTTGTGGGACGTGGCTTTCTGGTCGATGGAAATGGCGGGGGAGAGACCCTCGATCTGATCGACGTCGGGCTTTTCCAACTGGCCCAGGAACTGGCGGGCGTAGGCGGAGAGGGATTCGACGTAGCGGCGTTGGCCTTCGGCGTAGAGGGTGTCGAACGCGAGGCTGGATTTGCCGGAGCCGGAGATGCCGGAGATGACGACGAGCTTGTTGCGAGGGATCTCAAGGTCGATGTCCCTGAGATTGTGTTCCCGCGCGCCGCGGATGACGATCGAGGAGTCGGCCATAACGCTCCAGCTTAAGCGATTGAGCATGAGGCTGTTGGCAGGTGGCCCCTGGAAGATCGGCGGCGGTACGGGAGCCGAGGCGTTGTGGATGTGAGGGCTATGGTTGGGGCGAGAACCCTCAGGTAGCCAGGTGCGGGCAGATGCTGCGATTGTTGCTGGAGCGCATGGGGGCGCGGGCGGCGGCGGGGCGGCCGCGCC
>DAOUIX010000019.1:0-7976 GCA_034423235.1 Chloroflexota bacterium | reverse complement strand
GGGTGAGGGTACCGATCCCGCGTTGTTTTCCCAAACACCCGAACCATTTCACCGCCGAAGCGGCTGGTGTCACCCATGGTTTTCGACCGCCCGTGGACCATGCACTTCGCCTGATTGGCGTGCTCGGGACACGTGACCAAGCGAGGATCGGCTGCGCGCTTCTCCCGGAGGCACCGTTGCCGATTGGATGCCCGGATCATCCGCCACCAGCGAACAGGACCGCCTAGCGTGGGCGGAGGCGGGAGAGGCGGGTGGTGAGTTCGGTGAGTTCGCGGCTGGCGAGGAGCCAGGCGACGGCGAGGTAGGCGAGGACGGCGGCGGCGAGGTAAGCGACGAGGAGCAGGACGGAGTCGAGGCCGATGGGGCCGTCGGCCCAAGTGATGACGCGGAGGACGGCGATGACAAGGCCCATCATGGCGGACGCGACAAGGGCGGTGGCCGCGACCTGGAGTTCGGGAGTGCCGACCTGGAGGCCGCCTCGGCGATGGAGGATGAGGGCAAGGAGCACGGATTCGACGAGCACGCCGATGGACAGGCCGAGGGCGATGCCGCCGATGCCGAACCACTGGGCCAAAAACCAGGACAGCAGCATGTGGAACGCCAGGGAGACCGCGGCAATGGCGACGGGGGTGCGGGTGTCCTGCATGGCGAAGAAACCGCGCACGAGGATTTCCACGGCGGCGTGTCCGGCCAGGCCGATGGCGAAGAAGCGGAGGGCGGTGGCGGTAATTTCCGTGGCGTGGGCGTCGAACGCGCCGCGCTGAAAGAGGACGGCGACCAGGGGTTCGGCCAGGATCGCGAGAACGACGGCGGCTGGCAGGTTAAGGAAGATGATGTGGCGGGCGACGCCGCTGACGCGGGCGGCGAAGAGTTCGCGGTCGCCGCCGGCCCAGCGGCCGGCGAGTTCGGGGAGGGCGGCTTCGCCCAACGCCATACCGAACACGCCCAAGGGCAGCAGCATCAGCAGGAACCCGTTATTCAGGGCAGCCACGGCTGCCGGTCCCTGCAACGAGGCCAGGATGGTCACATAGATCAGGCTGGCCTGCAGCAGGGCCACGCCGAGGAGGCGGGGCAGCATGAGGACAATGACGCGACGGACGTCGGGGTTGGCGAGGCCCCAGGTCAACCTGAACCGGCCCCATGACGCCAGGCCGGGCGCCTGAACACCCAAATGCAATACCGCGCCGATGAGGGTGCCCCAGACGAGGCCGCGGAGACCGAAGGCCTGCGCCAGGATCAGGGCGCCGATGATGATGCCGACGTTGTAAAAGAGCGGGCTCAGGGCCGGCGGGACGAAGCGGCGCTCGGCCTGCAGGGCGGCCTTGGCCAGGGCGCTGAGTCCGAGCAAGACGGGGGACAGCATGAGCCAGCGGGAGGCGTCGACGGCCAGATCGTGCGTGCCGGGCTCGAAACCTGGGGCGATGGCTGTCATGAGCGGCTCGGCAATCAGCGCGCCCAGCGCGGCGAAGGCGGCGGTGGCCAGGAAAACCAGTGTGGCGACGCCGCTCAGGAGCTGGCGCAAGGCTTCGGGGTCGCCACGGGACTTGACCTCGGCGTAGACGGGGATGACGGCCGATAGGAGGGCGCCGCCAGCCAGCAGCATGAAGATGGTGTCGGGAATGCGGAAGGCGGCGTACCAGGCGTCGGCTTCGGGGCCGACACCGAATTGGGCATTGATGGCGGCCTGGCGGACGAAGCCCAGGAGACGGCTGAGGGCGATGGAGGCCAGGACGATGCCGGCGGCGGCGGCGATGCCTCCGCCGAGGCCGTCCGTGGCCTCGGCGGGCGCAGGGTCGGGACGTGGCCGGCCCGCCATCACGGCTTGCGTCCGATATGACACCAAAGACGCACGACTACGTGGCTAAGATTGTTGGCAATGCCATCTGTGCGGGCGGCCAGACGCCGGCTGTCGCACAGCACACCCAGAGACCTGTCCGTGCCGCCGAACTTCACGCCGGAAAACCTTGAGATCGTCTTTCTCTCATTCGAGGGACCGGATCAACCCTACTCGCAGGCCGGGGGCCTGGGGGTGCGGGTGGCGCAGTTCACGCGTTCGTTGGCGAGGCAGGGGTTCAATACGCATCTGATCTTTGTTGGGGATCCCGACCGACCCGGGTACGAGGTGCAAGAGGACGGGCGGCTGCATCTGCACCGATGGTGCCAGTGGCTCAGCACGCACCATCGGGGCGGGGTGTACGAGGCCGAGGTCGAAAAGGTCCACGATTACCAGGACTCCGTACCCGCGTTTGTGACGTTCGAGATCGTGGCGCCGGCCGTGGCGGAGGGTCGCTCGGTGGTTGTGATGGCCGAGGAATGGCACACGGCGGATGCGCTGTCACGCCTGAGCGACTCCCTGCACTTCAACGGGCTGCGCGGGAGCTGCGTGCTGGTGTGGAACGCGAATAACGACATGTCGTTCAACCGCATGAACTGGGACCGGATCGGTTACGTGGCGGACTTTGCGGCGGTCTCAAAGTACGTCAAGCACCAGATGTGGGACTGCGGCGTCAATCCGGTGGTGATTCCGAATGGGGTGCCAGAGGAGCGACTGGAGACGGTGGACCCGGACGCGGTGGCGGCGTTTCGTCGGGCGATGGACTGCGACGTGTGGTTCTTCAAGATCGGACGGACGGACCCTGACAAGGGCTGGCTGGAGGCCGTGGAGGCCGTCCACAGGCTGCGCGAGCAGGGTGTCAACGCCCGGTTGGTGATCAAGCCGGGCGCATACGAAGCGCATGGCGACGAGGTCTACCGGCACATGGTGTGGCGAGGACTGGATCGCGCGGAGGTGGCGACCGACGACCGCTCGGTGCAAGGAATCGCCACCGCCCTCGCCTCGGCGCCCGAGGCGGCCGTGCTGGACCTGCGGTTCTTCGTGCCGGACGAGGTCTTGCCGATCTTCTACGCCGCCGCGGACGGCACGCTCGCCAATAGCGGCTACGAACCGTTTGGGCTGGTCGGGCTGGAGGCGATGGCGGCGGGCGGGATTGCGTACGTGGGGTCCACGGGCGAGGACTACGCGCGGCCGCTGCAGAACTGCGTGGTGCTGGACGACGCGGCGGACCCGGACGAGATCGTCCGGTTTGCATTGCAACTGAAGGACGACAGCGAACTCAATTCGTCGATTCGCGCTGGGGCACGGCGGGCAGCGGAGTTGTTTACCTGGGAAGCCGTGACACCAATATTCCTGACCCGGATGAGCCACCTGGCGGCCGGGCAGGACGTGGTGGTCGGTTAGCATTCGGGGAGCGCCAGCCGGCCGCCCGACCCCAACGATCGCGCACCTCCAATCGCCGAACACCTGGTTATCTACACGCTGATTCATCAGCCGCGACGGGTGCGTATTCCGGCGGTGCCGATTCCGCATGGGGCGGACGCGGCGACGATCGAAGCGGCCCTGTTCGACGACGACTTGAACCAGTTCTACTTCGAGAAGGTGGCCCGTTGGTGCTATCGGCCGGCAATCAGGCAGTGGCAGGAATTGCTGGATCGGGGTTTGGCGCTGGGGCTTGGGATTCCGTTGTCGACGCTGCCGCAATTCGAGACGTGGGATCCGGAACTGCTGGTGGAACTGAAGGCCCTGATGGGTCACGAGAACTGCGAACCGGTGGCGACGGAGCCGTATCACGCGGTGAGCATGCTGCTGGACTTGCCGCTGTTTGCGCGGGGGATGGAGCGGTCGGTGGACGGACTGAGGGACTTGTGCGGGCAGCGGCCGCGGGTGGCGGACACGACCGAGATGCTGATGTCGTCGGACATTGCGCGGACGCTGGGGCGCGTGGGGTTCGAGGCGGGGTTTGTAGATGGACGGCCGTGGATCATGGAGTGGCGGAGTGCGGCTCACCTCTACCGGGAACGCGGCGGGCTGCCGCTGCTGGCCCGGCACTTCGACCTGAGCGACGACGTGGGCTACCGGTTCTCGAACCAGGCGTGGGATGGCTGGCCGCTGACGGCGGACCGGTACGCCGACTGGATTGCGTCGACGCCGGGAGACCTGGTGACGCTGGCTTGGGACTTCGAGACGTTTGGCGAGCACCACAACGTGGATACGGGTGTTTTCGAGTTCCTGGATGCGCTGCCGGACGAACTGGCGAAACGCGGGGTTCAATGTTTGACGCCCAGCGGGGCGGTGGAGACGTTTGGCGGCGATGCGCATGATTTGCCGCTGTCGCCGTTTCCGGCTACGTGGGCGGGACAGCATGGAGGCCTAGAATTTTTCCTGGGAAACCACGCGCAGCAGGCGGTGTTCCGGCTGATGACCGCTGCCTACGGCACGGCACAGCTGACGGAGGACCCGGCGCTGATCGACCTGGCGCACATGCTCTTGCAATCGGACAACCTGCACTGGCTGCAGTGGGTTGGGCGAGAAGGCTCGGAGGCGGACGTTTCGGCCTACTTCACGCCGGGCGAGTGGATGTGGCTGGGGGCGGACCGCTTGCTGTGGGAGCACCAGCGGGTGTACATCAACTTCATCGACGCAATCAGCTAGCGAGCGACTGCGATGGACGAAGTATTCCTGGGCCCGACCGACACACGCGTTCCCAAGATTGGGCTGGGAACGGCCCGCTATTTCGGCGGACGCAACGTGCTTGTCAGGGGATTGGCGGCGGGGCTGCGGCTGATCGACACGGCGGAGTCGTACAACGCGGTGGGCGATGAGCCGGGAGCCGCCGAGACCCTGGTAGGCGCGGAACTGGCCGGGCTGTGGGATGACGTCTTTATCGCCACCAAGATCTCGCCGCGGAACCTGCGAGCTTCCGACGTGCCGGCGCATGCGCGAGCGAGCGCGCGGCGGCTGGGCGTGGAGGTCCTGGACCTTTATCAGATTCATGGCCCGAATCCGTCGATCCCGATTGGCGAGACCATCGGCGCGCTGGAACGGCTGGTGGACGAGGGATTGATCCGATACATCGGCGTGAGCAATTTCTCGGCCGATCAGCTGAAGGCGGCGCAGGACGCGGCGCGGCGGCATCCGATCGTGTCGAACCAGATTCGCTACAACCTGTTCGAGCGCGACGTGGCGGAGGACGTGCTGGAGTATTGCCAGGCGACCAAGGTCACGGTGATTGCGCACACGCCGCTGGCGCTGGCCAACTTTGGCGGGCATGCGGGATCCGGCGTGCTGCGCGAGGTCGGCCTTGCCACGGGGCGAACGCCCGCGCAGGTGATGTTGAACTGGCTGGTGGCGCAGGACGGCGTAATCGCGATTCCAAAGACGGACCGGCCGGAGCGGGTGGCGGAGCTGGCCGGATCGGTGGGTTGGGAACTGGACGACGATCAGCGACGCGCGCTGGACGCCTGCGCCTGACTGCCACCGGCAGCATCGCTGACAGATTCGAGGAGTAGCTGACTTTGCGCATTGCGATGGTGGTTTGGGAGTACCCGCCGCATGTGGTGGGCGGTCTGGGGACGTATTCGGGGGCGATGGCGCCGGCGCTGCGCGCGGCCGGCCACGACGTGCAGGTGTTTGCCGCGCTGCGGGACGGCGAAGTTGCAGATCAGCAGCCGGACACCCACTGGGCGCGCCAACTGGATCTGAGCCCGACGTACCTGGGGGTTTACAACCAGGAGGCGTCGAGTTGGGGCGCGTTTTTCGGGGAGCTGTATTCCACGAACATCCTGTGGGCAGATGCGGTGCGGGCGGAGCATGGGCGGCGTCCGTTCGACGTGATCGCGGTGCATGACAGGCTGGGGGCGCCGGCCGGGTTGACGCTGGCACAGCACGTGGACGCGCCGATCGTGTTTCACGTGCACAGCGCCGAGGGGGGGCGGCAGCCGGGTGGGCCTTCGCCGATCGTGTCGCAGTGGGGGTGGGCGGCGGGCAGGGCGGCGGACGCGACGATTACGGTTAGCCAGGCGATGGTTCGCGACCTGATCGCGCACGGCTGGGACGCGGAGCGGGTGCATGGCGTCTGGAACGGGGTGGACACGGAGAAGTTCTCGCCCGACGCGCCGGGCGGGCCGGAGCTGAGGGCTCGCTATGGGTTGCCCGACGACGCGCCTGTGGTTTTCTTCATTGGCCGGCTGACGGGGGTGAAGGGGACGCGGCCGTTGATCGAAGGATGGCCGCGGGTCCTGCAGCAGCATTCAGAGGCCCGATTGGTAGCCCTAGGGACGGGCGATCAGGACGACGAGATTCGGGGGCTGGTGGCGCAACTTGAGATTGAGGACTCGGTCACGTTGCGGACGGAGTGGGTGTCGGAGGCGGAGCGCATCGCGCACTTCGCGGCCGCGGACCTGGTGGTGCTGCCGTCGACGTACGAACCGTTCGGGATCGTGTGCCTGGAGGCGATGGCGAGTGGGAAGCCGGTGGTGGTGGGGGCGCGGGGTGTCGTGGGATTTCGAGAACAGGTGATGAACGAAGGGCCGAACGAGTGCGGGCTGCACGTGAATGGGGCGGATCCGGCGGACATTGCGTGGGGGATTGGCGAGTCGCTGAAGGATGGCGAGCGGATGCGGCGCTGGGGCGAGAACGGTCGGCGGCGGGCGGAGGAGATGTTTACGTGGGAACGGTGTGCGGTGAGGACGGCGGAGGTGTACGGGCGGGTTGGATGATCAGCGGCCAAGCTACGTAGAGCCGTCCACTTCGTCAGCATCGAATCCGCCGACGACCGCTTCACGAACTTGGGTAACGCGCCAAGAGCCTGCGCGAGCGCAGCGTAGATCTGCGTGGCCAGCGCCTGAGTGAGGCCCGGTCATTCAGGGCGAGCTTCGAGGCGGGCGACGCGTTCGCCGAGTTCGCTGATGCGTTCGGCCAGCACATTGACCCGGCCATCCAGCGCGCGGATATCCGCACGCACGTCGGTTTCGAGGGCACGGATGTCGGCGCGAAGCCAGGCAGCCAGCGCCACCATCAGGGCGGCCAGGGCGCCAGCCGCGCCAATGACGGTTCCGAGAATCGGGATCAGAACAGCGCTCATGAGGACATAGCAACCCGCGGCCGTGTCGAGCACGAGCGACGGGCTTGATAGGCGTCTCTGAGCCGCATCGTCACTCGATTCGCTCAGACGAGTACCCGAGTTTGGCGGGACCGGCGCGGTTGGGCCCCGGCAAGTCGGCATTCGAGTCCCGTGCCCGAGCTCCGGCGAGGATGACCTGGATCAACGCGTCGACCTTTGTACCGGTAGCACGCAGGCTGTCGTTCAACGCTGCGATGTCGGCCCGAAGCCAGGCCAATGCGCCGCCGACCACGGCAAGCGTGGAACCTAAGACGATTCCGGCGATGGCTAGGAGATCGGCGGTCTCAAGCGTCAAGGATCTGGATCTCCGGCGGTTGGATCTGGCACTGGTTCACCGAGGCGAGCGAGAGACTGCGCCATTTCGAATTGGCGGGCCTCGAGCCGGTCGAGGCGTGTTTCCACCCTGTCAAAGCGGGCGCCGTGGTCTGCACGCAGATCGCGCAAGGCGGCAGCATTCTGCTGAGCCATGAGATCGAGACGAGATTCAAGGCTGCGCCATATCGCTATGACCAAGCCAGCTAAACCAACAAACAGGGCCCCGCCCGTGCCCAAGATCGTCCACGCTTCGGCGCTCATGCGGCGACGCTCCGGCGGGGTCGGGCATCAGAATGAACGTATCACACGAATTCGACCGCTCGCCCGCTCCTTCCTCACTGGACACCTCCCTCGCCAAAGTGGACACATCGGGCCGAAAACTGGACACATTCGGCCGAAAAGTGGACACATCAGGCCCAGAACTGGACACATTGGCCCAACAGAGTGGACACATCCCCGTCATCCCGGCGTCCCCGGAGACCTGCCCTGAGACTGCCGAAGAGCCTGTCGAAGGGGGATCGTGAGGGGGCCGCGTTCCGCCGAATACTGAACACCTTGCCCTCAAAAGTGAACACATTCAGCCGGAAAGTGAACACATCGGGCCAAAAACTGAACACATTCGCCTCAAAACTGAACACATTGCCCTCATCGACTGAACACATCCCAAACCGAGCCCAACCTCCGTCCCCGCCTGCGCTCACC
>DAOUIX010000018.1:0-7178 GCA_034423235.1 Chloroflexota bacterium | reverse complement strand
GATTGATCACAGTTACGCATCGTTCGTTCAGGTGCCCGTCCCAGGGAGAATAGGGAAGGCGGTGAGAATCCGCCACGGTAGCGCCACTGTAAGCGGGATTTCGGAGCCGGGGTCCACTGTCGAGGGATCGATGGGAAGGGACCGGCGACAAACCTAAGCCCGTAAGCCAGGAGACCTGCCTGAACGAGAGGTGACCGCTCTCCGCTTTAAGAGAGGGTTCCTCGGGCGTCAGGTCACAGGACCTGGCAACTCGAAGGCCTTGGCTTTCAGCGGAGATTCGCTGGAGGCAGGACTTGCGAGAGGCCGCTCGACCGACGTCGATGCGTCAATTCCGCCAGGCCGGCATTTCCGTTCGCCTCGCCGTTGGCGGTGTGCTGCTCGGCGGGCTGGTGCTGCTGACCTCGCTGATCTCGCTGAGCCTTGGGCCGGTGGAGATCCCGACGGGTCACGTGGCGGCGGTCGTGCTGTCGTTCGTCGGCATGGACGTTGCCGAGGTCGGCCGTACCGAGCACCTGGTGATCGAACAGATCAGGCTGCCTCGAATCCTGGTGGGCGCCTTTGTCGGAATGGCACTGGCGGTGGCCGGGGCGACGATGCAGGGGCTGTTCCGAAACCCGATGGCCGATCCGGGAATCATCGGGGTCTCGGCGGGCGGGGCGCTGGGCGCGGTCATTGCAATTGCGACGGGCTTGACCGGGCTATTTTTCCTGGCGCTGCCGTCGTTTGCTTTCGTGGGCGCCGTGGCGGCGACGTTGCTGGTCTACGGCATTGCCGCCGTTGGCGGGCATTTCTCGATGGCCACGCTGTTGCTGGCTGGCGTGGCGGTGAACGCGTTTCTGGGGGCGGTGATCTCCGCGTTCATCATTTTGCTGCCCGACAACGAGGCGCTGCGCGAGATCCTGTTCTGGCTGGCCGGCGGCCTGGATTCAAGATCCTGGGAGCACGTGCACATCTCGGCGCCGCTGATCGTGGGCGCCGCGGTCGTGATCCTGGTGCGCGCACGCGACCTCAATCTGCTGATGCTGGGCGACGACGAAGCGCGGGCCCTGGGCGTCCGAGTGGGCGTCACGCGCGTCGCGCTGCTGGCGGCCGCCGCCCTGGCGACGGGCGCAGCCGTAGCCGTGAGCGGAACCATCGCGTTCGTAGGGCTTGTCACGCCGCACATCCTGCGGCTGGTGCTGGGGCCGGATCACCGGGTGCTGATCCCGCTGAGCGCGCTGGCGGGGGCCGTGTTCGTGATCCTGGCCGACACGTTTGCGCGGACGATTATTCAGCCGGCGGAGTTTCGGGTCGGGGTGCTGACGGCCTTTGTGGGCGCGCCGTTCTTCGTCTTGTTGCTGATTCGGAACAAGCGTCAGGCCTACGCGCTGTGAGACACACCTCAGTGCTTCAAGCAACCGCGGCACGGCTGGACGAGGGCTCACCAGGTACTTGCGGACCCCAGGCCTTCACTCACCAAGGGAACGGCAAGCTGCCCGGTTCCGGGCTGGAAATAAGTCCCGGTTACGAACGCCAGGCAGGTGAGCCCGAGGACTTGCGTGGCCTGGTGGTCATCAATACGGGACTGGGCAAAGGCAAGACGACGGCGGCGCTCGGGGTCATGCTTCGAGCCTGGGGCTGCAATTTGCGTAGCCGAATGTTCCAGTTCATCAAGAACACGAACGCCAGCTTTGGGGAGCACCGCGCGGCGCGAAGGCTGGAGATTCCAATTGAAGCCCGCGGCAACGGTTGCACTCGCCGATCGAAGGACCTCGATCAGGCTCGCGCGTTGGCCGTGAGCCAATGGCAGCGCTGTAAGGCCACGCTGGAAAACGGTGACGAAGACATTGTTGTTCTGGATGAGTTCACTTATCCGCTGCACTTCGGGTGGATATCAGTTGCGGACGTCACGACCACACTGAAGCGTCGACGGCCGGGCATGCACGTCATCATCACCGGCCGCTACGCCCCGCAAGACCTTATTGATTTCGCCGACGTTGTCACCGAGATGGAGGTCGTCAAACACCCCTATCGGGACCAGGGCATCAAGGCCCAACTGGGAATCGAGCTGTAGTGAAGATTGGCAGTCGTGGAAGCGTCAGGGCCTCCCGGTCGGACCCGCTGGAGCCTGCGGGCTTTCTCAGGCCTGGGCGTCGACTGCGGCTTCGATGTCCCGACGCCCGTCGGATCCTGAATCCGGGAGCGGACACCCTGCCCTGGAACTCGGAATCTCTCCGGATCAATCGACCAGACCCGCCTCGTGCGCAGCGCATGCCGACCCGCGGGCACCTGAAAGGCCCCGCAGTGTCGTAGCGCCAATTCTCAAATCAGCAGCCGTGAATCAACCACTCGCTCTTGCGACCACGGGGCCGACAGACCTTGTCACGCGGCCCCCAGAAAGGACTTCTCGTTTCAATGCAACGACTTGGCCGTCTGGCCCTTCTACCCCTGCTAATTGCAGTCTTCGCCCTCGTGTTCGCGGCCTGCGGGCCGGAAGACGACGTCCCACCGCCTGCGCCGCCGCCGGCCGCAACGCCGCAGGTCGTGCGTGCAGAGTCGACGCCGGCGCCGACCGCGACGGCACAGCCGACACCGGAGGCCACGGTCGAGCCAACGCCGGCTGCGACCGCACAGCCCACAGCCAGCCCGACGGCGACTCCGGCTCCCACGCAGGAGCCCACGCCGACACCTGAGCCAACTCCCGAGGCCACGCCCGAGCCAACCCCTGAGGCCACGCCTGAGGCAACCGCAGCGGCAACGCCAGAAGCTACGCCTGAGCCGGCTCCGACTGAGGAAGCCACTCCTGCCGCTCCGGCCTTCGCCGAGGCGTTTCAAGACGTGCGGGGGATTGTCGACCCGAGCAACTTCGGCTGGCCACGCGAGGTGGAGGGGCTGAACGGCGTCGTCAGCATTCCCGCCAAGCCGCTCAGCATCATCACGGCGTCGGTGGGCCACGACGAGATGACGCTGGCCATCGTCCCGATCGATCGACTTGTCGCGGTCGGCAGTTCGTCGAAGAACATCACCTACTCCAACGTCGCGGACCTGCTGCAGGAGAAGGCCGAGATCACCCGCGACCCGGAGACGATCATTGCCCAGGAGCCGGACATCATCGTGACCAGCCCGTTTTTCTCGGCTGACGGGATTGCGGCTCTGTCCAAGGCCGGAATCCCGGTGATCCAGACCGAGCTCAAGCAGGGTCCGGAGTCCCGGATAAACAACATCCTGTTGATGGGCTACATCTACGGTGAAGAGAAGCGCGCGGTTGAGTTCGCCGCCGAGGTTCGAGAGCGATACGAGAGCCTGATCGGCGTGACCGGCGCGGTTGAGGAACAGCCTCGCGTGCTTGCGCTCACGCAGTACGGCGACAAGATCTGGACGGCCGGCAAGGACTCCACCGAGGGCGGCGTCATCACGGCGGCCGGCGGCCTGAACGTCGCGGCCGAGGCCGGGATCGAGGGCAACCAGACCACGAGCCTGGAAGGCGTGATCGCCATGAACCCGGAGGTGATCGTGATTGCGCAGCCCATCGAGTTTGGGGCCAACGAGTTCAGGCAGAGCCTGCTGGACAATGAGGCGCTGGCTGAGCTACCGGCGGTCAAGAACGAGGCCATCTACGTGGTTGAGAGCAAGCACTTCACCACGCTGTCCTACTGGAACATTCGCGGGGCCGAAGATCTGGCGCGCATTCTGTGGCCGGACGAGTTGGGCGACTCCGAGAGCCCGCCCTTCAGCCTGGCGGAGTAGTTGACGATGCAGACCGAGCGAACGGCGTCTATCCGGGCGGACGAACTCGGCTTCCGGGTCGAGGCGAAGGCGCTGCTCAAGCGCGTGCGGCTGCACGCGGACCAGGGTCAACTGGTCGGTCTGATCGGTCCGAATGGCGCGGGGAAGTCAACACTTCTCCGCGCCATTGCGGGCGTGCTGCGACCGCAGGAGGGCGCGGTCTGGCTGGAGGGCGAGGAACTGGACTCCATGCCAGCCCGGGACGTGGCGGCCAGGATGGCCCTGGTTCCACAGATTGCTCCGTATACGCACGGGTTCACCGCTCGAGAGCTGGTGCTGATGGGTCGGTACCCGCACCTGGGCCGCTTCCAGATCGAGGGCGCGGCCGACGAGCAGATCGCCCACGAGGCGATGCGCCTCACCGAGACCGATGAGTTCGCCGAGCGGACCCTCGACACGTTGTCAGGGGGCGAGCGTCAGCGGGTATTCGTCTCACGCGCCCTGGCCCAGCAGCCGCGCGTGCTGCTGCTGGACGAACCAACGGCCAACCTGGATGTGCTGCACAAGCTGAGGGTGCTGGATCTCGTGCGCCGATTGGTGGACGAGGGGTTGACAGCCGTGGCCGCCATTCATGATCTCGGCATGGCGGCGCGCTACTGCGATCGCCTGGTGCTGCTCAGTGAAGGACGGGTGCTTGCCGACGGGACGCCCGCGGAGGTGTTGGCGCCGGACATCATTGAGGCTGCATTTGGGGTTCGATCAGCGGTTTACCCGGACCCCGTGACCGGTTCGCTGGTGGTCAGCCTTATCGCCCCGGCCGACGAGAACGGTGCAGCGGGCGCGGCCAGCGCCAACGGCCGCGATTCCGTCCACTACCGACACGCGAAAGCTAGCCCAGCAACCCCGAGGAGCAGCTAGGTCATGAATGCCAGAGATCCTCAGACACGACCCGCCGACGTTCCCAAACGTCCTCGTCGCCGGCACGGCCTGGTGATCGTGAATACGGGCGAGGGCAAGGGCAAGACCACCGCCGCGCTGGGGGTGATCTTTCGGGCCTGGGGTCGCGACTTCAAGATCCGGATGTTCCAGTTCATCAAGCACACCACTGCCACGTTCGGGGAGCACCGGGCGGCGATGCGGCTGGACATTCCCATCGAGGCGCTGGGCGATGGATTTACCTGGCTGTCCAAGGACATGGACCGGACGGCGGCGCTGGCGGTGGAGCAGTGGGGTCACTGCAAAGAGGCGATTCTGAAGGGTGACGAAGACATTATCGTGCTGGACGAGTTCACCTACGCCATGCACTACGGATGGGTGCCGGTGGAGGACGTGGTGGAGACGCTGAAGGCGCGGCCGGCACCGTTGCACGTGATCATCACCGGCCGGTATGCGCCGCAGGAACTGATTGACTGCGCGGACCTCGTGACCGAGATGAAGATGATCAAGCATCCGTACCGCGAGCAGGGCATTCGGGCGCAACGGGGGATTGAGTTCTAGAGGTGTCGCTCGACGACATCGTCGCCAGCATTCGCCCGGCTGACCGCCAGGCGAAGGAAGCGGCGATGCGGCGTCAGCGGCGGTTGACCAAGCCGCCGGGCAGTTTGGGCCGGCTGGAACAGGTATCGATTCAGCTGGCCGGGATCTTCGGAACCGAGCGTCCAATTGCTCGAGACACCACCTTAATTGTTGCCGCCGCGGACCACGGGGTGGTCGCGCAGGGCGTGACCGGATATCCCCAGGCGGTCACCGCCCAGATGGTGCTGAACTTCCTGGACGGTGGGGCGGCAGTCAGCGTGATGGCGCGTGCCCGCGGCGCGAATCTGATCATCGTCGATGCCGGCGTGGCTACGCCGCTGCCGGTGCATCCGGATCTGCGCGTCGCCTCGGCTGGACGCGGCACCCGCGACATGATGCAAGGGCCGGCCATGACTCGTGAACAGGCTGAAGCCTGCATTGCGGCCGGAGTCGGCTTCGCCCAGGACGCCACCGAAAACGGTGCGCACATCATCGTCACGGGTGACATGGGCATCGGCAACACCACGGCCGCCAGCGCCGTTACGGCAGCACTGACCGGGACGCCACCGCGGTTGACCACCGGGCGGGGCACGGGTCGATCCGACCCTGAACTCCAGCACAAGATCGCCTGCGTGGAACGCGCGCTGGATGTGAATCGGCCGGACGCCGCTGATGGGGTGGATGTTCTGCGCACGGTTGGTGGCTTCGAGATCGGCGTGCTGGCGGGCGTGGTACTCGGCGGGGCGCTGGCTCGGCGTGCCGTGGTGCTCGACGGCTTCGTCTCCGGCGCCGCGGCACTGATCGCCCACAGCCTTTGCCCAACGGTCCTGGATTACCTGATCGCTGGCCACCGCTCGGCCGAGCCGGGTCACCGGGTCGCGCTGCGGCACCTGGGTCTGCAGCCCCTGCTGGATCTGGACATGCGATTGGGCGAAGGCACGGGCGCCCTGCTGGCGACCAGCCTGGTTGAAGTCGCCGCGGCCTGCCTGTCCGACATGGCCACGTTCGAAGAGGCGGGAGTGTCGGACCGGGAGGCGGAGGGTTCCGCGGAAGTCTCGGCATGAGAAGTCTGCGGCTGGCCATCGGCTTCTTGACGATCGTGCCGGTGTCGCCCGCCCACGCCGGGCCGATGGCTCCCGCGCGGGCCTATTTCCCGCTGGTCGGCCTGGGAATCGGCGGACTGCTAGCCGGGCTCGACATAGCTGCTCGCCAGGTTCTGCCGCTGCCAGTGGTTGGCGCGCTGCTGGTCGCGGCCATGCTGGTGCTTACCCGCGCCCTGCATACCGAGGGCTTCCTGGACACCTGCGACGGACTCCTGGGCGGCCGCGATCGGGAGTCGCGCCTCGACATTCTTCGGGATTCGCACGTTGGGGCCTTCGCCGCGATCGGCGGTGCCTGCCTGTTGTTGCTGAAGTGGACGCTGCTGGTCGGCATCCCGGAAGCCGAAAGGCTTGGCCTGCTGTTTCTCTTTCCCTGTTATTCGCGCTTTGCCATGGTCGCCGCAATGTCCGTTTTTCCTTACGCGCGAACTCAGGGGCTCGGAACGGCGTTCCAGGCTGGCGCCGGCTGGCGTCAGTTTGCGTTCGCGCTGCTGACGGCCGCAGTGGCGGGTGGGCTGTTGTTCGGGATCGCCGGGCTGCTGTTGCTTGTCGTCGCAACTGTCGTCGCCCTGGGGCTTGGACTCTGGTCCTTACGCTTGCTGGGCGGCATGACCGGGGACACCTACGGCGCTACCAACGAGGTTGCGGAAGTAGCGATCCTGCTGGCCGGACTTATTCTGATTCAGCTGTCGCCGGGGCTTACCGGCGCACCGTTTTGGTAGGCGCGCAAACATGGGTACCTGGTATCTCGTGCGACACGGCGAGACGGAGTGGAATCGAACGGGCCGGATGCAAGGGCACCTGGGAGTGCCGCTGAACGCCGAAGGCCGCCGCCAGGCAACCCGGTTGGCCGGGCGG
>DAOUIX010000017.1:0-28894 GCA_034423235.1 Chloroflexota bacterium | reverse complement strand
CCCGTAATCAGCGCCTGCTGCGCCCACCCGTCATCTACGTCTCTCCGGTCCAGCCGAGCCGCCTCACGCCGCCGCATGCCGGTGGTGAACAGCAGCAGCAGCAAGGCGCGGTCCCGATAGACCCGGAGCCGGGCATCTTTCGAAGCTGAATCGGCAATCAGTCCCGGCAACTCGTTCTTGACATAATCAACAATCAGCGCCAGCCCGTTCTCAACCCGCGGCGTCCGATACCCGGGCTTGTCGCGAACTGCACGCAATCGCTCAACCGCCCGTTCGAGTTCCACGCCATCCAATACGCCGGAACGCAGGCAATGCCTCAAAAATGCGCGCACCGCTGCCAGGTAGGTCGAAATCGTCGCCTGCCGTTCGCGTCCAAACTCATCCACCAACTCCAGGTAAAACCGCTCGAGCACGCCGTCGTCCAGCTCATCTAGCGACGTCTCGGTACCGCGCCAGGCCAAAAAACGCCGCAATCCCGTCCCGTAGGTCGCCCTCGTGCTCGGAGACTTGGCACGCATGGCACCCAAAAAGTCTGTCGTTGCGGTCTGCAAGGTCGGGCTCATGGACTCCAATCCGGAATCACCTATGCACCACCGGTACTCCCACGACACAGTGGGAACTTTGAATCTACCGCGCCCCGCCATCTCTGTCACGAGACTTTTCGAACCAGTAGGACCACTCGGTACCTCGCGGCATTTCGCGAATTCCCTCGGAATTCAGGCTCGTCTTCTTCAAGACGTCGCGAACGACACATCGTCCAGGTCGAGCGTGCAGGCAGGACAAGGGACTCGTATGTCGAAGGCCCATGGCCGAGTCCTGGTCACGCGGCCGTTACCGGGGTGCCGACGACACACCCGTTCCGCGGTTCACTGGAGAGGGATGCAATACGCCGCACGTAGCAGCGATCTTCAGGGTCTGTCAGGACCTTCGCGCTGTGCGGAGATCCAATCCACGCCTCCCGGCGCCCCAAGATCCAAGTTATAGAACTAATGTGTATTAGTTCTATAATAAGCTCAAGGTCCAGCCAGTCAGGCCGCCAACGGCGTTGACGGACGAGCGTCTTTCGGCCGTGGGGCTTCCGGGGCCGGTTCTCAACGCTCACCTGGAACTCAGAGCGCGCTCCGACCGCACCCGGCGCTCCGCACAAGCGGATACGTCATCGCCACTCGGCGCCGCCGTTTGGGTAAGCAGGAGTGTCGCCAGCGGCGGGCGGCGACCTCATCGGATCCCTTGGCGTGGATTGCGTCTGTGGCGTGCCAACCGCCATCGCCATCGACTCTCTCGGGTTTATACCCTTGGGCAGTGCCTTGGACGCAGTCCGGTCGCACTCCGGCGCCTCGCGCATCCGCCAGAGGCACGCCGACTTTCCGACCCTGCATTCTGTGCGTTATGTAAAGATCTGGATTGAAAGGAAATTCTGACAGAAAAAACTTGAAACAATTCATCTGAGATATTAATATTCGTGAATCTAACTCAATGAAATCAATCTCATGCCACATCAGCTGCCGTCCGCCTGCCCGCTGTGCGCGGAGCCTCCGATCGTGACTCGTATCGAGTGTCCGTCCTGCGCCATCGCCATCGAGGGGCGCTTTGTGCCGGGCGGTCTGGTGGAGCTCGACGCCCACCAATTGGCCTTCGTTGAGGTCTTTGTCCGTAACCGCGGCGTCATACGCGATGTGGAAGCCGAACTGGGTGTTTCCTACCCCACTGTCCGGGGACGACTGGACGCCGTAGCCGAGGCGCTGGCTCGTCAGCAGTCGGATCCCCCGCAAGACCGCCGGCGCACCCTCGAAGCGCTCCGGCGCGGCGAGATCGACATCGATGAAGCGGCCCGCCATGTGTAGGCCGGCGGGCCGGGGAACGAGCGCGCCAAGGCCGCCCGCACAAACGCAGGCTGAAGACATGCCGAATGACCCCGCGCTCCTTCTCTCCCTTGAAAGCCGACCGAAGGCGGCGCTCGCCGCGAGCGAGGAGTTCTGATGGACAGCGTGCAGTTCGATGGAACCGGAACAATCATTCTCAAGGGCGCGCGTTGGCCGCTTGAGGTCCGAGGCTCCGCGTCCGCCTTTGGGATCGTGGAGAGCCTCGGTGGGGTCGGCATCGCCAGGCACGACGATTCCACGACGATAAGCCTGAGCGAAATGTCGACGGTCCAGGTTCCCGCTGGCGGACGCCTCGAACTCGGTGATGTCAATGGGCCGCTGCGCCTGCAAGGCATTGAGCGCGATCTCCTGCTCAGCGCCGTCAACGGTCCGCTGCAGACGCGAGACGTGGCCGGTGATATTGACCTGACCGGGCCGATCAACGGCCCGCTGAGTGTCCAGGGAGCGCGGAAGCTCTACGCCACCGGCGGCTCGCCGCTCCGCGGGGATGTGAAGCTTGCCGACCTTGCGGAAGTGGACATTGCGCAGGTCAACGGCAACCTCGCCATCCGGCAAGTGTCGGGTGCAGTTCGGTTAGGCAAAGTGATTGGCCACGTCCGCGTCGCCAACCTGACCGGAGGGTTTTGCGCCACGTCAGTCCAGGGAAACCTGGTGCTGGATGGGAAACTCACGGACGACTACGTGTGGAAGGCTCAGGTCGAAGGCCGGGTCAGGCTCTGCCTCCACCCCGAGTCCTCGGTGCGGTTAGAGCTTGAGTCGGAGAACCATGCGCCTTCGCTGGACTCAAGTTTCCAGATCATCGAACGCTCCAACCGGCGCGTCGTTGCAACGCTGGGTTCAGGCCAGGGGCGCATGTGCATTCACGCGGAGGGACCGATTACCGCAAAGGTTGGCACGTCCTGGGACACACACGAAGAATTCGACGACGCCTTTGCCAAGGCCGGCGTCGCCGTTGAGCGCGCCATGACCGAAATGGCCTCGGCGGTGGAGGCTGCGTTCGACGATGTTGGGGCCGAACTGGCGGGAATCGGTGCTGACCTCGATCTCGGCGATCTGGGCGAACGCGTGTCGACTCGCGTCCGCCGCGAAGTCGACCGTCACACGCGCCAGGTAGCGCGGCGGGTTCGTCGTGCCCGCCGCCACGCTCATCGGCGCACCCGGCGACATCCCGCCGCGGCTCGCCGCGCTAGTGCGGCGTCAGCCCAACGCACGCCCGCCGAACGCGAAGCTCGCGTGCGCGAAATCCTGCGCGGTGTCCAGGACGGATCGTTGGACGTGGACGAAGCTGACCGTCAACTGGGCGAACTGCCGCTGGCGTAGCGGTCCGGGTCTCGTTCGCTGGCGCCGGCTCACTCCACGCCGCTGGGCTCTCTGCTAATCCTTCATGGTACGTTATGTAAAGTTGAGGCTTACGCGTACCACGTCAGGATTCCGGCCTGCCGCACGTGCTGCCACCGCTCGTCAAACGCCAGGCTCCCGTCGTCCTCTTCGGTCGTCAGGGACACGCCCCGTTCAAATCCGGGCCGGCTGCCCGCCAGAAAGTCCGCTTCCATGTCGTCGTGTTCCGTGTACGCCGCCGAAGATCCGTCGGGCCACCGCACGGTGTGAATCATTCGCGGCAACTCGTGCGGCGAAACGTCCGGCCGTCGCAGCCTTTCCAACACGTCCTCGTCCACCTCGATCCCCAAGCCCGGCGTTTCCAGAACCCGCATGTGGCCGCGCCGGATCTCCAGCGGCTCTCGAATCAGATCGTCCCGATAGGTGTTCAGGCACGTTATGGCCGGCCATTGAGCCGCCGGCAGCACCGCGCCCAAGTGAGCTGTAAACGCCGTTGTGATCCCCGTGCCCACAAGCTGTAGCCACAGCGGCATGTTCGCCTCATCCGCCAGTGCCGCCTGGTGCACGGTGCGCGCCGCTCCCTGATTCAACACCCAGCCGTCGCAAACGCCCTCCTTGACCGCTGTCAGGAACGGTGGATTGTCAAAGTGCATGGCCACCGGCCGCCGCAGCTTCGCCCGCAGCGAGCGATTGCCTTCCACGTCATGCTGCGGAATCGGTGTCTCGAAGAAGTGCACCTTCGGAAACATCTCCAGGTCAGCCAGGACGTGCTGCGCCTGCCCCGCCGACACCAGCAGGCTGTTGAAGTCCAGGTCGAACACGCAGTGGTCCGGCGTTGCCTCGCTGATCGCCTGCGTCGCCGCGAGCAGGTCGTGCCAGGGTCGCGCCTTCAGCTTGAAGCTGGCGTATCCGGCCGCCACGGCGTCCTGCGTCTCACCCACCCACTCGTTCGCCGGCATGTCCCAGCACCACCAGGCGATCGGGCACCAGTCGCGCACCTTGTGGCCAAGCAGGCGATACGCCGGAACCCCTAGGCCCTTGCCGGCCAGATCAAACAGCGCTTGCTGCAAGCCAGCCCCCAAGCCGTCGTCCCACATCAGTTCGGCCGGATTACGCCCAATTGCCCTGTCGGCGGCCTCGTCTGACACCCGGCCCCAGGTGTAGTGCGGGACCGTTTCGCCCCAGCCAACCAGCCCGTTGTCGGCCGTGACCTTGCACACCTCGATGATCGACCAGTCCGCGCACTTGCGCCGCATATGCCGACCCGGGCGCTCCGTGTGTCCGGCGTCCACCGGAATCCGTTCAACCGACACGATCTTCATGGCAGCCACACCTCCCGTGGACATCGGCGGGAGTGTCGCATGTCCAAGTACGGCCAGCCGATGTCCGCGTAACATTCAGCCACGGACCGGATCGGCAAATGGCGCGAGTTGAGCTACGCGTTGAGTCTCGACATGCGACCCGGGGTGCACAGATGAACGGTGGCCAAGACAAGCCGGTCGTGTTGCGAACCGCGCGTTTGCAGCTGCGGCCGTTCGAAGCGACCGATGTCGACGACATCTGGGCCTACGCATCCGATCCTGAGGTCGCTCGGTTTCGGCCGCTGCCCGACCCCTACACGCGCGAGGACGCGCTGGATTTCGTCAATCGCCAGATTCGAACCGACTGGTCCCGGGATGCTGAGTTCGCCATGGTGTATGGGCTGCGGGTCATCGGAGGCCTCAGCTTGCACGTGAATCCCGAGCACGAAGTCGCAGAATTGGGCTATCTGCTGGGCCGGCGCTGGTGGGGGCGCGGTCTGGCCACCGAGGCCACGCGGGCCGTAGTTGACTGGGGCTTCCAGGCACTTTCCCTGCATAAGGTTTACGCACGCGCGCATGTCGACAACCGGAGGTCCTGGCGCGTCATGGAACGACTGGGCATGACCCGTGAAGCCGTGCTCCGGGAGCATTGGAAGATGTGGGGTGAACATGTAGACCTTGTCTACTACGGCATACTTCGCGACGACTGGAAGCTGCGTGCCGACCATCGCAGCGCCCAGTCCGGAGACGGACCGACCAACGACAACGATCGTCCCCTGGAGCGGCCATCACCGCCGGGGCCGTCGGGCCAGGCTCTCGAAGGAGCATCGTGACGTGAACCTTGCGCGCTTCGAATCTCTCTTGGCCGAGTCGGGGCTTGACGCGGTTGTCGCCAATTCGCTGGAAAACGTCTCCTACCTCTCTGGCGCCCGCATGGTTATGCAGCGCCTCATTCCCGATCGGCTGGCGCTGCTCCTGTGGCCGGCGGACGGTGAACCGACGATCGTCGTCTGCAAGGGCGAAGACGTCGCCTGCCGGGATGACTGCCGAATCGAGGACATGCGTAGCTATACGGAGTTCGTGACCTCGCCCGTGGATCTCCTGGCGGACGTCATTGCCGAAGAAGGCCTTTCCAGGGGACGACTTGGCATTGAGGTCCATTCCTTACCAGCCGGTTATGTCAACCAGTTACGCGAGCGGATCCCGGCAGCAACGCTGGTTGACTGCGGTGGTCTGATGGATCGAGCCAGGATGATCAAGACCCCGGAGGAAATCGATGCCCTTGCCAGGGCCGGCCGCGCCACCGAACGTTCGATTCGCGGAGCCTTCGAACGAGCATCCATCGGCGAACCTGAAAAGAAGGTCGCGGACGACATCACCGCCGGTGTGACCGCGGCCGGGGCCGACGTCCTAAATTTCATGTTCCTCGGCACTGGAGCCCGGTCGTTCGAATGGCACGCGCGCCCCGGCGACACGCGCCTGGAAGCCGGGCAGGTGCTGCATACCGATGTCGCAGGCAATTTCATCGGCTACTGGTCGGATCTGGCACGAACGGCGTTTGTCGGAAGTCCAACGCCACGCCAGCGCGACATCTACAACCGGCTCTACCAGGCGCACGTGGACACGCTCGAGGCGATTCGACCCGGATTGCATGTGGGCGATCTGTTCTTCAGCTGCCGCGCCGCGTACCGAAAGGTCGGCCTGCCGTTTCAGATGGCCCACATCGGCCACGGGCTGGGTCTGGGCCTTCACGAATATCCCATGCTCAAACCCACCACGGACGAACTGCTGCAGCCGGGAATGGTGATTTGCATCGAACCGGCCTACCTTGACCCGGGCGTCGCCGGCTACCACATCGAGGACCTTGTCGTGGTGACCGATAAGGGCCGGGACGTCCTCACCGACTACGAGCGTGCAAGCCAAGCCTTGGTAATCGAGTAGCTGGCGGGACAACCTGGCGACGGCGCCAGGCTGGGCATCAGGTCGGCCGCATCTGGATGTGCTTGTCCACCGTGTCAGTTCACACAATGCGCCTTGACTTCGGGCGTTTACGATGACGTCACATCAAGGAATCTCGTGAACCGACCCGAAGTGATCCTGGTCACCGGAGCAACCGGCTACATCGGCGGACGACTGGTCCCTCGGCTAATCAACGAAGGTTGCCGGGTTCGCGTCCTGGTCCGCAGTCCGGCCCGCGCGCGCTCGCGCTCTTGGTCACACCAGGTCGAAAGTGCGGTCGGTGACGCTCTTAGACCTAACGACATCTCGAAGGCGATGGAGGGTGTGGATACGGCCTACTACCTGATTCACAGCATGTCCCGGGGCTCCTCCTTTCACGAACTGGACGTCCAAGCCGCGCGCGTCTTCGGCAGGGCCGCCGGGCGATCGGGTGTCCGACGCATCATTTACCTGGGTGGCCTGGGCGACGCAGAGGCCAATCTTTCGCCGCACCTGCGCTCTCGCCAGGAGACCGGACGCGCACTTCGCGAGGGCGGCGTACCGGTGCTCGAGTTCAGGGCTGCCGTGATCGTCGGATCGGGCAGCATCTCCTTCGAGATGATTCGATACCTCGTGGAGCGTCTGCCGATCATGATCTGCCCGAAGTGGATTTACTCACGCATTCAACCAATCGCTGTTGATGATGTACTGGACTACCTGGTATCGGCCCTTCAGATTCCAGATGCCTCGAGCCGCACCATCGAGATTGGCGGAAAGGAGGTGACGACGTATCGAGGCCTGATTCTGGGCTATGCCAGGGCGCGTGGTCTCCGGAGGCTGCTCGTGCCGGTCCCTGTCCTGTCGCCCCGCTTGTCGTCCTACTGGGTTCACTGGATCACTCCCATCGCAACCGGATTCGCCGCGCCGCTCGTCGAAGGTCTCCGTAACGACGTTGTCGTGACCAACAGTCGTGCGCGCGAGCTGTTTCCGCGAATCGAGCCCCGCGACTATGCGTCAGCTATCGCCGACGTTGTTCGGGATCTCGACCAGGGGCGCATTCACACGTCGTGGAGCGACGCCGGCGGCGCGAGCGCGGTGCGGGGACAACCTGTCCGCCTGGAAACACATCAGGGGATGATCGTCGAGCGCCGCAACCGCACCGTTAAAGCCCCGGCCAGGGATGTCTACTGCGTACTCACCGGTTTGGGCGCGTCGCGAGGTTGGTACTTCGCCAACTGGACCTGGCGCCTGCGCGTCATGCTGGACCGGCTGCTCGGCGGCGTAGGTCTGCGTCGGGGGCGACGCCATCCCGATGAGCTGCGCATCGGCGATGCGTTGGACTTCTGGCGGGTGGAGGATCTGCAAGCCGATCGCCTGATTCGCTTGCGAGCCGAAATGAAACTTCCCGGACGCGCCTGGCTTCAATTTCGCCTGGTGGAAGCCCACGACAGAACGACCGCCATGGAGCAGACGGCGGCGTTCATCCCCAAGGGATTGGCCGGACTGGCCTATTGGTACGTTCTGTACCCCATCCATGCTTGGATCTTCGATGGGTTGGCCACCGCCATTGTCCGGCGTGCCGAATGTGCGGCGGCGCCCCCGGCAGGACTCGAACCTGCGACCCACGGCTTAGAAGGCCGTCGCTCTGATCCACTGAGCTACGGGGGCTCAAGCGAGTCTGGCACAGGTACCAGCCCACCTGCGCCGCCCGGGAACTAGCCCGCTGCTAGATGCAAACTGGCCCTCAAAAGGTAATTTAGGGGCCGTGCGTTAGCGGTAGGCGTCTTGCAGCCGCGAGATGTCCTGTCCTGGCGCCGCAAGGTCCAGCAGGCTACTGCTTGCTAGGTCGGGCAGGCGATTGGCGAGTTCATCATCGTAGGTCGGGGAGTCGAGTTGATAGAGCACCCCCGTGGGAATCCTGTCACCCCACTCGAACGACTTCGCAATCGCGGCCTGCTGCTTGGCAACGATCTCGTCTTGGTTGCTCGGGTCATGCACCCGACCGTCGAAGCCTTCGTCCGCCAGCCGGTAGGTGCGGTTGTGTCCGATGTCTCGGCCGCGAAAGAAATCTATCGTCATCAGGTCGTTATAGATCGGACACGGCTGCAGGATGTCGATGAGAGCGGTTCCGCGATGCTGCACGGCTTGCACGATCAGGCTCACGAGGTCCGGCTGCGCCATCGCGTAGCCGCGGGCAATGAAGGTGTAACCCGACGCGATGGCCAAACCGATGGGGTTCACACTCTCTTGGATCGCTGGCTCGGCCATGCCCTTGGTCTTCTGGCCGCGACGCATGGTGGGAGCGGCCTGGCCCTTGGTAAGGCCATAGACCCCGTTATTGTGGACGAGGTAGGTAAGGTCGACATTGCGTCGGCCCGAATTTACGAAGTACCCGGCGCCAATCCCATAGCCGTCGCCGTCACCCCCCGCGACCAGGACTTCCAGGTTCTGATTGGCCAGCTTCACCCCGGTCGCAACGTTCAGCGCCCGACCGTGAAGGGTGTGCAGGCCGTAGGCGTTGATGTAATGCGGGATCTTGCCGGAGCAGCCAATGCCCGAGATTACGGCCACTTCATGTGGCGGCCGGCCGAGCTTCGCCAGGGCCTGCTTGACGGCGCTGAGGATTCCGAAGTCACCACAGCCGCCGCACCAGTCCGGGTGCGAATCGTCAACCCCAAAGGTCTTGGCCGTCAATCGTTCGGTATCAGCGACTACCACGTGGCTCCATGCCCTTCCTACGGGTGGGAGAGCACCAGTCGGCCAATGTCGGCCTGGTGGTGCTCACAGACAGCTTCAACAACTTCGTCTTGCGAGAACGGGCGGCCGTCGTATTTCAGCGCCATCCGTTCAAGCTTAATCCCCGTCTGCTCGGCGATGAGCATTCCCAACTGCCCCATGTAATTGTCCTCCACCAACACCACGCGCCGGGCGCGGTTGAGCGTTTGATGGACAACCTCGGCCGGGAAGGGCCGCAAGAGACGGATCTGCAGGAAGTTGGCCGTAATACCGTGCTCGGAGGCCAGCGCGGGCAATGCGTCCAGAATCGGTCCGCGCGTTGAGCCCCAGCCCACGATCGTTACGTCGGCGTCCTCGGGACCTACGAGTTCGTACTGCCACTCCGACGGGATCTCGCTGGCGGCCAGATCCAGCTTCTGCATGCGCTTTTCCATTTGCGCCATGCGGTTCTCGATCTGCTCATCGATGCGGCCCCGCTCCGTGTGCTCGTCGCTCGTGGTCACATACTGGCCGCCCGGTGTTCCGAAAACCGCACGCGGGCTGATCCCGGATTCGGTCAGGCGATGGCGCCGGTAGGGTTCCGTGCCGTTCATTTCCAACGTCCAGTACTCGCCGCGGTCGACTGGGAGCCCGTCCAGTCCCAGGTCGTCAAGCGTGACCAGCGAATTGGCAATGAACTTGTCCGCCAGCACGACAACCGGCATCTGGTAGCGATCCCCCCAGTTGAACGCCATGTGGGTGACGCGCGCGGCTTCGCGCGTGTCGCCGGGTGCGACAACGATATGGGGAAACTCGCCGTGGGCGGGCTGAAGGGCGAAGCGCAAGTCCTGCTGCGACTGGCGAGTTGGAAGCCCCGTGCTCGGGCCTCCGCGCTGCCAGAGGATAACGACCGGGCCCGCAGCTTCGGTAATCGACGCGAAGCCGAGCCCTTCGGCCATTAGGCTGAAGCCGGGGCCGGCCGTTGAAGTCGCCGCTCGGACCCCGGCGTGAGCCGCGCCGACCGCCATGTTCATTGAAGCGATCTCGTCTTCGGCCTGCAAAACGACGATGGGATAGCTCGTCTGGTGACGCTCCAGCATCACGCTTTCGTCCGACGCGGGAGCAATTGGGTAGTACGTCTGGAACCCGCAGCCGGCGTGGATCTTCGCGAGCCCCACCGCGTCGACGCCCTTGATGAGCATGTGGCCGTTCCGCTCGGGACGCGGCCGCAGGGTCACGTGAAACTCTTCCTTGGCGTATTCACGACGCGTCTGTTCTGCAGCGTGAAGCAAGACGTGGCGGTTCATCTCCACCATGTCCTGATGGCGCGCAGGGAGCACTTCAGCTACGAGGGACACGACGTGACTAATGTCGAAGTCCAGAAGGGCGCAACTGGCGCCGATCGGCACCATATTGCGCATCACGCTGTGCCGACGGGCGTTGTAGACGACGCCCAACTCCTCGACCGACTCCCGTACCACGTCGTCGTAGGAGAGGGCCACGACATGAATGTCGTCCCGTTCAATCGCTGAATGGTCAATCTTGGCTTTTGAGTCCACGATCACCACGCCGTCGGGCGCCATGCGGTGCAAATGCCCGCCATGCCGCTGGTAGTCCTGGTACCCGGGCGTGCCAAACAAGGTCTCCGCGTCCAACGCCAGCAACAGGTCCACGTGTTCCACATGGGAGTGGATCGGTACATCGCTGGTGCGAACGCGGTAGGAGATGTGGCGGCCCATGATGTTGGAGTGATACTCGATATTCGAGAACACGAAGAGACCGGCCCTGACGCAGGCCTTGGCGAAGACTTCCGCCGAACTGTTGACACCGCCGGTTAGGGCGGGACCACCAATCATCCACGACAGAGCGTTTTCCGTCATCGCGTGGTCACTGGCCAGCGGCCGCATTGGGTCGCCACGTTGGTCGACCAAGTCTGCTCCAGGATTTCCGTTGCTTCGTTCATTATCACCAGCCGGACGCTCCCCTACCTATCGCAATCGGTCTACCAGCAGGCGGGCGGCGTGCTCAGGTGTTTCGCCGACCAGCACACCAGCCGCCCGCAGCGCGGATTCTTTCGCGGTCGCACTGCCGGACGTGCCTGACACAATGGCGCCCGCGTGCCCCATCCGGCGTTCGGGGGGCGCGGTTTTCCCGGCGATGAACGAAGTGACAGGCTTCGTCATTCGTTCGCATACAAACGTGGCTGCTCGTTCCTCATCGTCACCGCCAATCTCGCCCAACAAGACTACTCCATTGGTTTCCTGATCTGCCTCAAATGCTTCCAGGATGTCAATGAAGCGCGTGCCAATGATGGGGTCGCCGCCAATCCCGACGGTGGTGGTCTGCCCGGCGCCCAGGTCGGTCAAATGCTGCACGACCTCGTAGGTCAGGGTGCCGCTGCGACTCACCACGCCCACCGGGCCCGGCGAGTGCACCGACCAGGGCATGACACCCACCTTTACGCCCGCGCCGGGCGTGGTGATGCCCGGACAGTTCGGCCCAATCAGGGTCGATCCCGCCGCTCGCACGCGCGGCATCACTTGAAGCATGTCCAGAACGGGAATCCCCTCGGTCAGGCAGACGATGACGTCCAAACCGGCCGCTGCGTCCTCCAGAATGGCATCCGCGGCGAAGGCGGCGGGCACGAAGATGCATGCGGCGTTGGCGCCAGTGGCACGTACGGCTTCCGCAACCGTATTGAACACGGGGACGTCCTCGAGGTTTTCGACCGAGGCCCCGGCGCGCCCAGGCGTGACCCCGGCCACAACCTGCGTGCCGGCCTCCCGCATTAGCCGGGTATGAAATGATCCTTGGCTTCCGGTCATGCCCTGAACCACGAGTCGGGTGGACGCGTCAAGCAGGATGCTCACCGGGCTGCCTCCACCGCCTGGGCGGCGGCCGTGTCCATCGAGCGTTCCGCGCCAATGCCTGCGTCCTCCAAGAGCGCCAGGGCCTCGGCCTCGCGAGTCCCGGCGACGCGCACGACCAGCGGGATGTCCTGCGTAAGACGGGCTCGCGCTGAAATTACGCCGGCCGCGACGTCGTCGGCGCGCGTGATACCGGCAAAGATGTTCACCAGCACCGCGCGCACGTTGGGGTCTTCCAGGATGATCTCGAAGGCTGTCGTGATCTTCTCCACGCCGGCCCCGCCTCCGACGTCGAGGAAATTGGCCGGCTCCCCGCCGTAATGCTTGATGACGTCCATCGTGGCCATCGCCAGCCCCGCGCCGTTGACCATGCAGCCGATCGTGCCGTCCAGCTTGATATAGCTCAGTCCGGCCGCTCGCGCGCGGCGCTCCGCGTCACTCTCCTCGTGTGGGTCTCGAAGCTGCTCAATCTCCGGGTGACGCCCCAGCGCGTTGTCATCGATATTCAGCTTGGCGTCGATGGCCTGAAGATTGCCGGCGTCGTCGACCACGAGCGGGTTGACTTCCGCGAGGGACGCATCGACGGCCACGAACGCCTTAATCAGGCCCTGTGCCACGCGGACAAACTGGCGGTTCTGCGAGCCGCCCAGGCCAAGCGCGAAACCAAGCTGTCGCCCTTCCCAGTCTGGCAGTCCGACCAGGGGATCAACGGTCACTCGAAGGATGGCCGAAGGATTCCTGGCCGCCACGTCCTCGATGTCGACACCGCCTTCGGCGCTGGCCATCAGCACCAACGACTGTGCCGCGCGGTCGATCACGACACCCAGGTACAGCTCGCGAGTGATCGCCACGGCCGGCGCGACAAGCACGCGGCGCACTGGCTCACCACCGATGTTCAGGCCAAGAATCTGCGTAGCTGCCGTGCCGGCTTCCTTCGGCGTGTCGGCCAGTTTCACGCCGCCGGCCTTGCCCCGTCCGCCGGCCAGCACCTGGGCCTTTACGACGACCTGTCCCGAAAACGCGGCGGCGGCTCGGGTTGCCTCGGCGGCTGACGAGGCCACGTGCGAATCCGGCACAGGCAGTCCGTGACGCCGAAAGATCTCCCGCGCGTCACATTCGTGAATCTTCATGTGCCGATGGACCTCAGTGGCGCCCGTGAAACCAGGCTGGCTCGCTCAATCTGTTTCATACACCCAGCGATCAAGCGGCCGATCGTAATGCAGCACTTCGTGAGCTTCGAACCAGTGCGCAATCTCCCGTGCGGCGGTTTCCGGTGCGTCCGAGGCGTGTATCAGGTTACGAAGGCCAGCCAGCGCCAGATCTCCACGAATCGTGCCGGCGGCGGCCTCGTGGGGCCGGGTGGCCCCCACCATCGTGCGCACGACGGAGATCGCCTCCGGACCTTCCAGAACGGCGGCCACCACCGGTCCGCTCTCCAGGTGAGCTACCAGGCCGTCGAAAAAGAACTTCCCCTCGTGTTCGGCGTAGTGTTGGCTCGCCTGCTCGCGGCTCGCGGCCACCAGCTTCAGCCCAATCAGCCGCAGCCCGCGCTGCTCGAACCGCTGGAGAATCTGCATCGCAATTGCGCGCTGCAGCGCGTCCGGCTTCAGCAGGACTAGGGTCCGTTCCATTCGGCTTCCTTCCTGTGGGCGCCCAAGGTCAGACGCCAGGCTGATCGTTCACGTCGAGCAGGTCGGTGAGCCCGTCGCGAACGCTGTCCACGTCCATGTCTAGACCGCCGACCACGACGGCCTGCCATTGTCCCGACCGCATCGCGAGGCACTGGGTGTCCTCGGTTACGAACCAGATCTCCGCAATCTGCCCCAAACCCATCGTCGCAACGGCCTGCTCCATTGTCCCGATACTGGCGGAGAGCAGACCCGGGCCAACCGGTCCACCTCGCCCTCCCAGATTGCCGGTTGGAATCTCCCCAATTCTCCATACCGCGGTGCCGGTTACGCCGGGCAGGCGCTGAATTCCCGCGTGCAGGTCGGAGGCGCACATCAACGTGTCGATTGGCCTGCGACATTGGTCGCCCTCAAGTAGGCATCGGCTGCGGCCTGGGGACGGCCCGTTTGCATGTAGTGGTCGCCCAGAAGTTTCCAGACCGAACCGCGGAGTTCGCGATGCGCGACGGCTTCCAACAAGAGTCCGTCAACCCTCGCCGCGTCAGGGTCATTGGCGGTGACGATGTCGGTCAACACGCGCTCGGCTTCAGTCCACTCCGACCGCTCAATGAGGTGGCGTGCCCAGTCAAACGTAGACAGTGTCCCCTCCGTTTCGGGTTCACGCTGGGTCGTGCCGTCACTCGTCCCGCCCGTGGTGGGCGCAGACGCGGCCGGATCACCGGCTGGTTCGGGAGCATCCTGCAACTCTGATTCCGGCGTCCCACCTGCGAGATGTACCTGCCGGTGCGGCGCAGCGCCGCGCTCGGGCGGTGTGGCGGGTTCTGGCTCGGCGTCAGTGGCCGGCAGTCGTTCAGCCGCATCGGGAGCTATGGACTCACCGACCGGCGACTCACCCGGCCCTTCACCTTCCGCAGTGGTTTGAATGTCGGCTGGAGCCGCGCCGACAGTATCCGCAGAGGTCCCGGGATGAGACTCGTCGGCCGACGGCGGCTGTCCCGACAACGGCGTCGAGTCATCGGTCTGACCGAGGAGCTCCTGCGGCAGCTCGACGTCAGCTGCATTCGGCAACACAAGCCGATGGAACTCCAGCGTTCCCAGGAGTTCGCGAGCTTCGCGGTATTCAGGATCGATCCCGCCAATCCGGTCCAGCAACTCTTGACCCTCGGCCGTTCGTCCGCGTTCGGAGAGAATGTGGGCGCGCATAACGGCGGCACGCACGCATTCTTCGGCCTGATCGGCAACCACGCGACACTCGGCCTCGCAGGCGTGGAGACGTCCGAGCCGCCAAAGCGCTTCGGCCAGCGTGAGTCGTACATCAACCCGTTCAGGACTTTCACTCACGGCAACGCGGGCATGGCGCTCAGCCAGATCGGACCAGCCGCAGTTGAGATGAACCCGGGCCAGCACAGCGGCGCTGGCTTCCAGCGCGTCAGCGTCGACGTTCAGGATTTCCAGCGCGGACTCGAGCACGTGGGCGTTGGTAGGGACCAATTCAATCGCCTGTCGGGCAACCACTCTGGCGCGGTCGGTATCGCCCCGCCGTTGAAACAGTCGGGCTTGCGCGGCGCGGGCCTCGGCGTTGGTCGGTTCCGCCGAGGTGACGGCGCGCAGGTCGTCCAGGGCGGCATCCGAGTCATCCGCCTGCTCTGCCAGCAGCGCGCGAACAAACCGCGCCGGGGGGTAGCGCGGAAACTTGGCTAGCAGCCGTTCGGCTATTGACCGCGAAAGCGTTGCATTGCCCTGCCCCAGTGCCTCCCGCGCAAGATCGGCAGCCTCGCTTGGACGCACCTCAGTCGACTCCCTGCAGTGTCAACTCGCTGGGAATCGTGACTGCGTCGTCAAGCGGTCCAGCCACGGCCAACAGCGGCCAGTCTCTGGACAAGCACGCGCGGGCGGCAGCATTGACAGTGTCGCGAGTCAGGGCGCGCAATCGCCCTAGCAGTGCGTCCGGCGCGAGCGGGGAGGGTTCCAGCGCTTGCTCGCGGGCGAACCACGCCGCCACCACCCCGGAGTCCTCCAGCGATCGCACAAGGCCCCCCACGGAGAAAGCGCGTGCTCGCTCGAACTCGTCCTCTGTAACGCCCCGCTCGGCGACATCGGATAGTTGGGCCAAGACAATGTCAACCGCCCTCGGCAGCAACTCCGGATCGGTCGCGCCGTCAATCGAGAGAACGCCCTGTTCGCCGCAGTGCCCCACATCGGCGCCGATTTCGTAGGCCAAGCCGTGCCTCTCGCGTAGTTCCAACACCAGCCTGGCGCCGAAGCCGGCCCCCAGCACCGCCCCCAGCAGTTCCAACGCGTAGCGGTCGGGACTGGAGCGGCCGGGTACGAAACCAGCAATAGAAAAGTAGGCCTGCTCGGCCTCGCGCTGAATGACCTGGACTCTGGCCGCGGTTCGACCGTTGGCGTGGACCACCGGATATGCCTCGAGCGAGCCGGCGGGCGCCGAGCCAAAGGCCTCGGCGAGCAGGTCCAGCGCCGCGGTGGGTTCGAGCGCTCCCGCCACACTCACGATGGTGTTGTGGCCGGCGAACATCACGGTGGCGCGCCGCAGCAGGGCGTCGCGCGTCAGCGAGCGAACGGTTGTCGCGGAACCAGCGATTTCACGTCCGAAGGGATGATTTGGCCAGAGGCTCGCGAGTACGGCCCTGCGAGCGGACTCGTCCGGCAGATCGTCAAGCAGCGCCAACTCGTCAATGATGACAGTGCGTTCCTTCTCAATCTCGTCCGGGTCCATGGCCGGCTCGTGCACCATTCGCGCCACGATCTGCAGCGCGTCAGGCCAGGCGTCTGCGGGAACCTTGGCCCCGACAGCCGTCAGTTCCGGTTCGGTTGCCGCGTTGATCTGACCGCCCAGTCGCTCGATCGCGCTGGCGAAGGCGCCTGGTTCATGCGAGCGATGTCGAAACAGCATGTGTTCGACGAAGTGAGTCACGCCGCTCAATTCGACTGGCTCACTGCCTGAGCCGACCCGCGAGGCCACATGCAAGCTTACGGCCGCGGTGTGCGGAATAGGAGTTGCGATGAGTTGAACGCCGTTCGGCAACGTGCGTTGCACGGCCGTTGACGCGGCAAGCCCCAATGCGGCAGGTGGCCGGGCGGCTGGGCCGCTACGGCGTCTGACGCGACCGTCGGCGACCAGGCGCGCTGTCTGCTTCGCGCTCGGCCTTACGGCGCAAGCGACCGCGTTTCTTGGTTCGGCGGTGCTTGCGCCAGGCCACGCGCTTACGCTTATTCAAGGTGAACGAATGCCCAATTCCGGGTAATGAGATGCCTCCGCCGATGATAACAAGCACGCCCGGCGGCTCTGCTACGCTGCCGCCCCGAAGGAGCAGGGCCATACCATGAAACTGTCCGCGCAGGTGCGACTGGCCCCAGGTCATTCGGTCGCCGAGCGAATTGATTGTCTTGCCGCGGCAGGCTATGAGGCCGTCGAAGTCCACAGCGACGCGGTGGATCACGTCGCGGAATACCGCAGCGCGCTTGCTTCGGCCGGCATCCCGGCAATGAGCATGTGTCCGGCTGGCCGCGGGCTCGACCTGGTGGAGGACGAATACTCGCAGCGCCGCCGCATTGACCAGACTCGACGCGCCCTCGACGCCTGCCACGAACTGGGCGTAACCGCGCTGATTTCCGTGCCGGTCCGCGGCCAGTTGCCGGCCGGCATCATCGCGCAGGACCAGGCTGACAGCTACGTGCGTGCCCTCGAGCAGTTGGCGCCCCATGCTGAGGCTGCGGGCGTGACAATCACGGTCGAGCCGCTCAACCGTTACGAAATGCACCTGCTCAGCACGCTGGAGGACGGGATCGCCATCGCCGAGCGGGTCGCTAGCCCGAGGGTCAGAGTTCTTGCCGACGTCTTTCACATGAGCATTGAAGAAGACGACGTGCCCGCGAGCATTCGAGCGGCTGGCGACTGGATTGGGCACGTGCACTTCGCTGACAACCAGCGATCGCATCCAGGCACTGGTTCCATCGACTTCGGCGCGGTCTTCTGCGCGCTCCGCGACATTGGCTACAGCGGAGCAACGGCCTTGGAGTGCAGCATGCGCGGTGACCCGGCCAAGGCCTTGCGCCAGTGCGCCGCGTACCTGCGCACGGCGCGCGGCTGATAGATGGGGGCCTCCGGCCCAACCATCAGTTCCGAGCGCGCCGCCGAAATCTTCGAACGTTCGGCCGGCAAGCGAGCCATCGTGCTCGGCGACATGGTGATCGACGAGCACATCATCGGCGCGGCTCGGCGATTGTCTCGCGAGGCGCCGCTGCCCGTCATCGAGCAGCAGGAGCGCTTGCTGATACCCGGTGGCGCGACAAACGTGGCCACCAACCTGCGCGGCTTGGGTTGCGACGTGGCGGTCGCCGGTGTGGTTGGCGCCGATGCAATGGCCGACCGCCTGCGAGACCAGCTTGAGCAACGTGGGATTGGCACTGACGGTCTGCTGCCCGACCCGGATCGCCTGACGGCGGTCAAGCTACGAATCTGGGCCGGCGGTGACCGCCAGCGACCGGTGAGCATGATCGCGCGCGTGGATACGCTGGATCGATCCGAGGTCAATCCGGTGACCACTGACCAGATGACCTCGTACCTGGCGGCGCAAGTTCCCAGGGTTGACGCCCTGGTGATCTCCGACTACGAAGCTGGCGTGGTCAGTTCGTCCATCCTCGATCGGGCGTTGCCCGCGGCACGCGCCGCAGGGCTGGTCATTACCGCCGACGCGCATGGCGGCCTGGCCAGGTTCCGTCATGCCACGCTGCTCACGCCTAACCAGCCCGAGGCCGAAGCCGAACTCGGCCGCGAAATCACCTCGAGCGCCGATGCCGTGGTTGCGGCTGGCGAACTGCGGCAATCGGTTGGAGTTGAAGCCGTTCTGGTCACGCTCGGCGCAGCGGGCATGGCTCTTGACGCTGGGACGGACGGCCGAATATTCATTCCCGCTGCGGTTGCCGGCCTGGTTGCCGATCCCACCGGCGCGGGTGACACCGTGGCCGCAACCATGACCGCCGCAATCCTGGGCGGCGCCACGCCGTGCGAGGCGGCTGTCCTCGCGTCGCTGGCGGCTCGGGTCGTCGTTCGGCAGCTTGGTGTCGCCGTGGTGTCGGCGGCTGAAATCGTGGGCGAGGCTCGTGAGCATGTCGCCTGAAGCCGAGGACGTCGAGCTGGGCGACTTGGCGGACTTTGGCGCCCGGCAACGTGCCGCCGGACGTCGGCTGGTACTAACCAACGGGTGCTTTGACGTCATTCATCCCGGCCATGTGGCGCTGTTGCGAAGTGCCGCGGCGCTGGGCGACCTGCTGGTCGTGGGCGTGAACAGCGATGCCGGAGTTCGCAAGCTGAAGGGCCCAGACCGGCCGCTCATGCCGCTGACAGATCGTCTTACGGTCCTCCGGGCCGTTCGCTGGGTCAGCGCCGTAACCCCATTTGACGAGCAGACTGCGGACCGTCTGATCGAAGAACTGCGACCTGAGTGTTATGTCAAGGGCGCGGACTATGATCCGGCGGTCGGCGGTCAGCCCCTTCCCGAGACCGCCACCCTTCAGCGACTCGGCATTCCCGCCGCGTTCGTCCCTCTCGCGCCCGGCCATGCCTCCAGCGAGTTGATCGCTCGGAGCCGCCGCCAGACGTGAACACGGCCACTACCAGGCGCGTGGCCATGGCCGCCGCGCTGGTCGCGGCCGGCAACATCCTCAGCCGGCTGTTGGGCATCGTCCGCGAGCCGGTCATCGCCGCCCTGTTCGGCATTTCCGGGGCAACCGACGCGTTCGAGGTTGCGACGCGTCTGCCGCAGCTGGTCCATGAACTGGTGATCGGCGGCGCGGTTTCCGGCGTGCTGATCCCCCTATTCAGCGAAATGTCGGCCGACGACCGCCGGCTGGCGCGAACGTTCTCCTCCCTGCTCGTCTCGGTCGCAGTAGCGCTGATCGGCGTGACGGTCGTCCTGGTCGCACTGGCGGAGCCGCTGATCGCCGCGGCTGCACCCGGCTTGCCTCCGGAGACACGCGACATGGCGGTGGTCATGACGCGAATCACGCTTCCGGCGGTGCTCTTTCTGGGACTGTCCGCGGTTACGGCGGCGCGGCTGTACGCCCGCGATCGCTTTGCCGCGCCCTCGTTTGCGCCGGCCACGCTCAACGGGACACTCATCGTCCTGGCCCTGGCGCTCACGCCTGCCGTCGGTCCTGTGGGCGTGGCAATCGGCTACCTGGCGGGCGCCGGAGCGCACCTGCTGGTCCAGCTTCCGGTCCTGGTTCGGGACGGCGTGCGAGTGACAGCGCCGGCATGGCGAAGAAATCCCGATATGGCCCGCGCCCTGCGTCTCTATCTCCCGATTGCCGCTGGTCTGGTGGTCGCGCAGGCGCTTGTGATCGTGGATACCAACCTTGCGTCGCGTACCGGTGAAGGCAGCCTGGCGATCATGCGCTTTGCCACCCGTCTGCAGCAGTTTCCGCTGGGGCTGATCGGTTCCGCGATTGCCTTGGCGTTCCTTCCTGTTCTTGCGCGCAGTGCTCCCGAGGAAACGCGCGACTTGGTCAACGCGGCCGAGTTCAAGTCCGCGCTCGTGGCTGCCGCGCGCAGCGCGTTTGTCCTCATGGTGCCGGTGACCGTGGTCCTGACCGCGCTGAGCGTTCCGGTTATTCGCGTGGTTTACGAACGCGGCGACTTCGACGCGGCGGCCACGGATCTAACCGGTCTCGCATTGCTTATCTACGCGGTTCAGCTACCCCTCACCGCTCTCGATCAGATCTTTATCGCGGCCTTCTATGCCACCCGCAACACTCTCACGCCGGTGCTCGTAGGCGTCGGTGGTGGTCTGGCCTACCTGGTTGTGGCGCTCACGCTGGTTGAACCCTTCGGCGTCTTTGGACTCGTCGCGGCAAACTCGGTCCAGAACAGCCTGCACGGCGCTGTCCTGGGCTGGCTGCTATGGCGGCGTCTCGGCGGCTTCGGCGATCCCGGCCTCTGGTTCTTCGGTGTCCGCGTCATCTCCGCCGGTGCTCTCGCGGCGGCCGTCGGCCTGGTCTTACGCGAATGGTCGACCCTGGCGCTGGAACCTGGGGAAATCGCCGGCTGGCGAGTGCTTTTCGTGAGCGGCGCGGGAATCGCGGCCGTTTACGTCACCGTGCTGGCGTTGCTGCGCGTCCCGGAGGTGCCGCAACTGGCGAGGCTGCTTCGGAGTCGACTGCGCATCTAACGAACGGTCCAGCTCGGCTCCTGCCGCGTGTCGGCTACGATCAGCGTTCGCATTGGCCGCCCAGGAGTTCCCGAATGGCAGTGATGACCGGATCGGACGCCGTGGTCCAGAGTTTGATTGCCGAAGGCATCGACCTCGTGTTCGGGATCCCCGGCTATCACAGCGAGCACCTTTACGGTCGGCTGATGCGACAGGGGAAGATTCGCCACGTCTTGGTCCGGCACGAGCAGGGCGCCGGATACATGGCCATTGGCGCCGCGCGGGTCACCGGCAAGCCGGCCACCGTTCTTAGCACCGCCGGCCCGGGCGCATTAAATGTGGCCACACCCATGGGCGAAGCCTACGGAGACGGCGTGCCCCTGCTGAACATCATGGCCGAGGACATGGCCGCCTACCTCTACCAGGACAAGGGGATCGTCCACGAAAGCAAAGATCAGTTCGGAGTCTTCAGCCGCCTGAGCCAGTGGAGCCGCCAGGCCATGTCGCCGGGCGAAATCCCCGCCGCGATCCACGAGGGCCTGCGCCGCATGCAGGTCAACCGACCGCGCCCGGTCGTGGTCGAAATCCCGGTCGACGTATTCCAGGGCGAAGGCGAGGTTGAACTGCTTCAAGAAGAGACGCATCAGCCGCCCCAGGGAGACTCGACCGACCTTGAACGCATGGCCTCGATCCTGGCCGCGGCCGAGCGCCCGCTCATCTGGGCCGGCGGCGGCGTGATGATGTCCGGGGCTTGGGACGAACTGCGCACGCTCGCCGAGTCCCTGGACATCCCGGTCATGCTCACCACCACCAGCAAAGGGGCCATGCCCGAAGATCACCCGCTGGTCGTCGGCAATCTGAATCAGCACGGTCCCATCCGCCGCTTCATGGAGCGGGCCGACGTCATGCTGGCCGTGGGCGCTCGGTTCTCGTACCTCTCAAGCGGTCGCTGGACGCTGCCGGTCCCCGACCGCCTGCTGCACATTGACATCGATCCAACCCAGCCTGGCAAGAACTTTCCCGCCGAGATCGGCGTGCATGCGGACGCGAAGCCGGCACTGGCAGCCCTGGTTGAAGCGACCGCCGATGCACCTGACGTCGACCGGGACGAATGGGTTGACGCCGGGCGCACGGCTCGCGATGAAGTTCGCGCCGAACTGGCGCAGCGAGCGCCCCTGGAATGGGGCCTCATGCAGGCCATTCGGAACGCGCTGCCACGCGACGCGGTTGTGGCCAGCGATCCACACCTGCTCGGCTACTGGAGCCGTGAGCATCTGCCCTTCTACGAGCCGCGGACCTGGCTCTATGGCTTGGCATTTGGAACCCTGGGTTACTCCTATCCGGTGGCGCTTGGCGCAAAGATCGTGGCTCCGGACAAACCCGTCATCTCGCTTACGGGCGATGGAGGCTTTCTGTTCACCGCCCAGGAAATGTCAACCGCGGTGCAGCAGGAGCTCAACGTCCCGGTCGTGATCCTCAATGACGACGCGTACGGAGCCATCAAGGAGGACTTCCTGCGCGACTACGGCAACGACTACGAGGTGAACCTGCGCAATCCTGACTTTGTGAAATTCGCCGAGTCGTTTGGCGCCGTCGGGATGCGGGCAACGCCGGAGACACTGGAAGCCACGCTTCGTGACGCGCTGGAACTCGACCGCCCGTCTCTCATCGACGTGCCCGTCAAGCTACGAAGGCCGCTGCAAGTCCAATAGCCCGTTTGACGCGAGCCGCCGTTTGCAGTCATGGCGTTTCCTTCGGTGAGGCTGGCTGGGCTATGCTCGTGCCCGATTCGGGCATCTGTGAGCCAGGACCATGTCCAAACATGTTCCTCGATTACTAGGTCGTCGTGCGGTGATCGGCGCGCTGATTGTTGGGCCGGCCCTGTTTGGGCTCGGCGCCTGCGCCGACAGCGATTCCTTCGAGTTCAAGCCCTCGGGACGCTGTGGGCGCGGCTGCGTAGGCGCGACGGACCACGAGAAGGACAACGAAGCACGCCGCTCGGGCCTCGATCAGGCCAAGGCAGCCAAGGAAACCGGCCAGGGCAGCTAGAACCGTTATTCGGTTGAAGCTTAGCCCTCCGTCGGCCGTTGGGCTGTGTCTCCACTGGCTCTGCCGTGGCAGTTGAAAGGACGCTTGGGATGAGTCTCGCTGGTCGAATCGCGCTCGTTACCGGCGCCAGCCGCGGGATTGGACGCGAAATCGCCCTTGGCTATGCGCGCGCTGGCGCGCACGTCATCCTGGCGGCACGCGACGAAACGCGGCTCGCTACGGTGGCATCCGAGATTTCCGAGGTATCGGGAACGTCCGACGTCGTGCCGCTTGACGTCAGCGACACGGCTGCCGTGCGCCAGGTGATTGACGATTCAGCTCAACGCCACGGGCGACTTGACGTTCTTTGCAACAACGCCGGCGTCAGCGATGCCCGCGGACGCGTGGCCGACGTCTCACCCGAGGCCTTCGCAGGCGTCCAGGCGGTGAATCTCATCGGCCTTTTTGCCTGCTGCCACGCGGCCTTGTCCCACATGACCTCGGCTGGCTATGGACGCATCGTCAACGTCTCGTCAGGCGCCGCCATCATGTGCAATCCCGGCGAGTCGGCCTACGCCGCATCAAAGGCGGCCGTTAACGCCCTGACCATTGCCATGGCCAAGGAGGTCGAGGCGTCAAATGTCCTGGTCAACGCCATGAGCCCGGGCTCGGTCAAGACCAACATGAACCCGACCTCAGACGTGCCACCGTCCGAGGCCGTGCCCACGGCTGTCTGGCTGGCCTCGCTGCCCGACGGCGGCCCGACCGGACGCTTCTACCGGTTCATGCAGGAACTGCCGATGCTGCCCGACATCGACCTCGACTGGAAGAGCCGTTGACCGGTCGAGTGCTCTCGGCTTAGTCCCAGAGCGCCTCCAGCGTCCAGGCCTTCAACGACCGAACGGTGCTGGGCGCGCCCTGCGAACGCAGCGACACCCCCACGCTATCTCCCCGCTCGGGGTAGACGCGAACAGCCAGGGCCTGCCGCCCGTTCGCGAATACCTCCACCGCGCTTCGATCGACGAAGACTCGTAGCCGCAGCGGTTCATCGGGAGCGACGAGGACCTGCGCGTTCTCCGGCGCGCGCGACAACGCATCGGGTGCGATCGACGAGTACGACGTGTCGATAGAGATCTGGCTCAGGTGGGTCCAGAGCGGCCCGACGATTCCCTGGGTGAAGTGATTGGTTCGATAGCCGCGGTCGCGGTAGAAGGCGATGCGCGTGAATTCCTCGCGGTCCGGCGAGCGCAAGACGTTGAGTTCGATCATCGGCGCCGACGAGGGCTCGACCTCCAACTCCAGCTCCAGCGCGTCGCCGGCCGTCCCGTCCAGCACAACCTCCTGGTTGGCCGGCAACTCCAACGAGCCCAGGTCTTGCTCTTCCTGCCGCAATGAAGTCAGGGTCTCGACTGGTTCCACATACACAACGTCGCCATCGACCGTCAGACGTCGAGGCAGCGTCATGATCTGGTTCCAGCGCGGCGTGGGCTTGCCCGGGTTCATGTTGAAGATCACGATCAGGCCGCCCATGCCATCGGGCGTCGCCGACGGGGCATGCAGACCGCTTGGCCCCGACGGCCCAAAGTTGTATTTCGCGCCGTGGGTCACCACAAACTTGTCGCGCTCGGTGTCGTAGTCCCCCAGCAGGTATTGCCCGCCGCTCGTATGGCTGTAGAAGAGCAGCATGTGGCGGTCGCCAATTGGCCAGAAATAAGGGCAGGCGCCGTCGTCGCCGACCATGGAGTAGTGGTCGTCTTCGACGAACGGGTGCAGGTAGTCCCAGTGCTCCAGGTCCTCCGACCTGAAGAGGAAATTGGCCCGGATCGGCTTGCCGGCGGGGCCCTCGGGCTTGGTTCCCGCGGACAGCGAGTAGTAGACGCCGTCCTTCATCCAGATGCACGGATCAAAGACTCGGTACGGCGCCGGTGGACCCTCTCGATCCGGCATCGGTATCACGGCTTTGTTGCCGACCTTTGCCCAGTTGAGCAGCAGCGGATCGCTGGATGTCGCCACCATGTTCCCCGCGCCGACGCCATGGTAGATGGCAATGACGCGATCGTTCTCAACCAGCGTGGAACCCGAGAAGCACTTGTCCTCAGGGCTGGGATAGATGGCATACGGCAGATCGCGCCAGTGCACCAGGTCGTCGGAAACCGCGTGGCCCCAGTGCTGCCGGTCGTCCTCCGGTGGGTATGCCTGGTAGAAGAGGTGCCAGCGCCCCTGCCAGAAGCAAAGGCCGTTGGGGTCGTTCAGCGTTGATTCCGGGTTGACGTAGTGATACGCGGGCCGGTGGCGTAGGCCGGCATACGACTCACGCGACGCCAGCAGGCGCTGCATCAGCGGGTTCGTGGCGAGCGCCGCTTCCTGTTCGGCCAACGTCGTCGGATACGTGTACGCGGGAACGCGCGACTTTGGAGCGATCACGTTGCCTCCGGTCTCCGTGGTGCCAGAGCTCACGCCAGTGGACTGGACAAGAATCTAGACGGCGGCGCAACCGGCGACAAGCGCCAGGGCCAGTCTGGCGCCGACTGTCCACCAGCGGCTCTATCGGCTTGTTGGCTTCACCAGCTCCCCGCCACGCACAACGGCCTCGGCGCTCCAGATGCGGCCGGGGCGCTCCTTGCCGCGTATGTCGCGCAGCGCCACCTCGTTGCTGGCCTCAGTCAGGACCACCAGGTCCGCACAGGCGCCCGGCGCCAGCGTGCCCACCTCGCCGGCGAGGTGGAGAAGTTCGGCCGGTCGCGACGTGATACGCGGCCAGGCGTCTTCCTCACGCATCCCGGCGGCCAGCAGCTTGGACACGGTCAGCGGAAGGTCGTGCTGCGGATTCGAGCCGATGTGGCGGCGGTACTGGTCGGTCGAAATCGTGTCCGGCAGAAAGCCTTCCTTGATGACGGTCTCCGCCACGTCGAAATCGAACGATCCCATCCCATGGCCAGTGTCGAACAGCACGCCGCGGTCCCTGGCTCGCCAGACGCAGTCCAGTACCCGCCCGTCCCTCGCGATTCGGTCGACAAGTCCGTGCAAGCAATAGGTCACGACGTCGCCGGGGCGCAACTGGTCCAGCAGCTCGTCCAGCGGAAAGTCGTCGGCGTGGCGGGTGCCAACGAGCAGCGGTCGATCAGTCGCCTCGCCAGCCTGGATCGCTCGGCGCAACATTTCGCGCGGGTCGGTATCACCGCAGACGGCCTCGGCCACGTTGATCGCGATGCCCCAGATCAACTCGCCGCCGTCGCGGATCGCGTTAACACAGGCGTCCACGTCCGCCTCGGCCAAATCGCCCAGGCTGAAGCCGGGATTCGATTCCCCGGAGGCCGACAGATTGATGGCCATCCGCACGCGCGTGCGAGCACGTTCGATCAGTCGTTCGCGGTAGCGCGCCCAGTTCCGAGCGCCGGCGTCGCCCTGCGACATAACAGTCGTTGAGCCGCGCGGCAGGAAGTGCACATCCGGGTCGATTCCGTATTTCGAATCCTCGATGGCCGGGTGCGCATGCATGTCCACAAGCCCCGGCAAAAGAACGCCGTCGGGATAGTCGAGCCGGCGCCGCGCCGTTGGAGCTGCTTGTGTCTCTGATCCAATGGCTGCGATCACGATGCGATCGTCGTTCGTCACCACATAGCCGGGCCCGCGGAGGCCCCGAGCCGGATCCTCAATTCGTCCCGCGGTAATCAGCAGGTCGTGATTCACGAGATGCACCGCTTCGGGCTATGACGGTTTGGACGCTGCATGGTACTTTGGCAGACGGCGCCGAGCGGACGAGGCGCGCTCTAGGGGAGGCTCACGGTATGGGTATCGGTTCACACATAACCCGACGCCGGATGCTACGCATGGCCGGTGGACTGGGTGCTAGCGCGGCTGGCGTTGCGGCCTGCGGCGAAGCCGAGCCGCAGATCATCACGAAGGAAGTTCCGGTAGAGACGACGGTCATTAAGGAAGTTCCGGTCGAGACCATCGTCACCAGGACCGAAGTCAAGGAAGTCCCGGTCGAGCGCATCGTCACGCAAGAGAAGATCGTGACCCAGCAAGTTGAGGTCCCGGTCGAGCGCGTCGTGACAGAGATCGTCGAACGGGAAAAGGTCGTCGAAAAGGTCGTCACCAAGGAAGTCGAAGTGATGGTCGAGGCGCCGATGCAGAAGGCGCCCGTGCGACTGGAGTTCTCCACCGACTGGGGTTCCGGCGTTCGCGCGGCCACGCACAAGTTCATGGCCGAGCAGTACAACAAAGTCAACCCGCACGTCACGGTGGACATCCTCATCATCTCGGGTTCCGGCGGCAGCACCGCGGTCGGATACTCCGGCATCCTGACGAACCTGCTGGTGGCGGGTTCAGGGCCGGAATTAATGTCCGAGCTGTGGTGGAACGCTGACCTCTACAACCTGGACCTCGAGCCGCACATGCAGCGGGAGGGGTTGACCAAGGACGACTTCTGGTGGCACGACGGCTACCTGGTCGACAAGGACGGGGTCACCCGCGGCGTGCCCTACGGCGTGTACGTGGGCGCCATGATGGCGAACCTGAGCTTGGTCGAGCGCTTCGGCGTCACCATTCCCGACAAGGACTACTCGTTCGACGAACTGCGCGACCTGGGCGCCCAGATGCGCGACCCCGAGACCAACGTCTGGGGTTTCGAGCGTCAGACCTACAGTTGGAACCAGGGCTTCGCCGAGCGCTTCGCTAGCGAAGGCGCCAAGTGGTACGACACGGCGAGCGAGACCTCCACGGCTTCGATCGCCACGCAGCCGGGCGGCAACTCGGTTGAGGCCTTCGCCGACTGGTGGAAGTTGGCCTGGGAAGATGGCGTCTCGCCAAACACCGACGAGGTGCAGGCCACGCTGGAGTCGCCGGCCAACACCTCCGGCTCGAACAACCTGTTCGCCACCGGCCTGATCGGTATGTCCGGCTTCGGGTACAACTCGGGCGGGGGCATCAAGAACCGCATCGGGGGCCGGTTCGACTTCCACGTGTTCTGGCCATATCAGTCGCCCTACTCGGGGCTTCGCGGCTACCACAACGAGACCAACAACATCGTGGTCAACCGTGCAGCCGAAGAGCGCGGCAACGCCGAGGAAGCCGCTGGGCTTGCCTTCTTCTGGCACGGCGACATCATGGCGCCGTACCTGGCCGAATTCCAGCCCGTGGTTCCGGCTGTCAAGAACATCTGGAACAGCGAGTTCATCACCAAGTTCGCCAGCGGAACGGACAACTTCCCAGACTTGGCCGCCGAGGCTGAGCAGGTCGGGCAGTTCCGCGAGAACTGGGTCCGCGGCACCCACTCGCACCCGAACTGGCTCGAGTGGTTCCGTCTCTCCCGCGCCAAGTTGACCGACCGGGCGCTGGTTGGAGGCGAGAGCCCCTACCAGATGATGGAAGAGTTGGACGCGGAGGGAACCGAAGCTCTCCGACGCGAGGTCTAGGCTCTCAGGATTTGACCCGGTGGGGACGCCGAGCCGGCGTCCCCACCGGCTGTCCACAGGCAGCCCTTGCCACGAGCGTCGGTTGCCTCGGACCACACGGGCTCTTGGCCCGGAGGTGAAGCGTGGCGTCGAGCGGCCTTAGTGCGAAGACGGCGGGTCTGCGCACGGCGCCGGAACGCCTCTCGCGCTGGCGTGCCACACGCAAGTGGATCGCCTCTCAGGAAGGCTGGGTCTTCATCTTCCCCTGGGTCGTTGGGTTCATCCTCCTTGACCTCGGGCCGTACATTTTTGCGCTCATCATCTCGTTCCTGAACTGGGATGTGGGTCGCCCGCCGTCGTTTATCGGCTTCCGCAACTACCAGGCGGCCTTCACTGATCCCCTGGTCGGCAAGAGCCTCTGGAACACCGCCTACTACACCCTGTTCCACGTACCCGGCTCCACGATAATTGCGTTCGTGGTGGCCGGCCTGCTCAATCAGCGGGTCCGAGGGATGCCGATTTGGCGCACGATGTACTACATCCCCTCCGTGACGTCCGGTGTGGGTATGGCGCTCATTTGGATTTGGCTCTTCGCGCCGCGCGGAGCGCTGAATGGGATGCTGGGCTGGTT
>DAOUIX010000016.1:0-7033 GCA_034423235.1 Chloroflexota bacterium | reverse complement strand
CACCAGCCCCCGCCATCCAGCCCGTTCTCGGCCAAGATGAATCGCCATCTCGGTGGAGTTCGGCCCCGGAATCAGGTTCGTCACCCCCAGCAAATCGAGAAACCGGCGGTCCGTCAGCCACGCGCGCCGCGTCACGAACTCGTGCCGCATCATGGCAATATGCGCTGCCGGGCCGCCGAACGCCGTCAACCCCAGCCGCAGGAAAAGCAGCGTGATCGTCAGCGGGCGTTCGATGTTCGGAGTCCTTGCGCGCTGAGGGCGCGGAGCACATTCTCCCGATTGCGCCGCATTCTGCACTAAGCTCTATGTCATGAACTCCCGACTCACCGCCCATCCTCGGCGCTTGGCGTCAGCCGTGGCCTTGCTGGCGATCCTGCTGATGGGACTGGCAGCCGCTGACTGCGCCGCCGCCGTGGAGCCGCTCGCCACGCCCACCCCCACCCCCGAGCTCAAATTCGAGATTCAGACGGAACAGGTCGGACCCAGCCGCACCAACGTAGTCCTGGTGGCGACCAATATCGGACTCGCCGACGTCCTGATCGAAGCCAGCCTGACGCTGCCGGAGAACGCCGGTTCGGACCGCGACTACAGCCCCACCACCCGCGCCAAGATCACCAACGAGGGCGGACGCGAGACTGGCGGCCGCGCCCGCGAAATCAAGACCCTCACCTGGGTGCCCGAACGCCTCCGCGCCGGCGTCACCTTGCGCTGGGAATCCGCCCTGCGCTGCCTCGTCCACGAACCCGTGCGGGTGTCAGCCAGGATCACGTCCGTCGAAGTCGGCAACGTCCGCGAGGCCCACTTCGACGACCTGACCAAGGAAGCCGAAGTAACCTGCCTCCCCCCACGCCGCCCCGGCAGCTAGCCTCACGGCACCGCCGGCGCCACCACCTCGGGCCTCGCCGGTAGGTCCTCCCGACACAACGCAATCTCGGTCTCCGCCACTCGCCGCACCTCCCGGCCAACAAGGAATCCGGTCTCATCCAGCGGGGCCGTGGGATGTCCTGGCAGGCGCGACGTCCGGTAGTGCATCGGAATCGTGATCGTCGGTCCAATCTCATCCATCGTCGCGGCCGCCGTCTCGCCGTCGATCGTGAAAAAGCCGCCAACCGGGATCAGCAGCACCTCGTGCCCCCGGCACTGCGCCAGCAGGTTCGTATCCAGCCGGTGTCCCAGGTCCCCCAGGTGCAGCAGGCGCAGCCCGCCGACCTCCACTGACATGAACGCCGTCCGTCCCCGCTCCCGGCCTTCGGCTTCGTCGTGATACGCCCCGCCGATCATGTGCAGCGTCACGTCCCCCACCGACACCGTTCCCGGATGCCAGCCGTTCTCTGAGATCCCCCGCACGACCTTCGGCGTCCCCGGTGCCAGCTCCACGTTGTTGTGATCGGCATGCTCGTGGCTCACCGCCACCAGGTCGATCGGCGGCAACTCCGGCACCGGATACCCGAGTTCCACGTTGAACGGATCCAGCAGCACCTGCACCCCGCCGGGACTGCTCAGCAGAAACGTCGAATGCCCCAGCCAGCGCAGCCGCGTCGGCTGGCCGTCGGCCTGAGACGACTCTTCAGAGTTCACGACGACCCTCCAGCGCCTGAGCGATCGTTGCCGCGTCAACGTACTCGATGTCCCCACCGGTCGCGAGTCCCCGAGCCAGCCGCGTCACGCGCACCCCCAGGTCACTCAACCGCTGACGAATCTCCATCGCTGTGGCGTCGCCCTCGATCGTCGCGTTCGTCGCCACCACAACTTCGCCGATCCCCTCGCGCCCCGCGCGCCGGACCAGCAGATCAATCGTCAGATCGTCCGGCCCGATGCCCTCCAGCGGCGAAATGGCTCCGTGCAGCACGTGATACAGCCCATTGAATCCACCCGAGTTCTCCACCGCCACCAGGTCCAGCGGGTCCTCCACCACGCAAATCAGCGCCGTATTGCGCGTAGGGTCCTGGCAGATTCCGCACGGGTTGACGTCCGCGAAGTTGCGGCAGCGCTCGCAGGTCTGAATGCCCTCGTGCAGCGACGCGATAGCCGTCCCCAGCGTGCGCGCCTGACCCGATGACCCCCGCAACAGAAAAAAGGCCAGCCGCTGCGCGGTCTTCGGCCCCACCGTCGGCAACCGCGCCAACTCGTCGATAAGTCGCGTAACCGCGCGGGGTAGCGCGTCCGCCACGCCTTAGCCCAGGCCCGGGATTTTCAGACCCCCGGTCAACCCGCCCAGCTTGCTCTTCGCCAGTTCCTGCGACTGCTCCATCGCGTCATTCACCGCCAGCAGGATCATTTCCGACAGGAACTCCGCGTCCTCCGGATCGATCACCGACGGATCGATGTCAATCGACACCACCCGCTGGTCCCCGGTAGCCACCACCGTCACGGCCCCGCCGCCCGCCGTCGCCTCAACCGTCATCTGCTTCAGTTCGTCCTGAACCTTCTCCATCTGCTTCTGGAACTGCCGGAACATCTTCATCGACATGCGTCAACCTCCCGCTGTGGAGTCGCCCGGAATGGGCGTGGCCCCATACTCGCGCATTGCCACGCGGACCACCGGATCGTCCTCAACCGATCTTCCGGCCGCCGGACGTCTGGACGGCGCCGAGGGACTGTTCTGCGTGTTGCGAACCTGGATCGGTTGACCGAGCACCTGCGAAAGCGCCCGTGCTACCTGCCGCAGCGCGTCCGGTTGCTGCACGCGCTCGAACAGGAACCGGCTGCGGTACCCCATCGTCACCGTGCCGTCGGCAAAGTCCAACACCTCCGCCTCGCCCACGTACGGCGCAATCTCGCGCGATTCCTGGCGAATCTCCGATACCCAGTCATCCTTGCGTGCGGCAATCATCGCGGCTGAAAGCTCACCGTCCGAAACGGCGGGTGGCCGCGCTGACGACGGCTGTGGCGCCGGCGTCGTAGGTGCGGCCCGCGAAACCGACGGCCGGGCGGCCGGCGGAGTTGGGCTCACGGCCTGGCGCGTTCCGTCGGATGGCGCGGCCACGGCGGGGACGTCTGCGGGTTCGGTAACGGCCAGCACCGCCCGTGCAAACGCCAGTTCCAACTCCAGCGTGGCGTCTACCCCCGTCCGCGACGGCGGGTCCGGCTCCGCAAACACCTCCAGCGTGCGCACGATGTCGCGCAAGCTCGAGCCCGACGCGCGCTGGCTCAGTTCAAAAGCCTCATCCTCAGTCAGGTGACCCACGGCCGTCGTTTCCGGGCTTGTCTTAAGAATCAGGATGTCGCGCAGCACATCGATGATCTGCTGGCGCAGCGTGTTTGGACTTGTCCCGTCGTCGATGGCTTGTCCAATCGCCTGCAGGCCGGAGGCCGCGTCGCCGTCGATCAGTCGACCCAGCAGTTGAATCACCGCGTCGCGTCCTGTCAGGCCCAGCATGGAATTCACGGTGTCGGCTGTCGCGCTGTTATCGCTATACGCCAGTGCCTGGTCCAGCAGGCTCACCGCGTCCCGCGCGCTGCCGCCGGCGTTCCGAGCCAGCGTATGCAGCGCCGCCTCCTCGATTTGGGCGCCCTCCGCCTCGGCGATCGTGCGCAACTGCGCGGTCAGTTCCAGCACCCCGATCCGCCGAAACGTCAGGTGCTGCGTCCGCGACCGGATCGTGGCCGGCACCCGGTGCGGCTCCGTCGTCGCCAGCACAAACAGCGTCTGCGGCGGCGGCTCCTCCAGCGTCTTCAGCAGCGCGTCCTTCGCCGGCGCCGAAAGCTGGTGAACCTCGTCAATGATGTACACCCGGTAGCGCCCCGCGCCCGGCGCGAACTGCGTCAGCTCCCGGATCTCGCGAATGTCGTCGATCCCCCGGTGCGAGGCCGCGTCCATCTCGATCAGGTCCAGGAACGACCCGTTCGCGACGGCCCGGCAGTGGTCGCAGCTGCCGCACGTCTCCGCCTGGATACCTTCCAGGCAATTCACCGCCTTCGCCAGCAGCCGCGCGGCCGTCGTCTTGCCCGTGCCCCGCTCGCCTGAAAACAGGTACGCGTGGCTCAGCCGGTTATGCACCAGCGCGTTCTGCAGCGTCCGTACCACGTGCGCCTGGCCCACCAACTCGTCAAACCGCTGCGGTCGGTAGCGGTTATACAGAGCCTGAAACGACGGCGGACGCGACGCAGCCACGGGAGCCTCCCGGCATGACGTGAGCGTCATGATAGAGACAAGAGGCCGCGCACCCGCCGTCGAACCGGCCAACAACGCCTGACCGTCGGGCCGCGGCTCCGGCCAGGTGGACTCGCGGCGCCCGAAGGGGGCTTCGTACCGCTGCTTCCTCTCGGACCTGACGGGGTTGGAAGGCCTTCGTCGCACAAGGCCCGGCGTTCAATACCGAGCGTCGACGGCAGACACGTTGCGAACGGCCCTCAGGCGGGGATTCAGCCCGCTGTAGCGGATTGCGGAACAAGGGCACCGCTAGCTCCCCACCTAGCGCGGCCTCACCTCAATGCTGTCACGCCCCCCCCACCCGGTCAACGCCCCGCGTACTTCCGCCCTGTCATTCCGAAGGTACTCCGAGGAATCTCGGCTTCTTCTTCTCCGTCGCGGCCTCATCCTTTCGTACGGGCGGGTCCCCAACCCGCCCGTCTTCCGCGCAACCAGCAACCCCTCCGGGAAACACTCCCGCTGCTAACGACGCCTACGCCGACATCCCCGGCTTCTGCAAAAGCGCCACCCTCCAGGAAATCCGCAAGCATGCCCACGTCCTCACCCCCGGCCGCTACGTCGGCGCCGCCCCCCAGGAAGACGACGGCGAACCCTTCGAGCAGAAAATGGCCCGCCTCACCACTCAATGGCGTCGGCAACAAGCCGAAGCGCGCCGGCTGGCGCTTGATTCGCACCAGGGGAAGTCACCGCCAGTTCAAGCACCCGGTCAAACCCGGTCGTGTCACCGTTCCCGGCAAGCCGGGCGACGATCTGCCCCCGGGCGCCTGGATCAGCATCTTGAAACAGTCGGGGCTAAGGGAGTGAGCCCAGGCATGAAATACACCGTCGTAATCGAAAGGACCCCAAACAACTACGCCGCCTGCGTGCCCGACCTGCCTGGCTGCGTCGCCACGGCCGGCACCCGCGAAGAGTTGCTTGAGGAAATCCGCGAGGCCGTCGAGTCTCACCTTGAAGGCATGCGCGAAGACGGCGAGGCCATCCCCGAGCCCCAGGTCACCGCGGCGGTGGTGGAAGCTACAGTCGCGGCCGCAGGCTAAAACGGCGGCTGCGGGATGGACGGCTCGACTGGTTTGTGCGTCAACGAGTGATGATTTGCAATCGGACGGCCCTTGCGTTTGCAATCAGACAAGCCAACTCTTGCAATTGGACGGACGCATTCTTACGATCGGACGGTGACTGAGCTCCCGTTCTACCGGCGTTGCGCCGACCGTCTTCTGGCCGAGGCTCTTGAGGACTCGCCCGCGGTTCTCATTCATGGACCACGCCAGTGCGGCAAGACCACCCTGGCCCAGGTGGTGTGCGCTCCGGGCCAACTGCAATGGAAGGGTAACCGCGCAACGTGGGCGGGCGGCGCCGTGGCGCGGGGGGCGGAGTACGCCTATTTCAGCTTCGACGACGAGGTGGTGCGGGGCGGGGCCGAGGCTGATCCCATGGGATTCGTGGCCACCCTGCCCGAGCGCGTCATCCTGGACGAGGTGCAGCGCGTGCCGGGTCTGTTCGCCGCCCTGAAACTGGCGATCGATCGCCGGCGCGTTCCGGGCCGCTTCGTCCTCACGGGATCGAGCAACGCGCTGCGGGTTCCCACCCTCGCGGACTCCCTGGCGGGACGCTTGGGAATCGTCCGGCTCCATCCGCTTGCGCAATATGAGTTGGAGGCCGCCCCGGCTACGCTGCCGAGCTTTCTCGACACGCTGTTCGACGGCCGTTTCCCGACCCGTCGAACCGAGCGGCTGGGGGGCGGGCTTGGCGAGCGGATCGCGGCCGGAGGGTTCCCGGCGGCTCTGGCGCGTCCCGCGGGTCGGCGGCGCGCGGCATGGTATCGGGACTACGTGCAGGCGCAGCTGGAGAAGGATGTGCGGGACATGGCCCGCATCACGATGCGCGACGCGCTGCCCCGGCTCCTGTCGCTGGCGGCGGCGCAGACGGCCAATTTGCTCAACGTTTCCAACCTCGCGTCGTCGTTCAGCCTCAGCCGCCCGTCCGTCAGCGCCTACCTGGGTCTGCTTGAACGAGTCTTCATGCTCGAGCGACTCCCGCCATGGCACGGCAATCGCATGCGCCGCCTTGTGAAAACGCCCAAGCTGCATATCGGCGATACCGGCCTCGCGTGCTCGCTGCTCGGTCTGCATGCACGAGGGCTGGCGAAGCACCGCGGGCTCCTGGGCCAGCTTGTGGAGTCCTTCGTCTTCCAGGAGTTGCGACGCCAGGCAAGCTGGCACGACGTGCATCTCGAGTTCTTCCACTATCGGGATAAAGACCAGGCCGAGGTGGATATCGTCATCGAGCGCGGCGCCCTGTCGCTGGCGGGGGTGGAGGTCAAGGCGTCCGGCACCGTGGCCGGGGCGGACTTTCGAGGCTTGCGCCGTCTCAAGCGGGCCGTGGGCGAACGGTTTGCCGCCGGCGTGGTGCTCTACGACGGTGAGGTCTGCACCAGCTTCGGCGAGGGGCTCTTCGCCGTACCCATATCTACACTCTGGGAAACGGCTGCATGACCTCGCTCAACGAATCCACCGTTGAAGCCGCCGCGCTTGGCTGGCTTGAGGACTTCGGCCGGCGGCGCACGGCCCGGACATCGCGCCTGATGCACCGAATGCTGAGCGCGCGGAATACTCACAGGTGGTGTTGGAGCGCCGCCTACGGGACGCCCTTGCCGCGCTGAACCCCGGCCTGCCCGTCGATGCCCTCAACGACGCCTTCCGCAGGCTAGCCCGCCTCGAAGGCTCATCCCTGGAAGCCCGCAACCGCGCCTTCCACCGCATGCTCATCAACGGCGTCACCGTCGAGTACCGCGATGCCGAGGGCCGCCTCCGCGGAGACCAGGTTCAGGTGATTGACTTCGACAACCCCGCCAACAACGACTGGCTGGCCGTCAACCAGTTC
>DAOUIX010000015.1:0-21264 GCA_034423235.1 Chloroflexota bacterium | reverse complement strand
GTACACCTCGTCCAGCACAAAGATCTCCTCGCCCCGCTTCGCCACCGCCAGCACCGCGTAGGCCCCCGCATACCCCGGGTCCACCGCGATCTCGATGTTGTCGAAACTCTCGTACGGGTCCTTGATCGTCCGCACGTGCGCCGCCGGCTCGAACTCCCGGAACACCAGCGACACCGGCGGACACGGCACCCCGCCCAGCCGTTCCTGGAACAGGTCGGCTGGATACGCCGTCGCCAGCCGCTCGATCTCCGGGTCTTCCCGGCCACCGGGAAACAGCGTGCGGTTGGCCCACGACGGAATCGAGAACGATTCCGCCTGGTCCGGGTTGTCGCTCTGCCGGGCCCGGAACTTCTCGGCGTACCAGCCCCGCGACCCCTCGAACGTCCCGCTCAGCCACAGCCAGCCCCGCCGCTCGGCCAATCGTCCGCTCAGCCGCAGGAACGACTCGTACGACAGTTGCGCCGCCTCGCACCCCAGGATCCCGTCCGGCGCCTGCCCCGCCAGCCGCATCGCCCGCTGCGCCGTCCGGGTGGTGATCAGCGTCCCGTTGCGCAACAGGAGCCGGCTCGACTGGCCGCTCGGTGCGGCCAGCGTCTCGATCGCGTCCAGCGACTCCAGCGCCTCGATCAGGTAGGCGAACTCCGGCCGGCACAGGTCATAGTCCGGCCCCACGAGCCAGTACAGCTTGCCCTGCAGGAACCGCCCCACCAGTTCCATCGCCGCGCTGCGGCTCTTGCCGGCCCGCTCCCCGCCCGCGATCAGCCGGATGCGCGCCTCGGAGTCGTGGGCCGCGCGTTGCTCGGCATAGGGCGCATACCCGACGCGCGACCACAGGTGCTCACGGACGATGTGCGACGGCTGCATGCAAGTCCTCCAGCAAGGCCGCGAACGCCTGCCCGCTGCCCGCGCGCGGCGGTTCTCCGAACGCGTAGCTGAACGCCAGCTCCACCGCCCAGCGCTCCCCCGCCAGCGCTTTCTCCACCACCAGCTCCGACAGCTCGTCGGCCTTCACCAGCACCGCCGACCGAAACCGCTGCTCCGCGCTCGTCGGCCGCTTGCGGCCCTTTCGCTTGCTCACGCCAACACCCTCTCGTCATCCGTTCGTCCGCATCACTCCGCCGCCCTGGTTGCGAACCGTACGCGTAGAGTGCACACTCACCGTATCCGTCTGGCAAGTTGGAGTTCTTCGATGCCCTCTGGTGTACACCGTCTGATTACCGATCTCTTGCGCCGACTCCCGGATCTGTCTGGGGCACGTCAGCGCGTCTGGGGCCTGCGCCTCCTCGCCAGCTGCCTGGCCGGCGCCGCGGCGCGACGGCTATCGCTCGCCGTCCGTCGTCTCATCCGCGGCACGCGCCACCGTCTGTCTCGAATTCGCCGAATCTGGGTTGCGCCCAACTCGCTCGCCGTGGTCGTGCTGGCTACGCGCTCGCCCCGGGTCGCGGTCCGGATTCGGTGCCTCACCCTCGATCCGAGATTCTTCAAGTCCGAAATTCGCTGACTCGCATGACCGCCATCGTCAGCCGCTTGCCCCTCGTGCCACGCGCCCTGCCGTGCGTGGCGCGACTGGTTTCCTTCGTGGTTCGCCGGCTCCCAATTGCGCCGCGCTGGACAAGCCCCGAATCGGCATCCCGGAGCACGCCGCCGCGACTCAAGAGTTTTTTGGAAAAAACTCTTATTGCGCGCGAGGCCCCCATTTCGAACCCTTCGCCGTGTGCCAGACTCCCCCGTCGCTCCGCAGTGCGAGGTGTGGCCATCACTGAATCCGTCGTAGACACGCTCGCCGGTTTGGTCGCCATCAACAGCGTCAACGCCAGCCTCCCGGGCGGGCCCGGCGAAGCCGAACTCGCCCACCACATCGCCGACCTCGCCCGCGCCGCCGGCGCTGACGTCGAGCTGTACGACGTCGAGCCCGGCCGCCCCAACCTGCTGGCCTGGATCCGCCGCGGCAAGCGGCCCACCCTCATGTTCGAGTGCCACCTGGACACCGTCGGCCTGGACCCGATGCCCGACGCCCTCAATCCGCGCATCGCCAACGGCCGCCTCTACGGCCGCGGCTCCGCCGACCCCAAGGGCTGCCTGGCCGCCATGCTCCACGTCCTCCACGCGGCGGCCGCGGATCCCGACTTCCCCGTCGACCTCTGCCTCGCCGGCGCCGTGGGCGAGGAGATCGTCATGATCGGTTCGCGAGTCATGGCCGAACGCCGCCCGCCGGTCGACGCGGCCGTGGTGGGCGAGCCAACCGAGCTGCGCATCATCACCGCCCAGAAGGGCGCCGTCCGCTGGCGCGTCCGCACCCACGGCATCGCCGCCCACAGCGCCATGCCCGAGCAGGGCCACAACGCGATTGAGGACATGGCCACAGCCATTCCCGCGCTGGCCCGCGGCATCGAACCCCACCTGGACGCTCGTCCGCATCCTGTGCTCGGCAACGCCACCTGGAACGTCGGCACCATCCGCGGCGGCGCCGGAGTCAACGTCGTGCCCGACCTCTGCGAGATCGAGATCGACCGACGCCTGGTGCCCGGCGATACCTCCGCCGAGGTGCTGCACCACGTTGACGCCGCGCTGGACGACCTGCGGGCTCAGCACTCCGCGATACGCATCGATCGCGATCCGCCATTCGTCGACATTCCCCCGCTCGAGACCCCGCACGACGCCCGGGTCGTTCGCGCCGCGCAGCGCGCCGTGGCCGCCGCCGGGCTGTCGCCCGACCCGCTGGGCGTCGCCTACGCGACGGACGCCGCCATGCTCTCCGGCGTCGGCGGCATTCCCTCCGTCGTCCTGGGCCCCGGCGACATCGCCCAGGCCCACACAAACGACGAGTGGATCGAGATCGCTCAACTCGAGCAGGCCGTCGGCGTCTACCTCGGCGTTTGCAAAGCCTTCGGAGAAATCGCCGCCTGATGCGTCTGACCCAACGCGTACACCTGGTCGGCAGCGGCGCCACCGGCGCCGACCTCTCCAACCCCTACGACTGCCATGTCTTCCTCGTCGACGGAGGCGGCCCCCTCGCGCTGATCGACGCGGGCGTCGGACTTCAGCCTGAACTGATTCTCGACAACGTGAGAGCAGCCGGCTTCGATCCCGCAAACATCGAGACCATCGCCCTCACCCATGCCCACGCCGACCACGGCGGCGGCTCGGGCCCGCTGCACGAGTTGACCGGAGCCGAAGTCCTTGCCCCCGGTCCCGCCGCCGACTGGCTCAGGCGCGCCGACGAGGAGGCCATTTCGCTCCCGCGCGCCAGGGCCGGCGGCACCTATCCCGCCGACTACCGGCTGGCGCCCTGCCCATCGGTGACATCGATCGCAGGCGGCGACTCGATCCGGGTCGGCGAGGCCCGGCTGACCGCCATCGCCACCCCCGGCCATGCCCGCGAGCATCTCTCCTACCTGCTCGAAGGTGACGACCGTCCCGGCCTTTTCGGCGGCGACGTCGTGTTCCAGGGCGGCAAGATCCTGCTCCTGTCCACCCCCGACTGCTCCATCCAGGACCTGGGTGCCACCATGCGCCGCCTGGTCGACCTGGACTTCGAAGCGCTCTATCCGGGACATGCCGGCGTTTCGCTGCAACGCGGCCGCGAGCATGTGGACGCGGCCCTGCGCGTGTTCGACGCCGAAGAAATTCCGCCAAACTTCAGTGCATAGCGAAGCCGGCCTCAGCCCACGCGCCCCTACAATGCCGCTAACCACCCAACCAGATCGGCGGACCTGATGCCTCTGCAGGCGGACGTATGTGTGATCGGCGGCGGACCCGGCGGCTACGTGGCGGCGCTTCGCGCGGCCGCGTTGGACGCGCAAGTCGTCGTTGTCGAAAACAGCGGCCTCGGCGGCGTCTGCCTCAACCGCGGATGCATTCCATCCAAGGCGTTGCTGCGCAGCGCCGAGGTCTTTCAGCTGGCCAAGAAGGCGTCGAGCTTTGGCGTGCGGATTACGGGCGTTACCGCCGACTACCCGGCCATGGTTCGCCGCAAGGATCGGGTTGTTCGCCAGCTCGGCCGCGGCATCGAGGGACTCCTGAAGGCTGGCGGGGTGACGGTCCTTCAGGGCACGGGCCGCCTGGCGGGCCCCGGCGCCGTGGAGGCGTCGCTGGCCGATCGCACCGAGCTCATTACGGCAAAGTCAGTCATCGTGGCCACCGGCTCGTCATCCGCCGCTCCGCCGATTCCCGGCGTTGATCTCCCCGGCGTCATCGACAGCGACGGCGCGTTCGAGCTTGAGGAGGTTCCGGAGCACATCCTGGTGGCCGGCGCGGGCGCCGTGGGCGTCGAGTGGGCCACGCTCTTCGCGCTCCTTGGCGGACAGGTAACCCTGGTCGAGATGCTGCCGCGGGTCGTGCCCAACGAGGACGCGGCCGTCAGCACCGCCATGCGCAAGATCCTGATCCAGCAAGGCGTCAAGGTCCACACGGGCACGCGGATCGAATCGATCGAGCAGACCGACCCGCACCTCCAGGTGACGCTGGCAGCAGGCGACGAGACGGAGACCGTGCAGGCCTCGCACGTGCTGCTGGCGACCGGCCGGCGGCCCAATGTGGCGGACATTGGCCTGGAATCAGCCGGCGTGCGCTTTTCGCCACGGGGCGTCAGCGTCAACGAGCACCAGCAGACCAGCCGGCCGGACATCTACGCCATCGGCGACGTGATCGGCGACAAGCTGCTGGCGCACGTGGCGTCGCACCAGGGCGTCGTGGCCGCCGAGCACGCACTTGGGCGCCCCTCGGTCTACGAACCCAACGCCGTGCCCGCCTGCACCTTCACCCATCCCGAGATCGCCAGCGTGGGCCTGACCGAGGAAGCGGCCAAGGACGAGCGCGGCGACATCCAGGTCGGCATGTTTCCGTTCCAGGCACTGGGACGAGCGCGCGCCTACGGCGAGACCGACGGTTTCGTCAAGATTGTGGCCGGCCAGCCGCACGGCGAGATCCTGGGCATGCACGTCATCGGCCCCGGCGCCAGCGACATCATCGCCGAAGGCGTGCTGGCCATCCGGCTGGAAGCGACCGTGGACGATCTGCGGGAGACGGTGCACGCGCATCCGACCTTCGCCGAGGCCACCGCCGAGTCGGCCTGGCAGGCAATCAGCGCCCCCATCCACCTGCCCCTGCCACGGAACGGACGCTGAACCGCTCGGCTGCGCAACCCCTGCAACTCGCGATCGCCGGCCTGGGGGCGATCGGGACCGAAGTCGCGCGCGCCGTCCGCTCCGGCGAAGCGCCAGGCGTCCAGGTCGCCGCTGTCGTCGAACCCCTGGCGGTCCCTGCCCGCGACGCCCTGGAGGCCGCCGGAATCCCTGTCCACACCGACCTCGCCACACTCGACTGGAACAAGCTCGACGCCGTTCTTGAGGCCGCCTCCCAAGACGCGCTTCGATCCATCGCGCCCAGGGTCCTGAAGCGCGGAGTCGATCTGGTTGCCCTCAGCGCCGGTGCAACTCTGGATTCGGACTTCCTGGCCACGCTGGTGCAAGCCGCTCACAAGTCAGGCGCGAGCATCTGGGTGCCTTCCGGCGCCATCGGGGCATTGGATGTCGTGCGCGCGGCCCGAATTGGCGATGTCGACTCAATCACCCTGACGACGACCAAGCCCCCGGTAGCACTAGCTGACGCGCCCTGGGTGGTTGAACAAGGCATCGACTTGTCAGACGTCAGCCAACCGCTTGTGATCTTTTCGGGCGGACCGGTCGAAGCGGTTCGCGGATTCCCCCAGAACGTCAACGTGGCGGCGCTCCTCACCCTGGCCGCCGAGGATCCGCAAAGACTCCGCGTGACCGTGGTGGCCGATCCCGACGCGCCCGGCAACGTCCACGAAGTTGAGGTCCTTGGCTCGTTCGGCGTCATGCGGCTGCGGCTGGAGAACCGGCCGAGCGAGACAAACCCCAAGACCAGCGCTCTGGCCGCCCAGAGCGTGATCGCCCTTCTCCGCCAGCTTGGCTCACCGTTACGCTTTGGCTGACCCGATGTCAGGCGCACACCCCGCACACTGGCCGACCGACAAACCCGGCGTGACGGCCATTCGACAACTTGCGGGGCCGCTGTCTGCGCGGCACTGCCACGCCAGCCAGCGTCGACGGCGGCTGTTTCTGCTGGGGGGCATCTCGGCGATTAGCGTGCTCACACTGGGCGCGGCCTGCGAGACGGTTGACGCGCAGGAGGTGTCGGCCTATCTGACCGAGTTGAACGAGTTGCGAGCTAGCACAGCCGCTGACGACGCGGCGCTGGGCGAGCGGTTCAACAGCCTCATCGCCAGCGGTTCGCGAGACTCCGGAGCCTATCTGTCTATCTATCGGGAGTTGCGCACCTCCAACGCGTCGGTGCTGGCGAAGCTGCAACAGATTGAACCGCCCACGGGGCTGGGCCGCCATCACGAGGACTTTGTGGAGGGACTGAGCGACCTGGTAACGGCACTGGACGAGGTGATCAGGATGATTGAAGACGGAAACGTGATCGAGGCCAACCGAACGTTTCAGCGCGCAGTTACCCGATCGCAAGCCAAGCAGACGGGGGCGATGCTGCAGATCCGCCGTGTCGCCCGCAGCGCCCGCGTTCGCATCTGACCCATGACCAGCCGTAGCGCCACGCCGCGTCTCGTCAGCATGGGCGAGGTGATGATCGAACTCTCGGCTCAGGCTCCGCTTGCCGACGCCCCAGTCCTGGAACGCTCGTATTCGGGCGACGCGCTTAACGTAGCGGTCGCGGTTCATCGCCTGGGAGTACCCAGCGCGATCGTTACCCGGCTGGGCGAAGACCCCTTCGGCGACTACCTGCTGGAACAGTTTCGCGGCCTGGGCGTGGATCTACGCTACGTCGAACGCGGCGGCGGGGCGACCGGCCTGTACGTCGTTGAGCAGGGCGGCCGAGGCGCCTACAGCATCTGGTACTACCGGCGTCACAGCGCCGCATCCACGATGAGTCCGGCGGACATGGAGCAGATTGACCTGGCCGGCGTGGAGATGGTTCACCTGAACGGCATCGCACAGGCGATCTCGGCCTCGTCCCGTCAGGCGACGCGCCGGCTGGCGGAGCGCGGTCGTGCCGCAGGGGCCCTGGTGGCCTTCGACCTCAACTTCAGACCGCAAATCTGGGACGGACCTGCGGCGGCCGAGGCGGCCGACGAGGTGTTGCCGCTGGTGGACGTGGCTCTGTGCGGGTTCGACGAGGGGCAGGCGGTCTTCGGCACCGCCGACCCCGAATCGACCGCCACGCGACTGCTGGACCAAGGGCCGCGCGTGGCGGCCGTATCCATGGCCGAGGCGGGCGCGTACGTGGCCTGGGCCGACGGCGAGGTCCGCCTGCCTACCGTTGCACGAACCGTCGAGGGCGCGCAGGGCGGGGGCGACGCCTTTGCCGGCGGCCTGGCTGTCGGCGAGCTCCTCGGCCAGGAGCCGGCAACGTCGGCCCGGCTGGCCACAGTCGTGGCCGGGCTCAAGGTGGAACGGGTGGGGCCGCTTGTCAGCCTGCCGTTCAGGGCGGAGGTTCGGGCACGGGCGGCCGACCTGGGGTGGGATGATGTAGTCGCGGTACTGGATTCCATCGGCGCTATACCCGATCGAACCTCAGGAGCATGCGAATGAGTGCCGCCCTGCGGTCGTCACGGTCGTCAAGCCAGGCCAAAAGACCTCGGTTCGACCGTCACAACGTCAGCGCGTCAGACAGACCTCGCAGGTCTCCAATCACCAACCCGATGATTGTCGTGACGACACCTGATATTCCTGGCGCGGAAATCACGGAAGTGTTGGGCCTAGTCCGCAGTATGAGTGTGCACTCCCGCGGGAGCATTCACCATGACATCGGTGCGTCCTTTCGAAACTTCGTGGGCGGGGAGATGCGCGCTTACACCGAACTGATGGAAAACACGACTGGCGAGGCTGTGAACCGGATGGTGTCCCAGGCATCGCGACTCGGCGCCGACGCGGTGGTTCAGGTTCGCTTCCTGTCTTCGGAGATCAACCAACAGGCCGCTGAGATACTTGCCTACGGGACGGCGGTACGCCTGGCGCAATGACCACAACTTTGTTGCACGGCAACGCAGTTTCGTGATCAACCTGAAGCCCATGGAATCTACGGCAGAATTGGAACGACCCGGGGAGAGGTCTGCTAAAGACTTATCCGACACCCCGAGCTAGACGAGGAGCAGACCAGTGATCGTCGTAACGACCGAAACCGTGCCTGGACGTGAGATCGCCGAGGTCATCGACATCGTGCAAGGCAGCACCGTGCGCACGCGGGGCGTAGGGCGAGACATCGTGGCGGGGCTGCGCACGATCGTGGGCGGCGAAGTGCACGAATACGCCGAGTTGCTGACCACAGCGCGGGCGGAAGCGCTGAACCGGATGGTGGCCGAGGCGGAAGAGCTGGGCGCCGACGCCGTGGTGCAAGTCCGCTACAACACGGCCGACGTCATGCAGGGAACAGCCGAACTGCTGGCCTACGGAACGGCCGTGCGTCTGAAGAGCTAGACGGGCAGGCCTACGCGGCCTTTAGGTCTGGCCAGCGGCGTTCGGGCGCGTGGTCCGACTGCTCGTAGGCGTAGGCCACGCGCAGGGCGGTGCGCTCCCGGTACTTTGCCGCCACGATCTGCAAGCCGACAGGGAGTCCAGCCTCAGTCCAGCCGCAGGGGACGGCGACCACCGGCTGGTGAGTGGCGTTGAATGGCCGGGTCAGGTTGGGCATCCAGTGGTAGTCGGTGAGCGCCTGGTCGATTCGTGGCGGCGGACGCTGAAGCACCGGCGCCACCAGCACATCAACCGTGCCGGCGGCTCTTCGGAATGCGGCGAGGGCGTCGTCGCGCTGGCTTCGCAGGCGGCCCAGGGTGATCTGGATGTCTTCGCCGGGACGCATGGCCTCTTCCAGACCGAGCTTGAGCCGGTCGCGGAGCGTTGGGTTGACGCGTGTGACATCGCCGCCGGTGGCGCCGAGCACGTTCTGGTAGGCCTCAATGGTCAGGATGCCGCGCTGCGACAGGGCCAAATCAGGCACGGACGGCATCCCAACCCGAACCATTTCGCCGCCCAGAAGGGCAAGGGCGTCCACGGCTCCACTGACGATTCGTTCAATCTCGGGATCCAGATCCTCGAAGAAGTAGTTAGAGGGCACGCCGACGCGCAGACCAGCCAAGCCAACGGGCATTTCGCTGGCGAGGTTAGCGGCGCGGTTGGCCGGAGCGATGGTCTCGTCGGTCACGGGGTCGGCCATTGCCTGCAGGATCACGGCGGCGTCGCGCGTGGTTCGCGCCATTGGTCCCGGGGTATCGAAGCTGGGGCTGAGCAGGCGCAGTCCTTCCAGGCTGACTCGACCATAGGTTGGCTTGATGCCGACCAGGCCGCACAAGGCCGACGGCAGGCGGATGGAGCCGCCGGTGTCGGTGCCGAGCCCGCCGTAGACCAGGCCTGCCGCAACTGCGGAGCCGGTGCCGCCGCTGGAACCACCTGAGACGACCTCGGTGTTCCAGGGATTGCGCGAGGGGCCCATCTGCGAGGTAGCGCCCGTCGGGTGGTAGGCAAACTCGTCGCAGTTCAGCTTGCAGGCGATGACCGCGCCCGACTTGCGGAGACCGCGGACGAGTTCGGCGTCAACGCGGGCTGACTTGTTCCCAAAGACTGTGGAGCCGGCCGTCGTGACCGAGCCGGCGACGTCGGCCAAGTCCTTTATTCCGAGCGGTACGCCGTGGATCGGGCCGCGGTAGTCACCGGCCAGGATCTCGCGTTCGGCGCGGCGGGCGTCGGCCAGCGCGGAGTCGTGGAGGATCGCCGTGGTCGCACCCAGTGGACCGGTGTAGCGATCCAACTGGTCCAGCGAGTTGCGCGTGACCTCGACGGGGCTAACCTCGCCAGCCGCCATCAGCGCGCCGACTTCCGCTATCGACAGACGGGCGAGTTCGTTACCCGGGACCATGCGTCGCCCTCCTCAGAAGCGCCTGGGCGCGATCAGGCTGCGTCGTCCCATCCGAGCCACCCGATCTGGGCCGGCCGACGCTCGCGCCGATCGGGCCCGATTGCAGGTGACGGATGTCCGAGATAGATATACCCGACGATGCGGTCCTTCCGATCCAGGCCCAAAAAGTCCTTACAGGCCGCAAAGTCGCACATCTCCCCGGTGCGCCATTTCGTGGCGAGACCTTCAGCGTGGGCCGCCAACATCAGGTTCTGGGTCACGCAACAAACGGAGGCATAGTCTTCCAAGTTTGTCACGGGATCGTCCGACCAAACCTGGCTGACGACGATCACCACCGGCGATCGGCGGAGCCGGACACGCGCCGAGCGGATGGATGGAGCCGACGCCGGATCGTCCGGGTCGAGTTCCGTCTCCAGACGATCGGCCACCATGGCACCCATTTCGTCGCGCGCCGCGCCGCAGAGGACGTGAAAACGCCAGGGTTCGGTGAGGTGGTGATTCGGCGCCCAGACGGAGGCTTGAATGATTCGGTCGAGCACCGCGCGGTCGGGGAGGTCGTCGGTTAGCCCCGTAATGCTGCGGCGGCCGCGGATTGCTGTGTAGACGTCCATACCGCTCGTTTCACGGATGGCGGACGACCATCATGGTATCGGGCGCGACGCGGCCGCGTGAACGGTTATGGTTGAATCAGGCAGTTGGCGAGCGAGGTTGACCTGTGCACATTGGGGTTCTGACCGGCGGCGGCGACTGCCCGGGGCTGAATGCTGCGATTCGCGCCGTGACCCGGGCGAGCCTGGATCGGGATTGGTCGGTCACGGGCCTCCACGACGGCTGGGCCGGCGTGATGGCCCGCAACGGGATGCCGCTGACCATCGAGAACACGAACGGCTTCCTGGACGTTGGCGGAACTCTGCTGGGGAGTTCACGCACCAACCCGCTGCGCACGCCGGAGAGTTACGCGAAGGCGGCATCGGTTTTTGCGGACATGGGCCTGGACGGCCTGGTAGCCATCGGCGGCGACGACACGTTGTCCGTGGCCGGCGCGCTGGCCGGGGACGGACTACCTGTTGTCGGCATCCCCAAGACCATTGACAACGACGTGCCGGGCACCGACATGTGCATTGGGTTCGACACCGCCGTGGAAACGATTGCGGAGTCAATCGCCCGCCTGCGCAGCACCACCATGTCGCACCACCGAGCGACGGTGGTGGAAACGATGGGCCGCCAGGCCGGCTGGCTAGCAGCGGTGGGCGGTCTGGCCGGCGGCGCGGACTTCATTGCCGTGCCCGAACGGCGCAGCACGCGCGAAGAGTTCGTGGCGCACGTCCAGCGGCGCTACAAGCAGGGGCGCGACTACAGCATCGTGGTGGTAGCGGAAGGCGCCGAGATCGACGGGCTGGACGTCGGCGAAGCCAGCGTGCAGGCGACCGACGAGTTTGGCCACATTGTGCTGGCCGCGCGCAGCGTGGGCGAGAGCCTTGCACGCGCCATCGAGGAAGCCACTGGGATCGAGACGCGATCCAGCGTGCTTGGCCACTTACAACGGGGCGGTCCGCCGACCAGCTTTGACCGAATTCTGGGCACGCGCCTGGGCGTAGCCGCCGTCAATTATCTCGACGACGGTCAGCGCGGCCAGATGGCCGCCCAGCAGGGGCCGCACATCCAGCCCGTGCCACTGGTTGACATCGCCGGGAAGACCCGTCCGCTGGACGACTCGTACCTGGACTTGCTGCACCTCTTCGCCTAACTGTCGATCGCAAAACGCTTGCCCACAGGCCGGCGTCATGTGCGAGAATCCCGGACACTTAATCTGGTCGGGCTGGCGCTCTTGACCAATCTCACGGCTCGGGCCGTAGGCTCGCTTACCCTCCGCAAGATCGCGTGGACGGTCGTCGCGACGCGCCAGCGGTTGTTGCCATGACTCTGGATACGGCCACCCTGGAATCCACGCGGGCGACGCTACGCGCCAAGCTGCACGGAATCGTGCCTGAGTTCGAACTGGACTTGAAGGCGGAGCTGGCGTACCGCATCAATCGGCTGAAGAGCGAGCGTGGAGCCGTGATCCTGGGTCACAACTACATGGAACCCGCCCTGTTCCACTCTGTCTGCGACTACACCGGAGACTCGCTGGAACTGAGTCGGGTGGCGGCCACGACCGAGGCTGACCCGATTGTGTTCTGCGGCGTGCGGTTCATGGCCGAGACGGCCAAGATCCTGAACCCGGAGCGCACCGTGCTGCTGCCCGCGCTGCGGGCGGGCTGCTCACTGGCCGAGTCCATCACGGCGGACGACGTGCGTGCTTTGCGTGTCCGTTACCCCGACGCGCCGATCGTGGCCTACATCAACACGTACGCGGACGTGAAGGCCGAGGTGGACGTCTGCTGCACGTCGAGCAACGCGGCGAAGGTCGTGGAGTCACTGGACTCCGACCTGGTGATCTTCCTGCCGGACGAGTACCTGGCCAAAAACGTGGCGCGTGAGACCGGTAAGACCATCGTGCTGCCCAGCACGGCCCCGGTTTCGGCCGACGCGAAGGCCGAGGCCGCCAGCAATGGCGTGCACTACGACATCGTGGGCTGGACCGGACGCTGCGAGGTGCATGAGAAGTTCACGGTTGCAGACGTCCAGTCAGTACGCGCGCAGTTCCCGGATGTGGTTGTGCTGGCACATCCGGAGTGCAGCCCGGAGGTGGTGGATGCATCGGACTATTCAGGCTCGACGGCCGCCATGACGCGATACGTCCAGGAGGTGGAAGCGCCGCGCTACCTGCTGCTGACCGAGTGCAGCATGGGCGACAACATCGCCGCCGAGGCGCCGGAGAAAGACATGCTCCGGCTGTGCTCGGTGCGCTGCCCGCACATGAACGAGATCACGCTGGAGCATGTGCTGGCGTCGCTGCGGGAGAACCGCGAGCAGATCGAGGTCCCCGAGGACATCCGCGTGCGGGCACGACGGTCGATCGATCGGATGCTGGCGATCGGCTAGCTCCGGCCGGCCCCGCCGGGTCGGTCAGTTGATGCCCACGCCGGGCACAGCCAGGTAGTCGCGCAGATCGCGAGAGACGCTTGAGCGCCTGAGCTTGCGAAGCGCCTCGACTTGCAGTTGCCGGATGCGCTCGCGAGTCACCCCGAAGTGGGCGCCGATCTGATCCAGGGTCCAGGGTTCTTCGCCATCCAGTCCGAATCGGCGCACCAGGATGGTTTGCTGTCGGTCGGGAAGGATGGCCAGAGCTCGGGCCAAGTCGTCGCGTAGAGTGCCGGCTAGGAGGGCCCGATCAGCTGTTTCCGGATTGGGGTCTTCCACGAAGTCGGCGAGCGACTCGTCGCCGTCTTCCCCCACGGGCTGTTCCAGCGACATTGGCGAGCGGCTGGCGCGGACGATTTCAACGACGCGCTCCGGCGCCATGCCCAGGGCATCGGCCAATTCGTCCGGCGTAGGTTCGCGCTCCTTTTCCAGGGCCAGTTCGGGTGTGATCTTGCGAATCTTGCGCAGGGCTTCCACGACATGCACGGGCAGGCGGACGGTGCGTGAGTCGTTGGAAAGCGAGCGAGTGATGGCCTGACGGATCCACCAGGTGGCGTAGGTGCTGAACTTGAATCCGCGGCGCCAGTCGAAGCGTTCCACGGCTTGTATCAACCCGAGGTTTCCTTCCTGAATGAGGTCCAGCAGCGGAAGACCGCCGGCGGCATAGCGCTTGGCAACGTTGACGACCAGCCGCAGGTTGGCATCCACCAAGTGCTGGCGGGCTGCGGCGTCGCCAGCTTCCACGCGCTTGGCCAGCACGATTTCCTCGGTAGCCGTTAGCAGCGGGACGCGGTTGATCTCATTGAGATACAGGCGCATCGTGTCCTCAATCGACTCGTCGCCGGAGCGCGTCGCGTCCGGCGTGTCGGTCGCCTGGGTCGCCGCTTCCTGACGGCGATCAATTGACGCCAGATCGTTCGCCCAGTGGCCCAGCGCGGGCGATGGTTCGGAGGCCACATCTGTCGCGTGCATTCGTCCCTCGTCGGAGAGCGTTTCGGCGAACAACGGTGGCCGCCGGTCATCCGACGCCGTGAGTATACACGTTTTTCCAGAAAAAGCCGTGTAAAGTATCTAAATCATGTCAGCCAGTCTGATGCGGACATGAAACAAGTTGGTGGCGGCTATCTGGCGGTGGTAGGTTCAACCAACGACCCGGCGCTGGCGGCGCATGCCTGAGCATTCCGCGAATCCCCGCGAGCAGATCCTGCACGCCCTCAAGATGCAAGGGGCGTTGCAGTGCCGGGCGATTGCCGAGACTATCGGCAGCAGCGTGTCGGCCGTCCGGCCTCATCTCGACCGGCTGGTGGCTGAGCGACTGGTGCGGGTGCAGGTGGTACGCGGAGGCCCCGGACGCCCGCGCCACCAATTTGAACTGACGAGCGCGGGGCATGCGAGGTTCCCGCAGGGCTACGGAGAGTTTGCGAAGGACTTCGTGGAGGCTGTGCTGGCCTTTGGCGGGCACGACCTCTTGAAAAGGATCCTGACGCACCACGAGGACAAGCAGTACCAGCGGTTCGCGCCACGCCTCTCGGGTCTGGACTTTCACGCGCGCGTGGAGGAACTGCGGCGGATCATGGACGAATGCGGCTTTATGCCGCGCGTGGATCGAACCGACACCGGTTATGTGCTGTCGGCGCATCACTGTCCGATCTGGGATGTGGCAGCCACCTGCCGCGCTGGCTGTGACTCCGAGTTGCGTTTGATCCGCCGGCTGGTCGAGGCGGAGGTCTCTCCGCTGGAGGTGGGGCCGCGAGTCGGCTGTGCCTGCACATACTCGATCCAGGAACAGTCCGCGCTGCCGCAGGCCTCGCCCACCACGACCTGAGCGCGGCGCGACCGGCGCGTCCTGACGCCAATGGCGGCATCCCGCATCTATCTGGATCATGCGGCCACCACGCCGCTGGATCCGGTGGTACGCGACGCCATCGTTTCCGCGCTGGAGGCCCTGCCCGGTAACCCGAGTTCGCTGTATGCGGAGGGTCGAGCCGCTCGGGACGCGCTGGACGAGGCCCGCGCGCAGGTTGCCGATGTACTGCTCGCGGATGCGGGCGAAGTTGTGTTTACCAGCGGCGGTAGCGAGGGCGCGGCTCTGGCGATCCGGGGCACGGCATTCGCGGCGGCCCGGGACGGGCGGCGTCACCTCGTTACCACGGCCGTGGAGCATCACGCGGTCCTGCACACCGTGCACCTACTGGCGCGACGACACGACTTCGAGGCTACGGTGGTCCCAGTCAACGGGGAGGGTCTGATCGACCCTGGGTCCGTGGTGAACGCCGTTCGCCCCGACACCGCCTTGGTGAGCGTGATGTACGCCAATAACGAGATGGGCGCCATTCAGCCGGTTGCTGAAGTCGCCGCGGCGCTGCACGACCACCCGGCGTTAGTCCACACCGACGCGGTGCAGGCGCCGGGCCACCTGCCGATCGACATACCGACGCTCGGCGTGGACCTGCTGAGTATCGCGGCGCACAAGTTCTACGGGCCGAAAGGCGTTGGGGCGCTGTTCGTGCGGCGCGGCGCACGACTGAGTCCGCAGATCGTTGGCGGGTCCCAGGAGCGGAATCGCCGCGCGGGAACCGAAAACGTGGCCTTTGCGGTGGGTCTGGCCACCGCGCTGCAACGCGCGGAGGCCGAGCGCCCTACGTCGGCGGCGCAGAACGCGCGGCTACGCGACTTGCTGATCGAGGGAATCACGAGCATTCCCGGCAGCCGCCTGAACGGCCCTCGACGCCAGCGGCTGCCGAACAACGTCAACGTCTGCTTCGAAGGTGTGGAGAGCGAGGCGTTGTTACTGGGGCTGGACGCCGCCGGCATTGCCGCCTCCAGCGGATCGGCCTGCACGTCGGCGTCACTGGAGCCTTCGCACGTGCTGCTGGCCATGGGCATGCAGCCGGACCTGGCCGCCGGCAGCCTGCGGCTAACGACCGGACGCGAGAATACCTCTGCGGAGATTGGGCGGACGTTGGAGGTGTTGCACGCATTGGCGCCTTGAGTGCATCGCGCGACCGCTCGATCGAAAGCGATCTAGGCTGCCGGCATCCCCCATATCACGGCGCATACTCACTCTCATCGTGCAATCAGAGAACCATTTTCGGGCGGTCGAAAGGCCGTCGCGTCGGCGGAATTGAATGGGATTCTCAGCGCGAGCGCGACGCTGCCGGTCGGGCTTGGCGGGCTGATCACTGGGGTGAGTTTTTGGTTCCTTAGCGAACTCCGAAGCGACTCCCGCCAGTTTCGCGAGGCGAACAGCCGCGAGCACGGCGTGCTTGCCGCGCGGATTGACGCCCTCAACACACGAGTTGACGGCCTGTCGGCACAGCCTCAGCGCTTTACGTCGAACGTGACTGAACATGTGGCGAGCGCTCGCCGGGTTGCGTAGGCTCAGGGTGCAACGCGGGATTGCCCGCGGCGCACCTCGAAGCTAAGGAACGCCAACGTGGCCACAAGCGACGCGCCGAGTTTGATGGACCTCCCGATGGCCGACGCGCCGATCCTTGTCGTGCAGCCGTCGGCCGCGGCCGAGTTTGACCGCATGCGGACCAAACGCAACCGCCCGGACGCCGTTCTGCGAGTTCGCGTGATCGTTGACTCAGGCTGCGGCGACTTTCGCTACGCCATGGGCATTGAGCCCGGACCGCGCGAAGGCGACCAGAGCATCCCGGCCCACGGAGTCACGGTGGTCGTCGACCAGAAAAGTGCTGACTTGCTGCGCGGTTCGACGCTGGAGTACAGCGACTCGCTGATGGACGGCGGCTTCAAGGTGCGCAACCCGCGTGCCCAGTCAGTGTGCGGCTGCGGGCAGTCGTTCAGCCTGACCGGCCGTGAGATCACGAGCGAACACGTGCGCGGCGGGCTGGGTGGGACCTGAAGCGCCTAGCCAGAAGTTCGCGGTTCTGGACGCCGGCTAGCAGCCGAGACTATCACCGGAACGGGTGACAGCGCGCCATGCGCCTAGGCACGATGGGAATTCCCGAACCTGAACTAGGAGCGCGGAGGCTGGCGTGCTGTTGAAGCAGCTACGGAGGACGCGGCGAGAGGAAGCGCCCGAGGCGGAGGCTGCCGCAGTCTCGGCGCCCGAGGTCCAGCCGACGCGACGTCGATTTGCGACGGTGAGGAATTGGCTCCGCCGCTCGAAGCTGACTGAGTCGGATTGGGACGAGCTGGAAGAGTTGCTGATCGCCGCCGACCTGGGCCCCACGCTGGCCATGGAGTTGCTGGACGAGCTACGCGAGATGGTCCGAGCGGACGGCGTATCCGATCCAGACGCCGCACGTGCGCTTCTCGCGGCTCGGCTAACCGAGGCGCTGGGCGGACGAGACGCGCAGTTCGCCAGCGGTGCGCCGCCGCAAGTGGTGTTTGTCGTTGGGGTCAACGGAGCGGGCAAGACGACGTCGATCGCCAAGCTCGCGCACCTTCTGCGCTCCCATGGGCACGAGGTGCTGCTGGCAGCGGGCGATACGTTCCGCGCCGGGGCCATTGAGCAGTTGCAGATCTGGGGCAACCGGGTCAGCGCGCCGGTGATCGCGCACCAACCGGGCGGCGACCCCGGCGCGGTGATCTACGACGCGTTGGACGCCGCACAGGCCCGGGGTGCGGACTACGTGATAGCCGATTCGGCGGGCCGGCAGCACAACAACGTGAACCTGATGAATGAGCTGGGCAAGATGCGGCGCGTGGCCGAACGCAAGGCGCCAGGAGCACCGCACGAGGTGTTGCTGGTGCTGGACGCGCTGACGGGACAGAACGGCCTGCACCAGGCCCAGGGATTCCTGGATACGGCCGAGGTGACGGGCATCGTGCTGACCAAGCTGGACAGTTCGGCCAAGGGTGGGATCGCGTTTGCCGTAACGCGGGCCACGGGCCTTCCGATCAAGTTTGTCGGCGTGGGCGAGCGGCCGACCGACTTTGAGCCGTTCGATCCCGACCAGTTCGTGCAGGCGCTGCTGGCGCCGCAGCCGGGTGACCCGAACGGCGAGGAGGAAACGTGAAGGGCGTGATTCTGGCGGGCGGCACCGGGTCGCGTCTCGACCCCATTACGCGTGTCACCAACAAGCAACTGCTGCCGGTCTACGACAAACCGATGATCTTCTACCCCATCGAGGCGATGGTGAACGCGGGGGTGACGGAGATCCTGATTGTCACCAGCGGGGCCAGTGCCGGCGACTTCCTGCGCCTGCTGGGGAATGGCGAGGCGCTGGGCGTGCGACACCTGAGCTTCACCTACCAGGACGGGGCCGGCGGTATCGCCGAGGCGATTTCGCTGGCGCGGCCGTTCGTGGGAGATGACCGAATGGTGGTGATCCTGGGCGACAACGTGATTGGCGGGAACATCGTGGAACCGGCCCGACGGTTCGCGGCGCAACCCAAGGGTGCCAAGGTGCTGCTGAAAGAGGTGGGGAATCCCAGCGCCTACGGCGTGGCAGAGCTAGACGGGGATCGCGTTGTGCGTTTCGTGGAGAAACCCACGGATCCGCCCTCCAACCTGGCGGTTACAGGCATCTACTTCTACGACATGCAGGCGTTCAGCTTGATCGAGCAGCTCGAGCGGTCGGATCGCGGCGAACTGGAAGTGACGGATCTGAACAACGCGTATCTGAAACGCGGCGAAATGACTCATGACGTGCTGGAGGGCTACTGGGCGGACTGCGGGGAGTCGATCGATCACTATCTCAAGGCATGCAATCTTGTGGCGACGCACGGAGCGAATCGGATCGAATAGCGGCCATCACATCTTTGGACGGCAACCGCTCGCCAGGGCAGAGCCTTAGTTTCGACTTTGCCGGCGGGACAGGCCGGCCGCGCGCGCCGACACATTTCCATCCCGATACAATACTCGGGCGGCTGTATCTGAGGACTGCCCGATGCCCGACGACGACGACGAAATCAGTGTCCGTGTCAGATCCAGCGAACGGCGTGAATGCGCCCTCTGCCGCCAGGAAACCACCTGGAACTACTATGAATACCGCCGGTGGTTTGGACTGCTGAAGAACCGGTACTGGGCGTGCGGGCGCTGCGGCAAATCCGAAAGCCTGGCCGCGCCCGCGTCCGAAGACTGACCGGCTCCGCTAGGCGTAGGAGCCAAGCGCAGGGAGGCTGGTAATCGCCCGGCTGCGCGCGCGGCTGGGTTCGGTTCCCCCGGCCCTGGTCACGATTGTCTCGATCCTATTTCTGAATAACGTCGCGGTGGCCGCGGCGCGGGCCCTGCTGCCGATCTACATCGAGCGCGACCTGGGCATGCCGCCGGCGTTCACCAGCCTGCTGGTGTCGCTGGAGACGGTGATGGGCGGCCTAATCTCGGTCATCGCGGGCGCGCTGGCCGACCGGCTCGGGCACCGGCTGGTGCTGGTGATCGGAATCCTGGGATTCTCGGCGGGGCTACTCCAATACCTGACCGGCGTGCCATGGCTTCTGGTGGCATTGGCGGTCATCTTGGGGCTGGCGCACGGGATGCGCTCGACTTCCGGTCAGAGCTACCTGCTGACAGCCTCCAGCCGCCAGTCGGTCGGGGTGGCCACGGCCGCCTACTTTCTGGGTGGGACGATCGGGATGGCGGCCAGTTCGGCGGTGGCGGGGCCTGTGGTCGAACGTTTTGGTTTTGGCGCCTATGCGCTCGTGGGGCTGGCACTGAACCTCGTACCGGCCGCCGTCACGCTGCGCTACCTGCGGGACGTGCGCCCCGAGCGTCCGGCGGGTGACGCTGATCGGGGTACCTGGAACGTCCTGATGCGGCGCGAGGTGTGGCTGATGGGCGCGTTGCGCTTCTCTTCCACGGCCTTTTGGGGCATTTGGAGTCTTGCTTTGCCGCTACTGATGTTCCGCGCGACAGCCAGCGTGCTGCCGCCGGCGTTGCTCTACGGAACGGTCGGGATGAGCCTGGCCGCGGTCAGCCAATTCCTGATCGGCCACTGGTCCGACCGGGCCGGACGGACCGTTCCGATTTACGTGGTCCTGGGGCTGCAACTCGTGCTGGCCCTCGTGGCGGCGCTAGCTTGGCAGTCGACGCCGGTATTGATGATGACCGGGATCGCCGGCGTGGTGACCGGCTGGACGATGTCCGTACTCGTCCTCGGCGTGGTGCGTGACCGCACGGCGCCGCTCGAACACGGGCGTGTTGTCGGCTTCGTCCATGCGCTTTGGAGCTTCGGAATCCTGGCAGGCACGGTAATCGCGGGAACGCTGATCGACATCGATCCGGGGCTTCCGCTGGCAATTGGAGCGCTGGCCAACCTCGTATCGCTGGCTATTGCCGTCGCGCTCTTCCACGGACAGCGCCTGTCGGTGCCGGACACGAGCTAAACGCGACTAGACTGGCGTGCCCCCAAACTCCGGGTTTCCTGGCATGACCTCGCCGCACGCCCGCCGGCCGATTGTGGCCGCCAACTGGAAAATGAACACGGGGCCCGACGAGGGCGCCACCCTGGCGCGTGCGGTCGCGGCCGAGGACCTGCCGTTCGCGCAAGTCGATGTCGTGCTGTGTCCACCCGCCACCGGCCTAATGGCCGTCACGGCTGCCCTGCAGGGCACTCCCGTGGCCGTCGGCGCTCAGCACGTCTATTGGGAAGCGAGTGGGGCCTATACCGGAGAGATCTCAGTACCCATGCTGGAAGGCCTGGCCACCTACGCCGTTGCCGGCCACTCGGAGCGACGGCAGCTGTTTGGGGAGACCGACCTGGACGTGCAGCGCAAGACGCTCGCCATTCTGGCCGGCGGCCTGACGCCGATCGTGGCCGTGGGCGAGACACTGGACCAGCGGGACGCCGGCGCGACGCTTGAGGTGCTGCGCGCGCAGACCACGCAGGTATTCGAGGCGCTCACGCCGGACCAAACCGCAGGCAGCGTGATCGCGTACGAACCGGTCTGGGCAATTGGGACTGGACGCAACGCCACGCCCGAGCAGGCACAGGAAGCCATCGGCTGGATTCGCGAAACCGTGGAGGCGATCCACGGTCAGCCGACCGCCAGTCGAATCCGTATTCAATACGGCGGCAGCGTTTCACCCGAAAACTGCGAGGAGTTGCTGAGCCGCGAAGGAATCGACGGTGCTCTCGTTGGCGGCGCCAGCCTGGACGCCGCCAAATTTGCGGCCATCGTTCGAGCGGCGGCGCCATAGCCCTTAGACATCCCTGACCCGCGGAACCGCCTGCGGACGCCTGGAGTCAGATCAGGACTGGATTAGACCACGCGACTCGGCCAGCCGCATCCTCCACTTCAACGCGGACGTATACCTCGGTGCCGCGACGCTCGTGGACGGCGGCCGTCAGCGGCTCGGCCCCGGCGAGATGACTTGAACCGCGGGAACGTGCAGCAATGAAGCTGATGCGCGCCGCGGGCGACGTGCTCACCCGA
>DAOUIX010000014.1:0-2510 GCA_034423235.1 Chloroflexota bacterium | reverse complement strand
GATAGAGGGTGGTGAGGGCGGCGTGGCCCTGGGGGCCCATGTTGCGGGTGAGGTTGGTGACGTACATGGCGGTGAAGCGGGTGGTGATGGCTTCGTCGAGGTCATCACCGATGGCGCGGGCGTGGGCGAGGGCACGGGCGGGGTTGGCGCGGGCGTAGTCGATGGAGGCGGCCAGGGAGGTGGCGATGGCGTGACACCAGTCATCGCCGAGGTCGCGGCGGACGATGTTGATGCCGAGGGGAAGCGGGAGGCCGGTGTCGGCGAACCAGGCTTCGCCGAGGTCGAGGACCTTGGAGAAGCCGGAGTCGGCGTAGGTGATTTGGCCTTCGTGGATGACGGCTGCGGCGTCGGCCCGGCCATCGCGGAGGGCGTCGAAGGCCTGGTCGAAGGGGATCTGGACGGGCTGGAAGTCGGGGAGGTACATGCGGGCGAGGCTGAAGGCGGTGGTGTGGGGGCCGGGGACGGCGATGCGTTGGCCCGCCAAGTCTTCGGGCGCCAGGGCGCGCGGCGCGACGACAACGGGGCCGTAGTTTTGGCCCATGGAGGAGCCGCAGGCGGTGATGCGGTAGCGGTGGGCGACGTTGGGATAGGCGGCGGCGGAGATCTGGGAGATGTAGAGTTCGGCGGATTGGGCGCGCTCGTTGAGGGACTGGATGTCGTCGTGGACGGCGGTGATTTCGGCGGGTTCAGGGCCGTTGAGGGGGACGAGACCGGCGGTGAGGGCGTAGAACATGAAGGCGTCGTCGGCGTCGGGGCTGTGGCCGACGGTGAAGCGGCGCAAGGGTTATATGGGCAGGGGTTCGGCGTCGAAGACTTCGAGCACCTGGTAGTGGGTGTCGCGTTGGGCGGGGGTGAAGCCGGCTTCGCGGATCATTGTCTGCATTTCTTCGACGGAGGTGCGGACGTAGTGGCCGGCTTCCTGCATGACGTTTTCGTCGAAGAGGGTGCCGCCGAAGTCGTCGGCGCCGAAGTGGAGTGCGACCTGGCCGGTTTTCTTGCCTTCGCTGAACCAGGAGGCGTCGATGTGGTCGATGTTGTCGAAGTAGAGGCGGGCGGCGGCAATGATGCGGAGGTAGTCGTTGGCCTGGGCGCGCAGGCCGCCGAGCTTGCGGCCGAGGGGGGTGCCGCCGGGGGCGAAGCTCCAGGGGACGAAGGCGTAGAAGCCGCCGGTTTCGTCCTGCAGGTCACGGACGCGCTGGAAGTGTTCGACGCGGCCGTCCACGGTTTCGCCGTGGCCGTACATCATGGTGGCGGTGCCGCGGAAGCCAACCTGCTGGGCGGCGCGGAGGACGGCGATCCACTCGTCGGCGTTCATCTTGAGGGGGCTGATGCGCTTGCGGTCTTCGTTGGTGAGGATTTCGGCGCCGCCGCCGGGGAGGGTGCGCTGGCCGGCGTCCCAGAGGGCCTGACAGACCCCGCGATAGTCGAGGCCGGAGACCTTGGACATTTCGTAGATCTCGGGGGCGGACCAGTAGTGGGGGGTCATGCCAGGGAAGCGCTCGCGGGTGGTGCGGACCATGTCGAGGTAGTACTCGAGGGGTAGCTCGGGGTTGAGGCCGCCCTGCATGAGGACGGTGGTGCAGCCCATGGCGGCGGCGGCGGCGACCTGGGTCATCATCTGATCGACGGTGTGGGTGTAGGCGTCGTCGGCCTTGCTGGTGTGGGGGCGGTAGAAGGCGCAGAAGGAGCAGTAGGCGTCGCAAAGGTTGGTGTAGTTGAGGTTGGTGTCGACGACGTAGGTGACGACGTCGCCTGGGTGGCGGCGGCGGCGGACTTCGTCGGCCAGCGCGCCGACTTCGAGCAGGGGCGCGTCGGAGAGGAAGTAGCGGGCGTCGGCGGGGGTGAGGCGTTCGCCGGCGTCGATCTTCTGAATGATGTGGTCCATCAGGCTACGCGCTCCACGGCGGTGAGGCGGGCGTCGAGTTCCTGGAAGCGTTCCAGGCCGGCCCAGGCGGAGTCGTCGAATCGATAGCGGAAGGTGCGGAGGTAGGTGGCGACGGCGTCGGCGGAGAGACCGAGATCGGGGCGGCGGCGGTGGATGGCCACGGTGTCCGAGAGATTGGTATCGAGGTTGGCGTTGAAGTAGTCCAGGGCGGCGGCGCAGGCGTCGGGTGGCAGGTCGCGGCGGGTCATCCAGGCGGCGAAGACGAAGGGGAGGCCCGTCCAGGTGTGCCATTCGGCGGCGAGGTCCAGCTCGTAGGGATGGGTGCGCAGGTTGCGGCTTTGCAGGAGGGCCTTGTCGCCGATGAGGAGCGAGGCGTCGGCGGGTTGGTCGAGGCCGACGAAGGTGGCTCGGCTGATGTCGAAGCGGAATTGCAGGAGGACCTTGAGGAGGCGGACGGAGGTGGCGGTTTCGTCGATAACGCCGATACATGCGTCTCCGAGATCCTCGACGGGAACCGTCGAGCGCAGAAAGACGCTGCGGGCGGCGCCGGCGGCGGCGATGCCGAGGCCGCCGACGGGGCGGAAGAGGTCGGGGTGATCGAAGGCGGCGACGACGGGGAGGGGCG
>DAOUIX010000013.1:0-35703 GCA_034423235.1 Chloroflexota bacterium | reverse complement strand
GGGACGACGGTCGGGCAGGTGCTGCTGCAGAACGTGCCGGACAAAGTGAAGCAACTGACCAACGTGATCATTCCGGACGCGGCCAAGGCGCCGGTTCGACCCGAAGCCGTCGAAGACCTCCCACGCTTTACATTGACGGTGCAGCCGGCGTCGCTGGCTAGCAACGGGCCGACGAATCTAGAGGCTTGTGCCGGCGGCGCCGTGGTCCCAAACCCTGGATTGCAGCCTGAATTGGTACGGGACTGCCTGATTCTCTTGCAGATCCGCGATGCGTTGGTGGCGAGTGGGTCGCTGAACTGGGCTACAGATCGGCCGATCAACGAGTGGCAAGGGATCGTCCTGGGTGGCTCGCCGACTAGGGTCCGGACGTTATCGATAAACGGTGGTGAGCGCGGCGGGACGATCCCGGCCGAGATCGGCGGACTGACCGGGCTGCATACGCTTCAAATTCGAGGCAACGCATCGATTGGGGCGATTCCACCCGAGCTTGGACATCTGTTGAGTCTGGGAGCACTCGATTTCTCGAACAACCAGCTCTCCGGGACGATACCCCCGCTGATCGGACGCCTGGCCAATCTGCAGCACCTCAACCTGGGTCACAACCGACTATCAGGGTCGATCCCGCAGGAGTTGGGACAACTGGGTTCCTTGCAGGTTCTGCACCTTTACAACAACCAGCTTACGGGTGAGATTCCGATACAGCTGGGTCGGCTCGCTGCCCTGACATGGCTTGGGCTCGGCAGGAACGATCTGGCGGGCGGGATTCCGGCGGAGCTTGGGCAACTGAGCCGCCTGCAAACGCTCAAGCTCGATAGCAATCCTCTTGGCGGCACCATCCCGATCGCGCTTACTCGGCTGGCCGACCTGACGGAGCTCGATCTGAGAGGAACCAGGCTGACTGGTGGAATCCCGTCTGAGGTGGGCAAATTGGCAAGTCTTCGTACGCTTGACCTCGGCGAAAATCAGTTGACCGGCCCGATTCCGGCGACCCTCGGCCAGCTGTCAAATCTGCAGATACTGCAACTTCAGTACAACCCACTGAATGCCGAGATTCCACGCGAGCTAGGCCGTCTGCGCAGGTTGGAGAAGCTGGTGTTTACCGGAAGCCAGCTGACCGGGCAGATTCCAGATGAACTGGGACAGTTAGGGAATCTGAAAGAGCTCAGTCTCGGGGTCAACAAGCTCACGGGTGCGATTCCGACATCGGTCGGCGGCCTGACAGCGCTTGAGACACTTCGTGCCGGCAACAATCAGTTGTCGGGACCGATTCCTGTCGCGATCGGCGGACTACAGAATCTCAGGGAACTATCGCTTGGCACCAATCGGCTTAGCGGCCCAATACCTTCTGGACTTGCAGGGCTCTCACAGTTGCAGCAACTTGATCTCAGCGGAAACAGCCTCACCGGTTTGATTCCAACGGAGCTCAGCCGCCTGGCGGCGTTGACGGGTATTCACCTTGGCGGCAATGGGCTGACTGGTTCGATTCCGGCGTCGCTTGGCGAGCTGGCAAAGCTGCGAGAGCTGAGCCTGGGTGGTAATCAGCTTACGGGTTCGATTCCGCCAACGCTTGGTTATCTGGCGAGGCTCGAGTCGCTGGGTCTCGGAAGCAATGCACTGTCCGGCGCGATCCCGGGAGATCTAGGGCGACTTGCCAACTTGCGCGAATTAGACCTTACGTTCAACCAGTTGAGTGGCCCAATACCGGCGGCCCTTGGCCAGCTTTCGGGTCTTGAATGGCTAGGGCTCAGAGGCAATCGGTTGTCGGGCTGCCTGCCGGCGGACTTGGCTAGCGTGCGAACGCGAGATATTGGTCCTCCAGAGCATCCCTTCTGCCACGCCCAGGCAACGCCTGATACGGATCTTGGGCAAGGCCCGACGCTTCAACCCAGCGTAGATGCAGCCGACAATGGTGCTTGCACGAACGGTCGGGTCGTGCCGCAGCCGCAGGCGAATCCGGGCCTGGTTCGTGACTGCAAGATCTTGTTCGCGGCTCGCGACACGCTGGCCGGGGGCGCCGATCTGAACTGGGGTGCTGATCGCACCATTGCCAAGTGGGACGGCGTGGTTCTGGGCGGCTCGCCGCCACGGGTTCACGAGCTTGCGCTGTCAACCGTGGGACTTTCAGGCTCGATTCCAGTTGTCATTGGAGAACTCAGGGCATTGACGCGGCTGGATCTGAGCCAGAACCGCATCACGGGTCCGATTCCGGCTCAGCTTGGACAGTTAGTGAGACTTACGGAACTCCACCTCAATTCCAACGAGCTATCCGGCCACATTCCGGTAGAACTGACAGGACTGTCCGAGCTTCAACTTCTGTACCTCTTCGGCAACTCGCTGACCGGTCGGATTCCAACTGAGTTGAGCCAACTGTCAAAACTGAAATTCATGTACTTGGGCTTCAACAGTCTAAGCGGTCCAATCCCCATGGAATTGGGCCATTTATCGAACCTGGTAGAACTCTCCTTGCGAGTCAACCCATTGGAAGGATCGATCCCGGCGTCGCTTGGCAATCTGCACAACCTTGAGGCTCTGCACCTGTCAGAAAGCGGGCTATCAGGTACTATACCTTCCGAACTTGGTCAGCTTCATAAGCTTCGCGAGTTGTGGCTAGGAGAAAACCATTTGTCTGGATCAATACCAGCTGAATTAGGACGTCTTGCCAGTCTATATCACCTGTATCTGGATGGGAATCAACTTGAAGGAACGATTCCTATGGAGTTGGGCAATCTCTCCAGCTTACGGGAACTGCATCTGCTCAGTAATCGTATCTCAGGCGAGATTCCGGCGTCGCTTGGCCAACTCGCTAGCTTGGAGAGTCTCAATCTGGGCTCCAATCAGTTGACGGGATCCATTCCGGTGAGTCTCGGCCAGCTGTCAAACCTAGACAGCCTCCGCCTTCAGTACAACCGGTTGTCCGGGTCCATTCCAGTCTCGCTGGGACAATTGTCCAACCTCACGCTCCTCAACCTTGAGCACAACAACCTGTCGGGGACGATTCCTGGAGAAGTTGGACGCCTGAGTGGCCTGTGGATAGTTCACCTGGGTGGTAACCAGCTGTCCGGGTGCATTCCCGCCCATTGGCGAGACCTCCCGCACAATGATCTGCATACTCTCGGCCTGTCGTATTGCTCGTGACATTATTTGAGGACTTCTTTGCTGCAAACGTCAGGCGAAAGCTCTTCCGAATGCACCGATGGGCGCGCGACACTCGCCCTCACGAAGTGACTGACCACCGCTGTTTCAACCAGACTCGCCAGTCGGCTGGGCCGCTTAGCACGCATGAGGCAGCGGCCGACGCACGACGGCTAAAGCTTGCTAGACCATGAGTTCGCCGCCGGTGATGTCGAGGGCGGCGCCGGTGATGTAGGCGGCGCGGTCGGAGGCGAGGAAGCAGACGAGTTCGGCGACCTCGGAAGGCGCGCCCATGCGGTTGAGGGGGATGGACGGGATGTATTCCTGGATGCGCTCCTCGGACCAGGCGACGCGCAGCATGTCGGTGTCGATCATGCCCGGGCAGACGGCGTTGACGGTGATGTCGTAGGCGGCCAATTCCTTGGCGGCTGCTCGGGTGATGCCAAGCACGGCGGCCTTTGAGGTGGTGTAGGAGGCGCCGCCGACGGTGCTGACGTTCTTGCCGGCGGTGGACGAGAAATTGACGATGCGGCCGTAGCTGTTGGCCCGCATCGCCGGGATGACGGCCTGGGTGCAGAAGAAGACGCCGTTGACGTTGACGTCCAGGACGCGACGCCACTCGGATTCCTCGATGGACTCGAAGGCGGTGGGCGAGACGATGCCGGCGTTGTTGATCAGGATGTCCAGGCGGCCGAAATGCTCGGTGACGGCCGAGACCATGGCGTCAACGGCCGACTTGTTGGCCACGTTGGCGGGGAAGGCCGCAGCATCGGCGCCGAGTTCGGACGCGACGGCTTCGATATGATCGGCATTGACGTCGTTTACGGCCACCTGGGCGCCGCCGCCCAGCAGGCGCTCGGCGGTGGCGCGGCCCATGCCGCGACCGGCTCCGGTTACCAATGCGACGCGACCCTGGAACTCAGCGGTCATCTGGGCAATCTCCTCTGGTGATGCGTCGGGGGGTTCTGAAACGTCATCCTGCCAGCAATTCAGTTATGCGGCCGCGACATCGAACCACAGGCCCCAGTGGTCGGAGGCGTACAGCTCGCCATCACGGTGGGTGGTTCCGAAGCGTCCTTCGGCGACAATCTTCAACGGAGAGTGGGCGCCCGCGCGGACCAACAAGTGGTCGATTCGAATTGGAGGCGCCTCAGGGTGCAACAAACCGGAAAGCCCAGCGTCCAGGATCTGGCGGTTATACATCGTGTTGCTGGTGGGCCAGGTCGGCGGCGCGTCCCGCAGCGAAGGCACGGACTTCAAGCCGACGGCTTGCGTGAGCGCGTAGAGCCTCGAGCTGAGAGGGGCGAGATTCAGGTCGCCGATCAGAATCAGAAGGTCTGCGTCGTCGGACAACGCCGGAAGGACCTCAGCCAGTCGATCCACGGAAGCATTCTGCGCGTTCCGCAGACCCTGCATGGGCAGGTGCGTGCTTGCGACAACCAGGCGAGCTCCGTTGAGGTCCCAGCGAGCCGTTAGCAGCCAGGGCTCGTGAAACCCGAGGTTTGCAACCGAGCGTCGGTCGGCTAGCTGGTGTCGCGAGGTTTCAATGTGAGGCTCGCCGGCCAATAGCGCCGGACCCATGCGTGAGCCTGGATGCGTGGTTGGGGCGTCGATCCAGTCCACGACGATCAGGCCCGAATCGGCCGCGACCTGCGCGGGCGTTGACTCGCCGTTTTCCCAGGGGCGACTGGCGGAGCGCGTCTCGTGAAGGAAGACGGCGTCCGGCTTACGGCCGGCGAGCTCGGCCGCCACCAACGGACGACGGCGCGGCCACTCCCAGGAGAAACCCCAGATGTTCCAGCAGGCGATGCGGAGTCTGCCGGAAGCGCCGGGAGCGGAACGGGACGTCACGGCGCGCCGGCGCGAAGCAAGGGCTGAGGTCAGGCCTTGATCGCGGATAGGCGGCCTTCGAACAGAAACCGGTCGAACAGGTCGTCCAGATTCATGCTCGAGACGTCCTGGAGCACGTCGTCGGCCGCGCGCGTACGCAAGCGGCCCTGGGTCAGCGGCAAGGCCTCCGAAATCCCGTCAGCCGCGAGCTTCTGTTGAAGACCGAAGAGTGCGGCCAGTTCCAAGGCGCCCAGGGGCAGGAAGGTCAGGCCGGTGTGGTGGTAGCCGCCCGCGCCGTTGACCGCGCGAACCGCGAACTGGGTGACACGACGCCGTTCCTCGTACTCCAGTTCGATCACGTCCACGACGCGGCCTTCGCCGGCGCCTTCGCCGACGACGAGCACGCAGTTGTTTGAGCCCTGGGACGGCTGGAAGTCGGCGGTCGGCTGCAGCGGGTGTTCGGCTACGAGGATTTCGACTTCCTCAGAGCGAGGAATGGCTTGAAGCAGACCATGCACCTCACCGTGACCGGCGTTCCGGTCCTGGACCTGCACGTCCGGCGCCTGAGGTACGGCGTCCGGATCGGACGTAATGACCGTGATGTCATCCGCACCGATGTCGCGCAACTGCTCGATGGTGGCGTCCAGCGACGCGCCGCCGCCGTCCGGGGCGGCCGCCCCGTCCGCCGTGTGTCCGTTGCCAATGAAGATCACGCCCCGCAGGTCAGCCATAGCACCGCCGAGATGTGCTGCTCAACCGGCATACAGTACGGCATATCGGCGGCAGCGCCAGAGAAAAGGCGCGCGTAGTCTTCATTCGGGCGGCTCGCCGACGGCTAGCCGATTGTCGATCCGGCTGGAAGCAGGTGAGCGAGCCGCGGCCTCAGGTTGTCCGGCGCCTCGTCGTAAACCTCGCGCGGCAGGTCCTCGACGAACGAGTCGATCCCGTCGCCGACGATGACCTGGCGTTCCACGTGGCCGCGGCGGGTCGGGTTGAGGTTCAGCCACCAGGGGGCGAAGCGGACCACCACGGTGACGCGATCCTGATCGGTCGTATTGGGTGAGACCGCATGCCACAGGCGGCTGTCCACGATGGCCACCGAGCCGGCCTTGCCCAGGAGGCGGGCTTCGTCGTCGCGCGGGGCCATCCAGTCGCCGAGCGGGCTGCCGGGACGCGGGTGGTCCTGCTGGCGGTGGCTGCCGGGCACCACGTACGTCGCGCCGTTCTCGGGCGTGAAGTCGGTCAGCATCCAGAACGTGGTGAGGTGCATGGGCACGTCCGGATAGGGCGCGGGGATATGGGCCAGGTTGCGCTGGTTGTAGGGAAAGTCCGCGTGCCAGATGTCGCGGTCGGTTCCGGGGCCCGTGACGTAGCCGGTCACGTACGAGATGCGCCAGTGGGGTCCGAGGACGCCCTGGGTGACGGTGTCGACTTGCTCGTCGCCCAGGTGGGGCAGCAGGGCCTGATCGAAGCGCAGCAGGTTAGAGACCCCGTAGCGGGGGGCGGGGGAACGCGAGTTTTGGATGATGGACGTCGACACCTTCTCGCGAACGTCGCTGAGGGCCGGTTCCGAGATGATGTCCGGGATTACGCACCAGCCGCGTGTCCGCAGGTCGTCCACATGTGATTCAAGCCCGTTCGATGCGCTCATCGGCGTCTCCGCCGGCGGACCTGTCGGCCCGGCCGTTCGTGCGTTCGCCTGCTCCGGGCAGGCAACGACTGCAACTTACGGAATGCTAGCAACGCTGGCGGGTAGTGGTCTCCAGCGAATCGACGGACCGCGACCAAGCAGCGATGGGCGCCGCAGCCCTGACCTCGTCGGTGTCAACAGCCGTCGTTGCCGCAGTGGGCCTTGGGATCCTTGTAGGGGAAGGGGTCGTCGCGAGTTCCCGCGGTCGAACCGTCGTCCCCGCAGGCCGCGCCAAGACCGACGGCCATGACCGCGAACGCGCCGAGCAGGGCTCCGCTAAATCGTCGGCGGCTAAGCGTCCGCCGGAATCTCCTGTCCACTGCGCCGTCTCCTGGTGCTTCGGCCGTAGCCATTACAACTAGAGCGGACGGTCCTGGCAAACGGGGCGCCGCGAGGCCGCCAATGCAGAGTGATTCGTCCGCGCCCGAATCGGCAGCAGACGTTCCGGCCCCAGGCCTCGAGGTCTTTCCAGCGACGGGAGTCGCGTCAGCAGCTAGTTCCCAGGTTGCCGCAGCGGGATCTTGGGTCCTTGACGGGGAAGGGATCGTCGCGGGTACCCGCGGTCGAACCGTCGTCCCCGCAGGCCGCGCCAAGGCCGACGGCCGTGAGCGTCAGCGCGCCGAACAGTACTCCAGCAAAGCGTCGACGGGTGAGCGGTCGTCGGGACCGATAGTCCATTGCGCCGACTCCTGACTCTTCGGGCCGTAACCATTACAACGCGTGCGGATGGCTGTGGCAAACAGGGCGGCGCCACACGCTCGACTTTCAGAAGCCCGTTGGGCTCGGAATTAGCAGCGCACGTTGCCGCAGCGGGCCTTGGGGTCCTTGTAGGGGAACGGGTCGTCGCGGGTGCCGGCGGGCCGACCGGAGTCGTCGCCGCAGGCCGGGCCGAGGCCGACAGCTACTACCGCAAGCCCCGCCATGAGCGCTCCGGCAAACCGTCGCCGGGTGAGAGGCCGCTGGGGCTTTCTGTCCATCGCGCCGTCCCCCGATTGTTCGGGCCGCGACCATTAGAACGGTTGCGCCTGGAATAGGCAAGCAGAACGGCCTCTACGGATCGAGGCCAAACGGTCTGCAGGACCTCTCAGTTGGCACTCGGTCGCGTGTCACCATCGAAACACCGTGCCCATGAGCTGCGACGAGTCGTCGCGCAGCGTGGCGTAGATGCGGGGCGCGTCGTTCGCCGGGACGACGTCCTGGATCAGCGGCGCGATCTGGACCAAGCCCCGGCCCACGAGAAGGCACAGGTTCCGCAGGTCATCCCGGTCGAAGTGGCTGTTCTGCTTGATGGTGATCTCCTGGGCCTGGCCGGTCCTGAAGGTGTAGTTCACTTCCCAGCGACCCGCGACCAGGATCACGCGGCCCTGCAGGCGGACGCACGTGATCAGCTTGTCCTCCGTGCCCGGGACGCCCGCAAAGTCGATCACGGCGTCAAAGGCGCCCTCGCCGATATGCCGATCCCAGCCATCGCCGGAGACGTCCACCACCGACTCGGCGGCGCCGATCGAGCGGGCTAGCTCCAGCCGACGTCCGGCGACGTCGCCGATGGTGACGCGCGCGCCCATGACCGTGGCGATCTGCGCCGCCATCTGCCCGATGCAGCCGGCCCCGCCGACGATCAGCACTCGCTCGCCCATCCTCAACTCGGCATTGCGGCAACTGCGCATCGCCACCCCGCCCATGCCGAACAAGGCGGCGTGCAGAGGATCGATGTCCGAGGGCAGCTTGAGGACCAGGTCGTCCTCAGCGATGGTGACGAACTCCACGTGACCGGCCGGGCTGCGCTGCGTTCCACTGTGGGAGCCGATGAACACCAGGTCGCCAAGGCTCAGGTCCTCGACCTCGGGTCCGACGGCGACTACCTCGCCGACGCTCTGGTAGCCCTCGTTCGAGGGCAGCTCGTGGTCCGGACGCGAGTAGTTGCCGCCCAGCATGTTGTTGCGTTCGGTGCCGTTGGTGATACCGCTGTAGATGTTCCGGGCCTTGATCTCGTTGGCCCGGAGCGGGTCGGTGTACTCGGGCCAGTCGTGGACCAAGCGCTTGCCGCGTCGTCCGTCGGCCTCCAGTACCGTCACGAGCGCGCGCATGGCACTCCCTCCTCAGCCTCGGCTAGAGCTTTCCGGCAGCCCAGCGGATGCCGCGATGCAGCACCGTGCGGAAGCCGGGGTCGGCGTAGGCGTCGTTGTCGTGACCGGACTGGAAGCAGAACACGCGGGACTTCCCGAACCGACGCGTCCAGGCCAGAGTCTTCATGCTCAGCTCGTGGTCGGTGGTCAGCAGGATCCGGCTGCCTTCGTCGGCGCTGCCCATCGTGTATGTCTCGTCGGGCAATTCCCAGTCGGCCAGTCCGGTGGTGATGGGATGGTCCGGATCGGACACGTGCACCGGAACCCGCTGGTTCATGTGGTAGCCGAAGGTCCGCTCGTCGATGCCGCAGATTTGCGACCAGCGCGGCCACTCGGGGAAGGCCAGGATCGCGTGGTGGAGGACCACGATGCCCTGTGAGGTCTCGCCCAGCGACTCCAGCGCCGCCGCCGTCCGCTCGTCCGGCGCCGGCCGGTGAAAGTTGTAAAAGACCAGCACGTCGTACGCGTCGCGCACGCCGCCGTGATCGGCCACGAAGTTCTCCAGCGACTGCGGGTAGGCGTCGACGTCCGCCATGCTCCGGAACGCCGCCTGGAACCCGGGCACGTCAAACAGGTGCTCGCCGGTGATGACCGCAGCCGTGATCGCGCTCTCGTCCTTTGGTAGGCGTCCCACGTCAGACCTCTCAGACTGTTCCAGCACGATCGGCTGCCGCCGGCATCTAGCCCTTCGCCGCTTTCAGTGCTTCCACTTGCTCGCGGATGCCGACTTCGGTCGGCAGGCGTTCGATGCTGGAGGCGCCAAAGAACCCGGCCACGCCTTCGGTGTTCGCCAGGACGTGGCGCACGTCGTCGGGGTCGGCGATCGGCCCGCCATGGCACAGCACCACCGAGTCCGGTTTCTCGGCCACGGCGGCGTCGTGAATGGCCTGCACGCTCGCCACCGCGTCGTCCAGCGTCAGCGCCGTCGTGGCGCCGATCGATCCCTTGGTCGTCAGCCCCATGTGCGGCACCAACACGTCCGCGCCCGCCCGGCTCATCGCCACCGCCTGGTCGGGGTCGAACACGTAGGGACAGGTCAGCATGTCCAGCTCGTTGGCCTGGCGAATCAGGTCCACCTCCAGGCCGAATCCCATGTTGGTCTCTTCCAGGCCCTGGCGGAAGATACCGTCGATCAGCCCGACCGTCGGGAAGTTCTGCACGCCGTCGAAGCCCATCGCCTTCAGCTGCTTCAGAAACGTCGGCATCAGCCGGAACGGGTCGGTGCCGCACACCCCCGCCAGCACCGGCGTGTCCTGCACCACCGGCAGCACTTCCGAAGCCATGTCCACCACGATGGCGTTGGCGTCGCCAAACGGCATCATCCCCGACAGCGACCCGCGGCCCGCCATCCGGAAACGCCCCGAGTTGTAGATGATGATCAGGTCCGCGCCGCCCTGTTCGGCGAACTTGGCCGTGATGCCGGTGCCGGCCCCGCACCCAATGATCGGCTCGCCGGCGTCCAGCGTGGCCCGCAGGCGCCGCAGCGCCTCAGCGCGTGGGATATACGGCATGCGCGTCGTCCTTTCGTTCGGTTGAGGCGTTGCTCGGCGGCACGGCGTGTCTGCGCATCGTCAGCCCAGGTATTCCAGCAGCTTGTCCGTCACGGCGTCGGCAAAGGCCTCGTCGTTGACGGCGTGGTCCAGTTCATACACGGGAATGTCGTCGCGCACGTGCTGCTTGATGGCGTCGAACAAGGCTTGGTCGGCCTCCGGCCAGTGGAACTCTTCGCCCGGCGCGCCCAGCAGCGACAGGCCCTTCAACGGCAGGAAGATCGCCGTGGGTGCCGTCGCGGCATTGGCCTTCTCCGCCAGGATGCGGCCCAGTTCCGCGTTCTCCTCGGGGTCCGTGCGCATCAGCGACACGTTGGGATTCCAGTATTGGAAGCGGCGGCCCTCGAACTTGTCGGGAATCGTGGCCGGCGCCTGGAAGTTCACCATGTCCAGGCAGCCCGGCGCGATCACCTGCGGCACCCCCTGCGCCGCCGCGGCGTCCAGGCGCCCCGGCCCGGCCCCCATCACACCGCCCACCAGTTCGTCGGCCCACTCGGTCGTCGTCATGTCCAGCACGCCGCTCGCGAACCCGCCGGCCACCACGTCTTCCATCGTGCGACCGCCCGTGCCCGTGGCGTGAAACACGAGCACTTCGTAACCCAGCGCGTCCAGCCGCTCGCGGCAGCGCTCCACCGCCGGCGTCGTGTTGCCGAACATCGAGGCCGCGATCAGCGGCTTGTCCTCGATCTCTGGCGCGGCCGTCTCCGCCATGCCCACCACCGCGCCCACCGCGTTGGCGTAGATGCGCGCGCTGATCCGGTTCACCCCCGCCACGTCCACGATCGAGGGCACCATCACCACGTCCTTGGTGTCCACGTAGCCGCTCGTATCGCCCGAGGCCACCGTGCTCACCATCACCTTGGGCATTCCGACGGGAAGGGCGCGCATGGCCGCCGTGCCCACCGCCGTCCCCGCGCTGCCGCCCATGCTCAGCACCGCGTCAATGCGGCCCTCGGCATGCAGCCGGCCCACGATCGCGGCCCCGCCGGCGGCCATCACGCCAATGGCCGTGCCCCGGTCGCCCTGTGCCCGCAGCTCGTCCAGGCCGGTTCCACCGGCTTCTGCGACCTGCGACGCCGGGATGTCGGGTTCGAATCCCGGCTCGCTGATCACCCCGCTGTCGATCACCAGCGCCCGGTGACCCCGCCGCTCGATCTCCCGGCGCACGAAGGCGAACTCGCCGCCCTTCGTATCCAGCGCGCCGATCACGGCAATCGTCTTCGACATCCCGCCACTCCTCCGGGCGCCCTGCCCACGGCGCGTCGCCGCCAGCCACGCCGCTACCTTAGCCCGCCAAGGTCTATCTGGCCTGGAATCTCAAGGATTCGCGGCCAGGTCGTCGACGACGAGTCGCGCGGTGTTAAGCGCCAGGGCGGTCAGCATGTCGTGCCGCAGCGGCCAGTCCGGCGAAAGCTCGGCAAAGAGGGCGTAGGTGCCAGGATTGACCGGATGCAGGACCAGACTCTGGCCAAGGGTGACGGCCCTAAGCGGGCGCCAGGCTGCTCCCTCTAGTCGGTAGAGCCCGGCCGTGGCGGCGCCCGGTTGGGTGAACGTCAGACGAGCCAGCGACGACAGGTCCATGTCCCGGCCGCCGGCCGCTCGCGCCGTGACAGTGATCGCCGGAGAGATTCGCAGCACGTTCGGCCCCGCGCTGGGCAGCGTCACGTAGGTGGGTTGGGCCAGTAGCGTGATGTCGGCGCCGATCGTCAGCGCGTGTCCGCTCTCTTCGAGCGTGGCCCCTGAGAGCCGCAGGATCAGCGGCATGGGATCCTGCCCTGGACCGGTGGTCGTGCCAGCGGGTGGCGAGGGCGCCTCGGTTTCTCGCAGCCGCACATCCGGGGCCGTTTGAGCGCTCACGGAGGGCGGTGCGGATGGCCAGAGGGCCGTGACCGCCAGCAGCACGATGAGTGCCGCGGCAGCGCCGGCCGTCAACCAGCGATTCATGGCGGGTTGAGTACCCGAACGGTCGCCAGCACATCGGCTGAGCTGTCGCCGCTCACTTTGATGTCCACGGCCCAGAGTGGCCGATCCACCGGCCAGTTCCCGTTGGCCAGCAAGGTGGCGGGTGACGCCTCTGTTGAAATTCCGGCCTGCCGACGCAGCGTTTCCCGGTACCAGGCGAACTGCCAGAGACGCCGGTCGACGATCGTCACGTCCGATCGGCCGCCAGCGGCATGGCGTGCATACCAGAGGGGGAACGTCGCCCGGTCGTCCTCGGTCAGGATCACGCCGTCGGGATCGGCCTGGGCCAGCACCGCGTGGGCGAACGCCCCGGCGTGGGTTGCGTCGCGCATGGAGATCCCAGGAGCAAGTTCGGTACCGCGGATCAGGGTCGTGGTTACCAGGACTGCCGCAAGAGTCCCGGCGACGAGGCGTCGAGCGCTGTCTCCGGCAAGCGATGCCAGCCGCCCAACCTCGCTGACGCCGAGCGCCGACCAAAGGGCCAACACCGCCAGGGCTGGTAGGATAAGCACTTCGTCGTCCCGCGAGGTGTAGAGGATGCCGACGACAAGGGCGCTCAGGGCGACCCATCCCGTCGCCAGCGCGGCCCATCCGTGCCGGCGGGTCAGGGACGCCCCGCCAAGCGCCAGCAGCGGCAGGAGCATCCAGGTCAGCTGGCGCACGGGCTCGCCCAACAGCCACGCGGCCTTGGCTGCTGTGTCGCCGGCATTAGATCCGCCCAGACGGGATTGGTAGATCTCGCCGCTCACGACCGACCAGAACCGCTCGGGTGTCGAGGGCGCGCCCCAGCTGATCGGCGGGTCCAGCGCCGATGCGACAGGTAGATAGGCGTAGACCAAGCAGCCTGCTGCGAATCCTCCGGTTGCCAGGGCTCCCAGGCGGAGTGCCGCGCGCTCGGTCCGGCGCTCCGCCAGGAGCACTGCCAATAGTGCCGGCAGGGCTAGTGCCACCGTGAGGTGCGCTCCCATTCCAATACCAAACAGCAGTCCGGACGCAGCCGCCCAGCGCGATCCTTCGCGACTAGGGCCGGAGCAGCCACGTGCACGGACCGCCGCGTACAGCGCGCTCCACAGGAACAGGCTCGCCAGCGCGTAGACCTCTGTCACAATCGCGTTCGACCAGACCAGGGGCGCCAGTCCATACAGAGCCAGCACGGCCGATCCGCCGGCCGCCTCGGCCAGAGGCATCGCCGCGCCTCTGGATGGACGCAATCGGGTGGCAATCAGTCCGAGCGGAATCAGTGAGACGGCGGCCGCGAGACTGGTCAGGACATTCAGCCGCAGCGCCAGGTCGCCCAGTGGGACGGCGCGCACCGCCAGTCCCAGCAGCATCAGGGTTGGATAGCCGGTGGGATGGGGCACGCCGCCCACGGCCACGGCGGCCGCCAGGTCGCCGCTGTCAATGCCCGCGCCGGCCCATACCACGCCCGGCGCCAGCGTCAGCAGGTAGGCGCCCAGCGCGCCCGTGGCGGCGCTCAGGCCTATGGCGGCGCCCGCAAAGCTGTCGGGAATCCGCGGCATCCGGGCCTACGTCAAAGCCCGTCGGCGGAAAATTCGCCCCAGGCGGGTCAAGTCCGAGCGAACGTCCGGCGCCTGCAGGAGGGAAATGCCGGCAAAGGTCGTGAAGATCGGATCCGGGATGCCGTGGTCGGCGAAGACGAACCAGCGTTCAATGCCCAACTCCTGGCCGCGCGTTTCCAGCCAATCCAGCGCGTCGCCGAGGAATGCCTCGACAAGTTCGGTGCGGAACCGGCCGGCAGGAGCGACGAGGAGCTCGCCGTCCGCCGTATCTTCAACTCGCCAGTCGTCGAAGCCCCAGATGATGGCGAACTCGGTCAGCCAGATGGGTCGACCGCGATGTTCCGGGATCTCGTCCAGGTACGCCCGCAGGCCTTCCAGTTGTTCCTGCAGAACCGTGACGTCCGTCATCGGCGGGCTAATCCAGTCGATCTCGTAGGCGTGAATACCCCAGATGTCGATCGGCGGCTCGACGCCCCGGAGATCGCGGTAGGCCCCACGAAACGCGTCGATCCACTCGCGCCCGGTCGGGTCGTGGCCGGCGCAGCCGCGGCAGCGAAAGTCGAAGTTCAGCGTGTTTGGGGCCACGATCCGTGCCGAGGGGTCACCCGCGCGTATCGCCGTGACGACCCGGTCAAAAAACTGGGCGTAGGCGCGAGGACTCAGGTTGTCCTGGAGGCCGGTGTTGGGCTCGTTGCCGATCACCCAGGCACTACCGGGATGCCGAGCCGCGCGCATATGTAACGTCGCCTGGGACGGCTCGTTTGCGGGCCGCAGCACCGCAACCTTCTCGGCGCCGGGCGGGATGTTCCCAAAGTCGGCGGTGAAATCCAGGTAGCTGCGGGCGCCGGTTCGCCCCAGCACGTTGCGCACGCCACCGGCGTGCCTGTGCAGGGCAATCACGCCGTACCGCGTGTCGCCCGCGGGCGGCCAGGGCGTTGCTTCAGCCCAGGGTCGGAACGCGTGCGTCAGGTCGGTGCCGGGGATCGCTGTGGGGCTCAGAATCTCCAGCGGATGTCCCGGCGCGAACTGGCGCAACAGCGGGTTGGCGGCTGCGGCCGTGGCCAGGCTTGTGCTCAGCCGATCTCCCGTGATTAGCGACTTCAAGTGGTCGCCCAGCAACAGGCCGCCGGTGGCGCCGGTGGCCGCGTCGAAGTGCATCACGCCCCGCTGGAACCGCTGGTAGATGAAACTGCCGTTAGCCGGGTCAGGCTCTGGGCGGCTGAGCGGCAGGCCCCAGATCTCTAGTGCCACCAGTTCACGCAGGTGCGCCGGGGCACCGGCCGGCGCGGCGGCCAGGAACTCACGCAGGAAGCCGACGGAGTGGCCCTGCCATGCGTTTGGAACTCGCTCCCGTATGAACGACCGTACGTCCTCGGTGTAGCCCGATGAGCCGACCTTCGGGGCGGCCGCGAGCAGGTTGCGGTCGATACCGGGAATCGTTAGTCCGCCGAAGCGTCGGTAGTCAAGGTATGGCGCCTGCAGAATGTTCAGGCCGCGCGGTGTGCCGTCGGGACCAATCTGGACGCCCTGCCGCTGGAAGAGTTGAATCTCGAACCCGTAGAGCGTGAAGACGTTGCTGATTGGAAAGCCGAAGGTCTCCACACCGCCTCGAGATTCGAAGTAGGCGCGGACCTCGGGATTCCAGACGCCAAAGCCTGTCTGTGGAAAAAAGCGAGGGGTGTTCTCGGCAGCGTCTGCTTCGCCCGCAATGGCCACGATTAGGAGCGCAAGTGTGCCGATGAAGGCCGACCACGCCCGGCACCGCCGCCCCGTGAAACGTTGGCCAGTCGGAAGGACTGGTCGCGGGCTGCCTACGGGACCGTAGCCTCTGAGCCGTGATTCGCTGCCAGCATCGCGATGAACTCGCGCCCCACGGGGCGAATTGACACGGTGCCGGTCGCGTCGTCCATACGCAGCTTGACGTGCTGAAAGTACTGGTCGGTGAAGCCGGACGCCGCAGGTAGCGCTTCAGTGATTGGGTAACCCACGACGTCTACGCCGCCCAGAGCCAGGAACCGCGCCATTAGCGCGCCGCTCACGTTGTGCCCGGTCTGGGGGAAGTACTGGCCCGCGCCCGTACTTCGCACTGGCGGATCAGGCCCTACGAACCGTCCGCCCTCGTCCAGCACCCAATGCGAGGCGAGCACCGGCTGAATCTCGTAGCCGGTACCGGCCAGCTCGGGGTGGTACCCCAGCACGCCGTTCGCACATACCTGGATGTACACCCCGAGACCCGGCTGCGTCTCGATGATTGTTCCGTCCGGCCCGACCGACACAAAGAACCCTTGCGTGAGGCACGGTCCCCAGGTAGCCGCGCCGCCGGTCGATGCGTAGTAGTCCGCGAACTCGGGGAGGACGGGCTTCGGGCGAGTGCCGACGACAAACGCGCCCGGCTCCGTAAACACGAACTCAACGCAGACCACGTGTCGGTCCAGCCGAGCCGTTACAAGTCGACCGGGAATCACGACCAACGACTCCACGTCAATCCCGGGCGGCTTCATGTACGACGGAAAACAGAGCCTTGCCAGTTGCGCGCGGGTTAGGGAGCCGGCCAGCGTGCCGCGGCCGGTGGCGCCCACGCTGATTTGGACGCCGATCAGCGGCTGTCCACCCATCGTCGCGTCGATGAACTCATCGGCAACGTTGGGTACAGCCAACGCCAGTCGGCGGCGGCCTGGGTTGGACTCTCGGACCAAGACGTCAAGCAGACGCACGTCGGACCGGGAATGCTTGTAGGTCTCCGCACCGCGCGCGAACGGCTCCACGAAGACTTCCAGCTTCTCGGCAGGCGGCTTCGGTGTTGACGCTGGCGGGGCGATCGCAGGACCCGTCTGGCCGATCGCTGGTTGGGAGCGGGAAGTAAAGAAGACCGCGGCGATGCCCAGCGACACCGCAACGATGATCCACCCGGTAAGCACTCGGGTTAGGAGGGCGGAAGGCGTGGACCGCGGTAGATCGCCGTCCTGCGATCTATGGCGCATGCGGCGCCGCCTGTCCGGCCGGAGATTGAACGAGCCGCTGGATCAACGACCGGCCCCAATCATCAGTGGCTCGATCACCCCAGACGAGAAGGACCGTGAGCACGGTCCGGTCGCGCACGGCGGTCCATTGCTCCAGGACAGTCTGAACGCGGCTTCCATCCAGGGCGCCAAACCAGCCGACTCTAAGAGTTCGGGTTGCGGTAAGGCCCAGTGCAAGTCCGCGGCCCGAAGGCGGGGACCGCTGCAGCGCAATTACTTCCGCGGCGAGACCTAACGGCTTCGCCGCTCCGGCGGTCGCCGGCAGGCTCAGCCGACCGGCGGCATCGGCGGCATCGGCGGCGACGGCGAATCGGAGCGCGGACTCGGTGCTGGCGTGCCGGGAAATCCGGGCAACGGCGGCCAGCGGGCCGTCGCGTTCGATGCGCTCGTCGCGAAGCTTGGCGCGCTCGCTGAAGCCGAAAGCGACCACGGCCGCGGTGAATCCGGTGGCTGGCCCGTCGCTGGGATTGGACTGCGATGTTCTCGAGAAGATCTCGAAGTAGTTCGGGCCCAGGTCTCCTGCGACCGGGAGTCGCAGCGGCGTTGGCCCCGTTGGGTCAACCACGGACTCGGGCGAGACTTCCTGTATTGACATCACGGGAGGCTGGCCCTGCTCTGGCAGCACGGAGGGGCTTGGCGCCAACCTGCGCGATTCGTCGACGAGTTTCGAGGTGGCGACGGATGTCTCGACTGCCTGAGATGTCTGCGAAGGCGTGGCGGGTACCTGGACCGCAGGTGTCGGAATGTCCGGCGAATCGAGTCCAGCCGACGTGCACGCCGCAAGCAGAGCAATCCCGACAAGAGGCACCAGGCGCAGAGCTCTGGGACTCGGCCGGCTCACGCGCTCGGACTCCGTAGCGTCAGGTCTGTCGCTAGGCGCCCTTCGAAGATCCGCTGTTGCGGCGTCTGGACGACAAGCCGATGCCCATCGGTCCCGGGTTGCTTCGGTACGTGCAGCGTGTAGCCATTGGCGCTCCACCGGGCCGGCAGGTGCGGGGGAAGCCAGTAGCGAAACTCCACCCGCCGCCGACTGCCAGCCGGCAGGTCCAGGAAGCCGGCGAACTCGGTGAGTCCGTCCACGTGGCGGGCTGGCTGCGCATCGGTCAGCCCGATGACGGAGGTGAGCCGTGTCCCCGCCGGAACATAGACCCGTACGTAATCCGCTAGGCGCGCGTTGCCGTTCGCGGTCGAGTTCGTGTTGACGTAATCGATCGAAAGCGTCGCGCGTCCGGTCGTCGGATCCGGGCGATAGCGGATGGTCTGTTCGATGTCGCGGAAAGGGGCGCCATGGTCGACCTGGGCATCCACGATGTAAACCAAGTCGTCGGGCGCCGCCGGCAGGCGCCCTCCCGCCCCAAGCTGCTCCACCAGTCGTTGCAGGTCAGCGTCCTGAAAGGCGGCCAGCAGGTGCTTTTCGGCCACCATGGCCTGAACGGCGCCGATGACCGACCGTGGATCGGTCCGCAGGCGATGGGTGGTTGTCTGCATCAGGGCGGAGGTCAGCGCGGCATAAAACGGCCGCGCGCTGAACCAGGCGCGGCGGTCGCCGGTGGAGTGGGCGAAGTGCTCCAACACCGTGTAGGCATTGGCCGTGGTCACGCGCACGTTGTGGCCCGGAACCTCCACCGGCCCAATGGCGGCCAGCAGGATGCCCAGCGCCTGCTGATCGAACGCGAGCACCCCGTCCACGGGCTCCACGTTGTTCAGCGCCAGGAACCGCACTATTTCGTCGGCGGACGACCGGAAGTCGGGATGCCAGTTGGCGTCGCGCAAGTTCCAATCGCGCATGTGCTGGTAGCGGCGGAACGGCGGGGGCGCCGGAATACGCGGGCGAGTCGGGTTTTCGATCAGGTAGCTGCGCAGATAGGTCAGATCGCGCGGTTCGCCGTCCGCGAGCGTCACAAACGCGATGTTGCCAATGAACCCGCCGGTCGGCCGCAACTCGTCGCTCTTCTGTGCCAGCAGCAGGTAGCGACGCGGCGTCCGGGAGCCGAGCGCCTGCGGCGCCAGCAGGGCGGCCTGGAGCGCCGTGCGCAGGTCTTCAATCGTGTCCCGTAGCGCGGACGCGCGCCGCTCATTGATGACGCTGCTCGCAGGATTGGACATGGCGTCCAACCGCTGGCTGGCTCGTTCGACGCCGGCGAGCTGCGTGCGAATCGAGTCGCGCTCGGCGTTGAGGGCGTCGATGAGCGCCGGCAGCGGCTCGACCGTCGAGTCGTCGCTCGTCAGACGATCAATCAGTCGTGCCGCCAGTTCCAACGATGCGGCGGCTGCCAAGCTGAGGTCGACGTGAAGCGCCAGCATCGCCCGAGCATCCTCGATCCGCTGACTAAGCGGCGGGATGAGGGACGCGGCGGCCAGGACCGGTGCATAGCGTTCCACTCGGCGTTCAATCGCGACCAGACGTGCAGCCGCAGACTCCAGTGTGTCGCTACTGGCCCGCAGGTCAGCTACGTCGGCGGTGCCGCCGTCCACCTGCCAGCGGACGTTGGCGATCGAATCGATAGCGGCCCCCGCCTCTACGGTAAGCCGGGTGAGGCCGAACGCGGCAAGACCGAGAAGCACCAGAGCCGCAGCCACCGCCAGTCGCGCCAACGGCTGGTATCGCCGCGCACGTGCGGTGGTGGAGGCAGTGCCCCGTGCAGGTCTAGGCGGCGCCACGACGTGACAGGACAGCGGGGATCGTGCGCAGCAGGATCGCCAGATCGAGCGTGAGCGATTGACGCCGGATGTAGAGCAGGTCGGTCGCGACCAGGCGGCGGAATGACGCACGTCCGCGCGAGGTCACCTGCTGGAGGCCGGTGATTCCGGGTCGAACCGCGAGTCGGCGTCTGGCTCGGGCGTCGTAGCGCTGAAACTCGTAGGTCAGAGGCGGGCGTGGCCCCACCAGGCTCATATCGCCGCGCACGACGTTCACCAACTGCGGAACCTCGTCGAGGCTCCAAACTCGAAGCAGTCGCCCGACACGGGTTATGCGCGGGTCATCCAGCAGCTTGCAGTGGGAGTGGACTCCCCGGATGTAGTTGGCTGTGAACGCTTCGTGACAGGCTGTCGACGCACCGGTCCACATGGTTCGGAACTTGTAGTAGCGGAACGGCCGGCAGTCCCGTCCATGGACCACGGCGCTGTAGAAGACGGGCCCTGGAGAATCCAGCTTGACCAGGCCGGCGATGAGCAGCCAGAGCGGCAGCCCGACAACTAGCAGAAGCAGCGCAAGGGCAATATCCAGTACGCGCTTGGTGTAGCTGTAGATCACCTGCGGGCGGCCTGCGGATGCGATGGCTCTCCACCACGAGTCACGTGGGGTGCGGGTTAGGCCGCCCGAACATCCTGAGTTGGATGCTGCCCTGAACCGGTCGGTTCCGCCGCTAGTCTGTCATATTTGAGGCTGGTCGGGCGTCGCGGCCTGGCTCCTGCGGGTCTCAGTCGGCAGCTGGCGCTCGGGCGTCCAGGCGTCGATCGGGCGGCGTGCAATGAACCGCGCGAGACCAGCCAGTGCCGCCAGATTTGCCGCGAGCGCATATCGCGCCAGGCGCCGTGCCGACCGCACGGAGTCGCCGCCACGCAGCGATAGCAGCGCGAGTGCCGGACCGAGGCCGGCTACGGCAGTCCATGCCGTAGTCCGTACCCCTGGGATTGGACCGGCGAGGACGATGGCCCCAACGGCCATCATTAACGGTGTCGCAATTCGCAGCAACTTGTGGCCGGTGAGCTTCCACCAGAGGTCGTTACGCCCGGGCCGGAGCAGGTGCGGCATGCTTTCCAGCGCGAACAGTGCGCCGGAAACTGTGCGGGTTCGGGCCGCAAATGCTCGAGCTGCGCCCGGCGATGCCGCTTCCGCTGTCCGGGCATTCGGAGCAAAGACGATGCGGCCGCCCGTCTTTGCCGCACGCAGTGAGATGAGCAGATCGTCCGCGGCGCCGGTCCGGGTCGAGGCGTCCACAGCGGCGGCGCGAACCCCGTAAAGGGCTCCGTCGGCGCCAGCGACGGAGCCGCTGGAGCTCTCGCGGGTGCGAATCCAGCGCTCGTAGCGCCAGTAGATGGCTTCAGGCCCGTTGCTCACCTGCTTTGCGCCGGAGACCACCACAACGGCGGAATCGGCGAACGGGGCGACGAGATGGCTCAACGCGTCCTGCTTGAGAGTTGCGTTGGCGTCGGTGAACGCGATGATCTCTCCGCGGACGTGCGGAAGAGCCGCGTGAATGGCGGCAAGCTTGCCCCGCTGGCCAGGTAGCTCGATCACGCGTAGCCGGGCATCGCCGGCGGCGCGCGCCACGGCTGCCGTGTCATCGGTGCAGCCATCGCAGGCAACGATGCAGTCGAGGCGGTCGGCCGGGTAGTCCAAGTTGAGAATGCCGCAGACTTTCGTGCCGATCAGCGCCGCCTCGTTGTGGGCGGCGATCACAACAGTGACGGTCGGCCGATACATCGAGGCTGTGACGAAGGGCCGTGGCCGTAGGATCGCCGCGGCCCAAACGAGCGTCGGATAGCCCACGTAGGCGGCCAGGGGAAAGCCGATCAGCGCTCCCAAGCCAAGCAGGCGGCGGGGCTTCACGCTGGGCGCCGGTGTTGACGGGCCAAACGGCCGCAGGCCAGCGCCAGGCCGAGCACCAACCAAAACGGCAGCCCGCCGCGCGCACCAGGCGCGATGGTGTCTGTGAGACCGTAGACGAAGAAGGCTGCCAGCGAGCCAACCAGACCCACGGCCAGCAGTTGTCGCGAGCCGTCGCCTGCTGTGCGCGCCACTGTGATGAGACCACGCAGGGCGACCGCAATGAGAGTACCTAAAAGAAATGCCGCAATAAGCCCGAGATCCAGGAGCGTCTGAAGAATGAGGTTGTGGGCATGCGGAACGTGCGGGGCGACCGACGCGCTGAGCTGGGGAAACGTGGACTCGAGCACGAGCGAGAAGTGGCCTGGCCCCACGCCCGTGTAGAGGTATTCGCCAATCAGGAGAATGCTGGCCGACCAAATCGTGAGACGGCCCTGCAGGGTGTCCGTGGTTGAGTCGAGCGGAGCCAGCCACGTGAATGCCATGGCCGCGAGCAGGCCCCCAACAGTCAGGCTCACCGTCGCGTGCATCGCCGGGCGAGCCCAGGGGTGTCGGCGAAACCAGGCGCGCTGTCGCAGCCACCACCAACCAACCAAGGCCAGACCAACCATCGCTCCGACATAGGCACTGCGTGACTGCGTGAGCAAGAGAACGGCAAGTGCGAAAACCAACACCAAGGCAGCGATCGTGCAGACGATTCGCCTGGTCTCGGTTCGGTTCAGCGATAGCGCCAGGGTCAGCGGCGCAAGCAGTGCCAGTGCTCCGCCGATCTGATTGGGGCCGATACCGCCAATGCGGCCGCCGTGGTCCACCACGCGCGGGCCCCTCGGCAGCATGGTGTAGAGGCCGTCCAGCGGTAGAAGCTTGCGCTGCGGCCATTCGGTGAGGAACAGGGCGGCGATTGTGACGAGGCTTGCCATTCCAAGTACAAGGCCCAGCCAGAGCAGGTGGACCCACCCGCTTGAAGGCGTGTCGGCGCTGATGAGATATGCGAAGGAAAGCCCCAGCAGCACTCCGAACAGTTTCGGCGCCGCGACCTGCCAATCGCTTACGGCCAAGGCGGTGACGCCTGTGCAGAGCGCGCAGGCTACCAGGAGCTTGCCTGAGGCTCGTGGCGCGATGGGGAGCCGTAGTGCGCGCCGCATCAGGAGGATCAGTGGGATGAGCGCAAGGGCGATGCCGCCTGCCGGACCCCCAAACCAGATCGCAGGCGCAGTGCCAACCAGCGCCAGCGGTCCGCCGATCTGGACGTACGTTGTCAGCCGCCCCCTGGTGGTCTGGCTGGCGTCGTAGCGCCAATTGACACGGTGCGCGGTTAACGCTCCGTCAACAGGTGCGGGAGCCTGGCGGAAACTTCGTCCCGGCGGTGGGTGCGGAGATACCAGTCGATCGTTCTACGTAGCCCCTCCCTGAAGCGAATCCGGGGTTTCCAGCCCAGCGCCCGCTCGGCCAGCGACGGGTCGGCAACTCGGTTCATGGGGCCGGTGGGCATGTCGTGGCGGACGCGAATGTCTGTCTGGTGCCCAATCTGCCGCAGCACCTGCCGTGCCGCGTCAATTACGCGGATTCGTTCGCGGGTGCCCAGGTTGATGGCGCGGGCATCGTCAATTCGGGCCGCGGCCAGCAGCGTGCCGGCCACGATGTCGCTGACGTGGGTCCAGTTGCGGATCTGGTGGCCGGATCCCCAGACCTCGAACGGGTCTTGCCGGATGAACGCGCGAGCAATCATGGCCATGACCGCGTGGTTCTCGTGGCCGCGCGGCCCGTAGACGGTGAAATAGCGGCAACTCACCGACTTGAGACCGTAGTCCCGGTGATAGGCGCGGAGACTCAACTCACCCATGAGCTTGGCCCAGCCATACATGTTGTCGGCGTCGTAGGGTGGGCCGACCTGCTCTTCGCTCAGGTATAGCCGACGTGCCGGGTCTGTCTGCAGATGGTTCGGATACACGCAACCGGACGAGGCGTAAACGACTTTGGCGACGCCGGCGCGGAGGCATGCCCTGAAGACGACGCCGTCCAGCAGGAGGTTCGTTGCACAGGCGGCTTGGTGAAGATCGACGTAGCCGCGCCCACCGTGGTTGGCGGCCAGATGGAAAACGGTATTGATCCCCGCAACAGCTTCAGCCGGGACCGCCGGGTCCAGGAGGTCGGCCTGCGCGAACTCGACCGCGCCGGAATCGATATAACGCTGGATGTTGGTCAGCTTGCCGCTGCTGAGGTCGTCCACGACCCGGACCTGCGCACCGGCGGCGACCAGCGCGTCGATCAGGTGAGAGCCGATGAACGAGGCGCCGCCGGTGACCAGCACCGGTCGGCCATCAAAGTCCTGAGCTACGTCCGGCGGGACATGGGCAGGTTCAATCATGGCTTGTTCACCTGCCGCTCGACCGTATCGGCGAGCGCCTTGAGAATCGCGGTTTGCCGGGCCAGGATGGTGGAGCGGTCGAACTCGCGCGCGGCAAAGGAACGTCCGGCGACGCTGAGTTGCTGACGGCGCGCCGGATCAGCCAGTAGGTCGGCAATCGCGCGTCGAAGAGCATCAGGCGCTTCAGGCTCAACGACCAGACCGCAGTCGGCCCTGCAAATCAGCCGCGCGGCCTCGCTGTCGGCATGGACCGACGCGACGACCGGAAGACCGGCGGCCATGTAGGTGATGAGCTTGGACGGAATGACCGACTCAATCACGCTGAGACGCTGGGTCAGCAGTGCCAAGTCTGATGCAGCCAGGAGGTCGGCAAGTTGAGCTCGGGGCATGAACGGTAGGAAGCGCATGCACCCGCGCGGCGCCGAGCGCTTGATGGCTGAACGCTCTGGGCCGTCGCCCACGAGGAGCCAGCAGGCGCCGGTCTGGTCTGCGGCTGCCGCCTTGACGGCGACCTGCAAGCCTTGCTTGAGGCCAATGCTGCCAATGTGGGTGACGAGCGGTTGGTCCGGCTGCAGACCGTGTCGCTGACGCGTCTCCTCACGGTTTGTCGTCGGCGCGAGACCAGCCAAGTCCTCAGAATCGCGAACGACTTGCAGCTTCTGTTCGTTTAGCCCGTGCTGAAGCAGCTCCTCGGCGAAGCCCTGGGTCAGCACGAGCACGCTATCGGCCCCCCTGTAGATCGAGTATTCGACGGTTCTCAGGAGCCGGATCAGGACCGGATGCCGAATGACCTCCACCGCAGCACCGGCGTTGACGGCCAGGTCGGCGATCTTGGCCACCCAGGGCCGCCGCTTGACGAACGCAACGAAGGCCGTGGCCGCGGCAACCGCCGGTTGCGCGCCGATGTAGACATACACGTCGGCCCGAGGAATCCGAAGGGCCGTCAGACCGGCGGCCAACGCGAACGACCCGTCATAGAGAAGACGCTGGATGAGCGAGCCGGGACGCGCTGGGATGTACGACGGCACGCGAACGACTGGCACACCCTTAAGTGTTTGGCGCAGGCAGCCAGGGTGACGGTAGGCGGCAAAGACACGCCAAGCCGGGTAATGGGGCTTGGCGGTCAGTATGAACACGTCCTCGCCGCGGGCGGCAAGGTGGCGACACAGCGCCGCGGTCTGCGGCGCGATGCCGGCCATCTCGGGTGGGTAATTGATGCCGATCACGACCACACGCATGGCTCCACCGGCTAGCGCCGGGCCACTACTTTCAGCGAGTTGCCCCAGCGACCAACCGCAAAGTTGAGCAGGCGGTAGAACAGAACAAAGACCGCAAAAAGTGGCGAGCGGTTCGCAAGCCGGTAGATCCCAAACGTTCGGGGCTGGTAGTAGACGAGGTCACGAGCCCAGCGAATCTGCCCCCAGTCGCGCGCCTCAATGCGCGCTCGAACGCTGGCGGCGCTGAGTCGCCGCACGATGTTGCCGGCTGGTTCAACGTCAGCGGCAAGTCCCAGCGCCACGGCCAGTCGGGTCAGAACTGCGCGGGCCGGTTCCATCACCACCAGTTCGTGGCGAGCCACACGTGCCATCTCGTCCAGGGTGCTGTAGGGGGCATCAAGATGGTGCAACCCGTCGTGGACGAGCGTGATGCCGATGCTGCGGTCCCCAAAAAGCAGACAGGCGGCGTCGCCGCGAACGAGCCTCACCTTGAATCCGTGCCGCCGGGCGCGCTCGCGGGCCCGGGCCAGCGCGTCCGGCGATAGATCGAGGATTGTGGGTTGGATTCCAAGGCGTGCAAGCCACTCGGCGTCCATGCCCGATCCGCCACAGACGCAGAGGGCATCGGCCGAGGTGAGGCGCCCGAGCAAGCCGATCGCCCGATGAAACTTGTGCTCAATGAGGAAGCGCACAGCCCGCGGATAGTTGCGGGGCCGCTCGATCTCTATCTCGGCGTCAAGCGACGCATAGAATTCGATCTGCCGGGCGCGCAATTGCAAGGCGGCCTCCAGGGCGTACGATTGGCCGCTGCAATTCCTGGCGCCCCGCCCTGGCAGCCGCGCGCGGCTGTCACGTGTACATACTACGAAGGCGGCCAGCGTGTGTGGAATCGCTGGTGCGTGGCTATGGGGCGACGGCAGGTCGGCGCGCGCAGGAGTAACAGCCGCGACCGACGCAATTGCGCACCGGGGACCAGACGGCGGAGCCGTGGTGGACCTAGCAGCGCCGCACGGCTCCCTTGTTTTCGGCGCGCGCCGCCTGGCCGTGCAGGACCTGAGTGCGCGCGGCGCTCAGCCCATGCGTAACCCGCAAACTGGCAGCGTCATTGTTTTCAATGGCGAGGTTTACAACTTTCGGGAGCTACGCCGGCAACTCGCCACACGCGGTCACGCCTTTCGGACCGGGACCGATACAGAAGTGGTGCTGCACGCCTACGACCAGTGGGGTCTGGACTGCCTGGAGCGCTTCGCGGGGATGTTCGCCTTCGCAATCTGGGACGCGCGAGCGGGCCGGCTAGTGCTGGCGCGCGACCGGCTGGGTGTCAAGCTGCTGTATGTGACTGTGACTGACAAGTTCGTGGCCTTTGCCTCGGAGATTCGGGCGTTGTTGGCGGGCGGTTTCGCAGAACCGCGGCTCTCGCCGGCCGGCCTGGCGGGTTACTTGTCGCTTGGCGTGGCGAGGGAGCCAGGGACGCTGATGGAAAAGATCGACGTCCTGCCACCGGGAACGACTCGCGAATTCGATGGGCAAAACGTGTGCTCACGGTGCTACTGGGACCTGCAGGCGCAGGCTGTCAGCCGCCCAGACGTCGACCGGAATGGCGAGAGAGCGGCGCAGGAGGTCCGTCAACGCCTGAGGAAAGCTGTTCGGCAACGGTTGGTCAGCGACGCACCGCTGGGCGTGCTGCTGAGCGGCGGGATTGACTCCGCGGCGGTGACGGCGCTGGCGGCGAAGCGAGTCGAGCCATCGAATTCGGACCATCTCGGCGGTGCTCGAGGATCCGAGTTTGTCCGAACGTGACGCGATGCGGGCGACGTCCGCGCAGTACGGCACGACGCACGTGGAAGCCACGCTCACGTCCGAGGCTGTGTGCGCCAGCCTTGACTCGTTCTTCGCGGCAATGGATCAGCCGACGTTTGACGGTCTCAATACGTACCTGGTGGCGCGAGCCGCGCGTGAATCCGGCCTGACAGCGGTTCTGTCCGGGATTGGTGGGGACGAGGTATTTGGCGGGTATCCGTCGTTCAGGATTGCGCCGATCCTGCGGCGAGTGCGTCGGGTTATTCCGGGACCGGTTGGAGCAGTCGCCGGAGCGGGGCTGCGACGGGTGTGTCCAAAGTCATCGCGGATGCGGCGGCTGGGTGGCACGTTCCGATCCCACGCTGCCGGCCGAGTACGCAACTCGCCAGCTGTTCGGCCCTCAGGAGATTCGGGCGTTGACATTGACAGATGCCCCGCCGTTCGATCCCGTGCCGCCTGGAGCCAGTCCGTTCAACCGGGTGGCGTTTGCTGAAATGAACGTCTATATGCGCAACGTCTTGTTGCGTGACACGGACGTGATGGGGATGGCGCAGGGGCTGGAGATTCGGGAGCCGCTGCTGGATCACGAACTGGTGGAGACCGTGCTGGGGCTCAGCGACAACGTGAAGCAACGGGGACCGGGCTCCAAGCCGCTACTGGCGTGGGCGCTTGGACGCGAGCTCCCGCCGCACACGCTGCGCCGTAAGAAGCAGGGTTTCAGCCTGCCGTTGGATCGGTGGATGCATGGTGCCCTGCGTTCCGAGGTTGAGTCGGTGATGCGCGACTCGTCGATGGCCGGACCGGTCGGCGAGGCGCTGGATCCCGAGGTCGTGGAATCCCTGTGGCGTGAATTCCTGGCCGGACGGAGGCACTGGACCGCGCCGTGGGCGATATACGTGGTGAAGCGCTGGGCTGAAGGGCTGTGGGCTCGGCGCGAGCTACGCGTGTAGGCCAACCAGGCCGCGCTGGATGGCAATGCGCTCACACCGGGCGTAGGCCAATGCTCCACTCGCAACACTTGCGAGCGCGATGGCACCGACGATCAGGAACTCGATTTCGATTTCAAATAGCGGCGGAGTTCCAATGGTCGTCGCGCGCAGAAGGTCGATAACGTAGGTGTACGGATTGACGTAGGTGATCCAGCGCACGCTCCAAGGAAGGATGGCGATTGGATAGCTGCTGCCGGCCATGACCATGGCAAGCGCGCTTAGCGCACTGGGTAGTTGCGCACCTCTGGCGACGAGCCCAAGGCCGGCGAATCCAAGGCCCATGCCGAAGAACGCGACCAAGGTAATGAGTACAGCGGCGACCGCCGAGATGGAGACGGCAAAGCCGTGGGCCCGAAACAGGGTGCTGGCGAACAGGAGTACAAGCAGGCTCTGGAAGAGTGCGAAGCCAATGTTGACGATCGTGGCGCCGATCAGGGCCGTCCAGCGAGGCGCTTCGGCCACCCAGACGTGCGCCAGCGTGCCTGTCAAGTTGGCCCGCCGGAGGAACTCAACACCGCGCCAGAGGGCGCCTATGGCAACGTTGAGCGCGACGTAGCCGGTGACGGCATAGGCGAGAAAGCTCCCGCTACCCCCGCTGGCCTCAAAGCCAGCGTCGCCGAACGCCGCGCCAGCGAGCGCCAGGGGCACGAAGAACAGAAACGCCCAACCGATCTGATAGAGCCACATGGCCTTGAAGCGGGCGGTCACCAACCACTCGGCGCGCGCATGGGTGAGGCTGGCTCTCAGAAGCGCGGCGGCTTCAGAACCGAATCCAGCCATCTATATCCACTCCAGTTCGCCCTTGGCCCGAGCGGCTCTATCCATAACGTGCAGCAGCACAAACCCGACTGCGCCATAAACCAATGCCATTGCGAGAAGTACGGCGCACGAGAGTGCGATGTTCCGCAGGTCGCTGAATATGAGTGCGCTGCGAAGACCGCCAATCATCCAGGTTGGAGGAAGGAGTGCTGAGAGCCATTGGGCCCAACCTGGAAGCACAGCTACCGGATAGGCAATGCCAGCCAGGATGCCGGCCCCCATAACGAACAGCTGCACGAAGAGATATCCCTCGCGGTATCTGAGCAGAATGGCGGCCCAGGGCAAGGCAATTGCAATTGTCGCCAGCCCGCTGCAGACAAGCACGGCCAGCGCGGGGCCCAGGTTGGGCTCGAGTGAGAAGCGAAACAGCGCCCAGGCAAGGCTGAACGCCCCTAGCGCCATGACGGACGGTGTAAACGTGCGTCCGATCGCTCCGCCAGCGATCAGAACGAAGCGCGTCGTCGTGGTCGCCCAGAGAGTGGGCAATGTTCCCAGACTCCGGTCAAAGCGGAGATTGTTGGCGAGTTCCGCCGTGACCCAGCCGGTCCATAGAAACGTCGTTGCGCCGATCACCGAATAGGCAACGTAGGCGTCTGTCCCGGACAGACGTGCAAAGTTCTTGAGGCCCGAGTTGTCGGGTCCGGCAAGAGCGATGGTTGCGAGCACGATTGGCAGGACCCACTGCAACATTCCAATCAGGCTTGCAGTCATGAAGAACGGGTGGCGTCGGTCAATCCGCCAGCCCTTACGCGCGAGCGCGAGAAAGGCCCGGAGTTCGCCGTGAATCTGCTCGGCCCCAGCGTTCAACGGAAAGCCGATCAATCGGCGATGTCGCGATGGCCGGATGGGCGTCTTCGAGATCGATCCCGCATAGTCTGATTCCTGTTACCGCGATGCAGCGGTCGCCGATATGGGGGCGGAGCCCGCAGGTTCCTACTGGCCCGGGGCCGCGAGACGCCTGCTAGCGGGTGTTTCGACACGGCGGGTGGACACGAGGTCACGTGCGGCGCCTCGCCTTTCGCCCAGTTCTGTCGGCCACTTAGGTTAGCGGCCCAAGTCCCCGTCAGCTCGAACACCAGGTTCCATCGCGCTTATAGGCCGCGATGCGGGACCTGTTCCTCGGCGCGTTTGAGGCGGGGTGCTTGGCCGGAGGCCTGCGGATGCGTTGGGGTTTATGCGTGCAGGCCGACCAGGCCGCGCTGGACTGCGATGCGCTCACAGGCGAAAAGGATCCGGGCGCCGCCGAAGACGCAAGCAATTGCGATGGCGCTCACGATCAGGAACTCGAACTCGATCGCGAGCAGGGGAGGGGTGCCAATGGTCGTTGAGCGCACGAGGTCAACGACGTAGGTGTAGGGATTGACATAGCTGATCCAGCGCACGCTCCAGGGGAGGATGGCAATCGGGTAGCTGCCGCCCGCCATGACCATCGCGAGTGCGCCGAGAATCTCGGGAAAGCGTGCCTGGCGGGCCACCAGTCCAACACCAGCAAGCGCGAGGCCAAGGCCCCAGAATGCGACCAGGGCGAGCAGTAGGGCCAGGACCGTCGGGAGGGTGACGGCAAACGCCGCGCCCTTGAAGAGCACGCTGGCAACCACGAGGATCAGCAGCCCCCGGAGCGCTGCAACGCCAACGTCGACCACCGTGGCGCCGGTCAACGCCGTCCAGCGGGGCGCCTCGGCCGCCCAGAGATGCGCGAGCGTTCCGGTCTGGTTGGACTTCTCCAGGAACACAACGCCGCGCCACAAGGCGGCCGTCGCGACGTTGAGTGCGACAAAGCCCGTGACCGCAAAGGCCAGGAAGCTCTGGCCGCCTCCACTGGCTTCGAAGCCGGCATCGCCGAAGGCCATGCCAGTAAGCGCCAGAGGTACGAAGAAGAGAAACGCCCAGCCAGCCTCATACACCCACAGCGCCTTGAAGCGTGAGGTCTCCAGCCACTGGGCCCGTGCATGAGCGAGGATGGCCCTTGCCGCCCACATCGCCTCAACGCCGACGCGCGTCACTTACATCCACTCCAATTCACCCTTAGCGCGAGCCGCGGAATCCATGACTTGCAACAAGACGAGTCCGGCGGCGCCATAAGCAAGGGCCATGACCAGCAAAACGCCGCACGAACGCATGGCGTCCGAAATGTCGCCAAAGATCAGCGCCGCGCGCAGACCTTGGATCAGCCAGGTGGGCGACAGGAGCCTGGACAGCCACTGCGCCCAATCCGGAAGCAGATCAACCGGATAGGCGATGCCCGCGAGGATTCCGGTTCCCACCACGAACAGGGACACGAGGTAGTGCGACTCGCGGTATCTGAGGGTGACGGCCGCCAATGGAAGCGCGAGCCCAACCATCGCCAATCCGCCGCACAGCAGCACGGCCAGGGTCGGGCCGAGGTTGAGCGCCAGCGGGAACCTGAAGAGCGCCCAGGCAAGGCCGAACGCCGTGGTGGCCATGACGGCCGGCGCCACGGTGCGTCCCAGCGCTCCCCCGCACGTGAGTACCGCGCGTGCCGCAGCCGATGTCCAGAGGGTCGGCAGCGTGCCCAGGGTTCTGTCGAGTCGCAGATTGAAGGAAAGCGCCGAGAGCATCCAGCCGGCCCACAGAAAGGCTATGGCACCGATGACCGAATAGGCGAGGTAGGCGTCGGTGCCGGTGGCGTCCGCAAAGCGCCGAAGTCCCGCTTCGTTGGGTCCCGCTAGGGCGATCGTGGCCAGCACGATTGGCAGCACCCATTGAAACGTTCCGATCAGGCCCGAGGTCATGAATAAGGGTTGACGTCTGTCGACTTTCCAGCCCTTACGAGCGAGCGCGAGAAGGGCCCGGAATTCGGCTCGTACCAGTGCGCCGCTAGCGTTCAATGAAGGGTCGCTCGATGCGTGAGCCGGTGATGGCGATGTAGGCGTCTTCCAGGTCAGGTTCGCGGAGGCGGGCTTCTTCGACCACGATGCCCTGGCTGACAAGCGTGCTGGTGAGGGCGTCGCTGCTGCGCCAGCCCTCCTGAGCGCGAACGGCTACCGCAAACTCGCCATCCGGGTTGACGTCGCCCCACCACAGGCCGTCAGATCCGATGATTTCTTTGGCCGTGGTCAGGTCGCCGCGCAGCAGGAGGTCGAGGCGCGGCATTTCGCCGGCCTGGCGGATGAGATCGGCCGGGCGGCCCTGAGCGACCAGCGAGCCGCTCTGGATGATTCCGACCCGGTCGCAGATCTGTTCGGCCTCGTAGAGGTTGTGGGTGGTGAGCAAGATGGCCGTGCCGGACTCGGCGATCTGGCGGATGAGGTGGCGGGCCTCGCGGGCAGCGACGGGGTCAAGAGCCGCCGTGGGTTCGTCGAGCAGCAGCACCGGTGGGTCGTGAAGCGTGGCGCGCGCGAGGTTGAGGCGCTGTTTCATGCCGGTGCTGTAGGTCTCGACAAGGTCGTCCATTCGATCCTGCAAGCCGAATTGTTGGGCGGCCGCCGTAATGCGCTCTTGAATTAGTTGCCCAGGCATGAACGCCAACGTTCCGAAGAGTTCGAGGTTCTCGCGTCCCGAGAGCCGCCAATACATGCCGCGCTCGCCGGCGAACAGCACACCGAGATTGCGGCGCACCTGGCGCGACGACTGGACGACATCGAACCCGGCGACCGAGGCGCTGCCCGAGGTGGGTTCCAGCAGGGTGGCGAGCATCTTGACGGTGGTGGTCTTGCCCGCACCGTTGGGTCCAAGGAGGCCGAAGCAGTGGCCGGGGGCAATGTCCAGGTTCAGGTCGTTGACGGCAACGATTCGCTTGGGCTCGGCTGGCTCGGAGCGAAAGCGCGGCAGCAGACCGCGCAGACCCCTGCGCACCCGTGGCTCGAAGACACGGGTCAGCGACCGCACCAGAACGGCGGGGGATTCTGCGCTCATGGGCGGCGCCTCGCTTTCACCGTTGGTCGAATGGCGCGGCCGGCTAGCCGCCTCCGCCGCCGCCGGCACGCACGCCAGGCTCCGTCATGGGGGCCGGGTCCAGAGCGGCGGCGAGTTCTTGTGGGGACAAGTCGGTCAAGCGAGCCGCAACGACCGGAATCGTCTCGCCGGTAGCCACCGCCTGCTTGGCGATTTCCGCGGCGGCCGCGTAGCCGATTTTGGGGGCTAGGGCGGTGGCGAGCATGGTGTTGCGCTCCAGCCAGTAGCGCAGCATCTCGTCGTCGGTTTCCAGGCCGTCGACGCCCTTGCGGGCGAAGGCCAGCGCGCCGGTGCCAAGGATCTCGATGGACTGGCACAGGTTGTGCGCGATCAGGGGCATCATCACGTTGAGTTCCAGCTGGCCGGCGGTGACGGCCGAGGCGATGGCGAGATCGTTGCCCTGGACCTGGAAGCAGATCATGTTGAGGCACTCGGCCATGACGGGGTTGATCTTGCCGGGCATGATCGAGGAGCCGGGCTGCACGGGCGGCATGCGCAGTTCGGAGATGCCGGTGCGCGGTCCGGACCCAAGCAGGCGGAAGTCGTTGGCAATGCGATTCAGATCCAGCGCCAGCGTGCGCAACGCACCGGAGAGCTGGGCGAAGCGAGCCATACTCTGCATGGCGTAGAAGTAGTCGGTGGACTGTCGAACCTCGAATCCGGTCAGGTCGGCGATGACCTCGACTACCTGGGACTGATAGGCCGGTTCGGCGTTGAGGCCGCTGCCGACGGCGGTGCCGCCCAAACTCAGTTCGAGGCTGTCGTCCGAGGCTTGGCGAATGGCGGTGGCATTGCGCCGGACGGCTTCCGCGTAGGCGCCGAATTCCTGGCCGAGACGTACCGGCGTGGCATCTTGCAGGTGGGTGCGGCCGGACTTGACGATGCCGTCCCAGGCGACCGCCTTGGCTTGCAGGCTCTCGGCCAGGATGTCGAGTGAGGCGTAGAGGTCCGGCAGCAGCTTCAGCGCGGCCAGGGCAATGGCGGTGGGGATCAGGTCGTTGGTGGACTGCGCCATGTTGACGTGGTCGTTGGGATGGATGGGGTCGTAGCTGCCGCGAGGCTGGCCCAGTAGCTCGTTGGCGCGATTGGCCAGCAGTTCGTTGGCGTTCATGTTGTGCGACGTGCCGGCGCCGGCCTGGAAGACGTCGACCACGAACTGGTCGGCATGCTGTCCGTCCAGCACCTCGTCGGCGGCGCGGACTATGGCGTCGGCCAGATCGCCTTCCAGGCGGCCGGTTTGCTTGTGCGCGCCGGCGGCGGCCTTCTTGATCAGGACGGTGGCCCAGACGAACGCGTGGTGCGGCGGTAGTCCGCTGATTGGGAAGTTCTCGACGGCTCGTTGGGTCTGAACGCCGTAGAGGGCGGACGCCGGCACTTCCAGTGCGCCTAGTGGATCGCTCTCGGTTCGTGTCTGCATCGAGTCCTGCTCCTTCGTAGCGGCGTGTGGCGGTTAGGCGGTATAGGCGTCCAGGCCGCGGATCGGGTCCAGGTCGACGCCCTTGCCCTGCGTCAGAACCTGGAAGCGTCCGAGGTCGGTGGGTGAGACGAGTTGGAATACAGCTTCGCGCTCCGCCCGGTAGGTTTCCAGTGTGGCGTCCGGTCGCTCCTGGAAGCGCACGAGGTGGTCGCCGACACCCAGGGCTGCCAGAAAGTCGGCCTGCTGGCTCATTCGGAACCTGTCGAATCCCTGGGACCGGCCTGCGTCGATTAACTGCGTGAAGTTTACGTGGGCGGTCAGGTCGGCGTGACCGGGGTTGGCCAGGACATCGTCGGATGCCCGATGGCGTCGATACGCAAGCAACGTTCCCGCGGCCAGCCGTTCGGAGTGAACCGTCGCGCTGCCGCCACCGTAGTCGATGCTCGTCATCACGATCTTGGAACCAAGCCTGGCGGCGTGACGATAGATCGTCTCGACACCCTGCCGGACTTCGATACGGCCGCCCTCGGCTGTGGCGCCGGCATAGCGGTCGGCGTAGTTGGAAAGCTCGGCCGGTGCGGGCCGGTCCGTGAAGAAGGCCTTGCCTCCTTCGAAGGCCACACGCTCCTCGACCCAGCCGGTGGGGGTGCGACGGGCCAGGCGCACTGGGAGGGCGTCGAAGAACTCGTTCGAGAGAACTGCCGTGGCGTCGGATGCGGGAATCTCGTCGATCGAACCGTAGACAACGTCCAGCGAGTCCGCCGCATGGGACGCGGGCGCGCGCTCGACTCCCACGTACGTGAGCGAACCGCCCCAGGGGAGTCGGCCAGCCTCGTCGCGAATCTGGCGTGCGAGGCGGCCGTCGGCCGCGCCTAGCTCGACGATGCGGAACGGGTCGGGTTGTCCGAGCGTTCGCCAGACGTCGTCCAGGTGAACCGCCAGCAACCGGCCGAACAGCGTCGGATGCACGCTGACGCTGGTGAAGTAGTCCGCATAGGGCGCATCGTCGCGGCTATAGAAGCCGTGGGATGGATCGTAGAGGGCCTGTTCCATGTACACGCTGAACGGTAGGGGGCCGTGGGCGTTGGCCTGGGCATGGAGGCGCTGGGTCAGAGCGTTGGCGGCCGTCATCGGGCGTCGATCAGCAGCCGTGAACTTTGAGGATTCGGCTTGCTTGGGCGGGCGCGCCCGGCGGGCCTGGCGCTATTGCAGCGCGGACATCGCGTAGACGAACCCGACGAAAATGAAGATGACCAGACCCCAGACCATGATCGGGATGCCGAGAAAGCTCCCGCTGGTTCCCGGCGAGGCCTGGGTCGGCCGCTGCCGCGCGCGTTCCCGCTCGGTGCGGTCGCGCAACCGGCGCAGGTTTTCGCTGATCTGGGGTGCGAACCGGCTGGGTTCGTCGCTCTCGGCCGTCGATCCGGCTGGTTGCCCCGAGGTCTCCGCAGCCTGTTCCTGATCCTCCGGCCTCGGCAACTTTGCCCCGCAGTTAATGCAGAGCCAGGCACCCTCGGTGTTCTGGTGATCGCACTCTTGACAGCGCATGGCGCTCCGGTTCGGCCCGTGAGTTGCTGGTGATGATTCATGCTAGCACCAGGCCCGGCGGGCTCCGCGAGGCGCCGGGCCTCAGCTCGCGCTGGCTGGCCGTCTCGCCCGATGCCCTGCTCGTGGCGTAGGTCGTGGGTCACTTTAGGTTTCGAGTGGCGCGCAGCGGCCGTGCAACCGGCGGTCGGGGGGATCGGCTGAGGGCGCGAGCAGGCGCCCGAGGGCACGAAATGGGCGGGGGTGAAGGG
>DAOUIX010000012.1:0-3347 GCA_034423235.1 Chloroflexota bacterium | reverse complement strand
GGCCTGGCTTCGCGGCCGAAACACGTCGAGATCGACCCAATGCTGGTGGGCGGTGACCCGATCCGGATCCAAGCCAATCGCCAGCAGCTCTTGCCGGGACGCCTCGCTCACCGTCAGCACCCGGTCTGCGCGCCCGAGCAGGGAGCGAACGCCTTGCGCCAGCACCCGGCGCTGCCGCAGGTCGTAGATCGCGTGCATGCTGACGACAATCCGCTGTCGTGCGCCGGTCCAGCGCATTCCCAAAGCCGCCACGGCGGCGGCCAATCCGTGGGCGTGAATGACGTCGAAGCTCGCCTTCCGGGTGAAGCGGTGGCGAAGGGCGCCCGCCAGGAGACCTGGAACAAGGTAGGCGAACACCAGGGGCGCGTATGGCTCGATCCGGGGATGCCAGCCCCGCCCAAACCAGGGAATGCGAATCACCTCTCCGTTCGGGAGCGGCTCGCGCGATGGGGCCTTCACCGGAGCGACCAGCGGCTGGTGCGTGAGCAGCGTCACCGAGATTCTGCGCCGTGCCAGCGCGGCGATGAGCGCATCGATGTGCGTCTCAACTCCGCCACGATTCGGGGAGGCGAACGGGGACAACATGAGCACGCGACGACCGCAGGGCGAGTGAGCGGCAGATGTCATGCGAGCGAGGCCGGTCCATGTAGCAGGGCGATGATGATGGCTGCAGCTGTCCCGCCACTCACGGCCGCCGCCGTCAGCCGTCCAAACCGACGCCGGCCGAGTGAAGACCACGCGCTATTTCCCACCAGCGCACCCGCCAGCAGGGCCCCGGCGATGCCAATGCCAAGGTAGAGCGGCGACCGGCCGGCCTGCGCTCGCAGTCGGGTCAGGGCGCCGGCGTGGCCGTTCACGGCAAACGCGAGATCGACATCCACTGGAGCCCAGCCGAGATGGTCCACGAGTTGCCCGCCGGCGTAGGCGTCGCTTCCCGTCGCACCGACGTAGAGCGCCGCCGACGTGCCCTCGGGCGGCACAAGGCGAAGTGTGAGCGGACCTTCCGGCAGGTCAATGGGCGCAAATGTGCTTGAGACTGCCTGAAGCTCCAGGCTGAGCGGCACCTCGAGGCGGGCGGATCGTAGCGGCGGACCGTCCTCCGGACGAAGCAGGTGCACCTCCAGATGGGCGGCAGGTCCACCATCACGCCGCGCCCAGATGGTCACGGCGTCCACCGGACCGCCTGGAAAGGCCATCGACTGCGTGACCGATCCGCCCAGCGGACCAATCTCAAAGCTCGCCGACACCGGGTTCCGGTCGGTGACCAACGGTTTCCATCCCAACCCCACGGCCGCGCCCAGCGCCAGCGCCAACGCCGCGGCGAGGAGCCACGCCGCGATCTTCACTGGCGCCCGCCCTGCGGCCGCGGCCGTCGCGGCCACAGCGTCCATCCGCCCCAAGCAAGGAGTCCCGCCCACGCTATCGCGTGGCCGGCCAGGAGTGCCCGGTGCAGGCCGAACTCCAACACCAGCCGCCCAGAGGCGCCCGGCTCCACGCGGACGCGCAGCAGGTTGCGCTCCGACGATTCGACCGTCGCCGCCGAGCCTGACATGCCAGCGGTCCATAGCGGGTCCCAGTGTTCCTGGGTGAGGACTTCGCGCGGATGCTCCCCGGAAGGCGGTAAGTCGATGACTAGGCGATGCATGCCCTCGCGGCGCCACGGTAGCTCACGAGGGCCGACGGGAGTGTCCTCATAGACCCAGGGATACGCTGGATCAACGGTCCGAAAGAGCTCGTAGTAGTCGGCAGACAGCTCGAGGGCAAGACCGTCGGTTCGGCGCAGCGTCTGGACAAGATCCCGACCGCGAAGCGTCCCCGTCGGAACCAGCACTCGCGCCACGCCATGCGCGCGAAGGGTATCGGCCAAGTCGGGAGCGCCGGACTCCAGCAGGGCCACAAGACGGTCGCCGACCAGCGAGTTGTCCACCGCATAGGGCGTGGTGACGGAAAGCGTCTCGATGGCGTGCAAAACCCGGTTCTGCCGCGACCACTCGGGAAACCGGAGCGGCCACGCGGCCAGCAGCGTGCGCGATGTCTCGGCGGCATTCCGCCGATCGATCTCCGCCGGCACGGTGCGAAACGACGCCGGGAAGCGCTCCGGCACGAGGCTTAAGGCCCGATCGTCCCAGAGCATGCGATGGATTCCCGGCACGATAAACGCAGCGAGCAGCATCCCAAGGACGCCGACCTGGATGGTGGCAATAGCCGGCAGGCGGCGCGGCGCATATCGAGTGAACGTCGCCGGCGCCAGGGCAAGTCCGGGCAGATAGGCGAGGGCGAGCGCGCCGGAAAGCTTGTCCGGTTCCCGGAGCGCCCAGCCGAGCGGTGCGTTTTCGGCGACGGCCAAATAGGTGGGACGCAGCGCCTCGTGCCAACTGGCAATCTGCATGAATGCCGTTGCTCCGCCGACGATGGCGGCATATCCCAGCACGCGGCGCTGACCCGGCTGTCGCCAGAACGCCAGCGCCAGCAAGGCCGCCGGAGCCAGAGCAGCCACGCGCCACCCGGGCAGTGCGGTCGCCTCGGGCTTTAGGGCCAGGCCGAAGAATGTATGTCCCGTCAGCGTCAGGGTGTTGATTACTGATTGGCCGCTCCCGAGCACCTCCTGCACATCGGTGCCTTCGGCGTACCTGGGTCCGGTGGGCGAACCGACGGCCGCCGTGACTAGGAGCGGCACCAGAATGAAGGCAGCAAAAGTGGCAAGACCGCACAGGAACAGGCCGGCCGTCATGCCGATCGGTTTGCGGTGGCCAGGAGTGGTGACGGCGGCGAAGGCGAACCACCCGAGGCCCACCAGGAGCCCGATGGCCATGTAGTGCGGCGAGGTCGACACCGCGAACGCGAGTGTGGCCGCAGCCGCCAGTGACCGATGCGTGCCGGCTCGGGCGTTGGGCGCGCGCGTCGCCGCCACCACGAGACCCAGCACGAGCGGAAGCAACACGGCGCTCACGTGCACCCCCAATTGCTCCCAGCGCGCCAGGGTCCACGGATTGAGTGCCCAGAACAGCCCCGCAAGCACCAGGCCAAGACGCACCGCGATAGGATGCGCGCCCCGGATTTCGGGCCCCGCCAGCATTCGCGCTCCGAGATATCCGGCCAGGAACCCCAGGAGATGCCAGCTGAGCCAATGGAACTTTCCGGCCACTTCGGTGGTCAGATTGAACGCTTGCACCAGATAGCCCCACGGCACATAGGTGTAGGTGCGCATGACGTTGACGAGCCCGGTGCCATACGAGGTATCCCAGGCGCTGGTGAAGCGACGAGTCCAGAACACGTCGGCGAACGGATAGCCAAGGTCGCCCTGGATGATCTCGCCCGGAGTCGCCACCACCCGCCAGCCCGCGGCG
>DAOUIX010000011.1:0-20268 GCA_034423235.1 Chloroflexota bacterium | reverse complement strand
GGTTTGCGTATCCGGGGTTTTCGGGGCATGCGAACGAGCGGGGGCGAGGGGCAGGTGAGGGGTTCAACCTGAACTTGCCGCTGCCGCCGCATATGACGATCGATGCCTATATGGATGTGCTGGACCGCGGTTGCGAGGCGATTGCGGCGTTCGATCCGGGGACGCTGGTGGTGTCGTTGGGGTTTGACACGCACCGGGAAGATCCGATTGCGATCCTGGGCCTGTATAGCGAGGACTTTGGGCGGATTGCCGAGCGGATTGCCAGCCTGGGGATGCCGCGGCTGCACGTGCTGGAGGGTGGCTACGCGCTGGAACGGCTGGGCGAGTCGGCGGTGGCGTATGTGCAGGGGCTGCCGGGCGGCAGGAACGACAACTAGGGGACGGGTGGACTTGATCGGGCCGATTCGGGCCTGACGCGGCTAGAATCGTTCATCTTGGTCCGGCAATTTCAGCCGTGGTTCGTATCCAGTCGGTACGGGCGGGTACCGCAGTTGCCAGCCGGCTAGCTCCAGGGAGATACGGATGTCGCTGAGCATCTATCTGAACTTTGACGGCAATTGCCGCGAAGCGTTTGAGTTTTACCGGTCGGTGTTTGGCGGGGACTTTGCGATCGTGCAGACGTTCGCGGACGGCCCGCCGGACATGGGCGTACCGGAGGAGGCGAAGGACCAGATCATGCACGTGTCGTACCCGATCGGGTCGAGCGTGCTGATGGGCAGCGACGTGATGCCCGGGTTTGGTCCGCCGCACGTGACAGGTACGAACTTTTCGGTTTCCTACATGACCGAGAACCGGGAGCAGACCGACGAGTTCTTCGCCAAGATCTCGGAGGGCGGAACGGTGCAAATGGCGCCGGCCGACATGTTCTGGGGCGCCTACTTCGGGGCGTGCACGGACAAGTTCGGGATTACGTGGCAGTTCAACTGCGAGCACGGGGAGTCGGCGACGCCCTAGGGAACTTCCGAACTCCAGACGGACAACGTCCCCCTGGCGGAACGCGACTCTAACAGGCGGCCGCCCCGCCAGGGGGACGTTGTCCTGAAGTATGGACTTGTCGGCGCGGTGGCGGGAACTCGACGCGGACCGATGCGCTAGGGCTGCAGCGCAGCCCTGAGTTCGGAGAGCCGAGCGAGCAGCATCAGGGGTTCGCGGTCCGAGAACTGCCGGAAGCCAACGGACTCGTAGAACGCCCGAGCGCGCTCGTCGAGCGCCTGGACTATGACAGCGCGCGCACCGATGAGATCGGCCGCGGCCAGTACCCGATTGGCTGCATCGACGATCAAGTGTGAGCCGAGCCCCCGACCCTGATAGTTCGTGTCAACGGCTAGCTGCCCTAACAGGATCGCGGGAATCGGATTGGGCATGTTTCGACCGACGCGGGACGAGACGCGTCGCCGCTCGATCGATGTGGCTGCGAGGCTGTAGAAGGCGACTACCGCATTGCCGTCGCAGACCACGTACGTACGCGCGCCGCCTCGAGTCTCGTTGAGGCGGGCCTTGCTACGTAGCCATGAATTGAGACTGTCCACGCCACAGTCGAAGCGCGAGAGGTCGTGGTGTCCGTGGATGGACGTTGGGCCGGTTAGCGCTCCCACGGTGGTCGGCGCGCAGCCAGTTCGCGCAAGCGGGCACTCGGTTTGTCCGGCGCGTCAAGTGCAGCCACGAAGTCGTCGTACGCTTCGTCGTCCAGAATAATGACGGGGCGCTCGTTCAACGCTTCGAGGGCCGCGGCTTCACTTGCTTGAAGGACGAACTCCGTTCGCGTAACACCGCGAATCGCGGCACCTCGGTCAATCAGCGCCAAGCGCTCGTCTCTGACCCTGAGGTTTACCTGAGCCACGCGGATAGCCCTTTGAAGCTCGATACATTCCTGACCCACGAGCCCATTGTATATCAAATGTATAGACAGGATTCAGGCGAATGCCGACCAACAGACAGTGGGACGTGCGCGCTGGACGACGGTCACACCGGGTTTTCGAACCAGATGGGGTAGCCGTCGGGGTCGTTGACCCGGAATTGGAGCATGTCGTATTCCATGCGTTCGGGTTCAGTGGCCTGGATGCCGCGGGCGACGAACTCGGCGTGGAGGGCGCGGGCGTCGTCGCAGAGGATGAAGAGTTCGGCGGCCTGGCCTTCGGCGGGGGGCGGCACATCGCCAGCGGCAACCTGGAGCATGAGGCTGACGGGTCCGCGCTTGAGGCGGCACCAGGCGATGCCTTGAGGGACTTCCCAGGAGGCGACCAGCTCAAATCCCAGGCCGTCGCGGTAGAAGGCGAGCGAGCGCTGCATGTCGGTGACCCAGATGAGGGGCCAGATGGTCTGGAGGGACATCGGGGACCTGCGGTCAGGCGTGCGGCGGCGAGTGGGTGTTTACCAACGTTAGGTTCCCGAGATGGGCCGAGGGGTGGCTAGCCGGCGGTGCCGTCGTGGCGTTGGTGGAGCCAGATGGGGTTGCCGTCGGGGTCGGCGATCATGGCGTTGAGGCAGGCCGGGGTGTCGCGGGTTTCGTGGAGCACCGTGGCGCCGGCTTCGCGGGCTTCCTTGAGGGCGGCATCCACGTCGTCGACGGCCAGGGCCATGAGCACCCGGGGCGGGTGCAGGCCGACGTGGGCAGGCGTGACGGCCAGCGTGGTTTCGCCGGCCTGGAACTCGCGCCAGTCGTCGTCCTGGATGCCGGTGGTGGGCAGGCCAAGTACGTCGCGGTAAAAGCGGGCGGTTTTTTCGACGTCGGTAGCGATTGTCCAGACAAAGTCGACACCCTTGACTTCCACTTGAGCCTCCCTGGAATCCCGGACGTCAGCTCAGGGTACTGGGGTCAATGGGATGCTGGGCGGCATCCGAGGCGTAGGCGGCCAGGGACGCGCGAAGCACCTGCGTCGATGCGTGGACGTCCAGGCGCGGTTGGCGCCCGGCAATGATGCCGTCGACAAAGTCGTGGGCGGCGCCCTTGAAGCCTTCGATCCAGTCCATGGGGACCTGGTAGCTGACCGTTTCCGAGCCGGTGTGCAGCATGACGGGCGGCAGGTCCAGCATTTCGCCGCTGCAACGGGTGACCCAGATCAGGCCCTTCGCGCCCTGGATTTCGAAGAAGTCGTCGAGGGCGTAGTAGGGGGCGCGGATCCGCATCTCGGGCGCGCTGGAGTACTCGAAAACGCCGAGGCAGTTGGCGTCCTTGAATCTCCACACGACGACGCTGGGCGCATCGACCATGTAGTCGTCGGTGCGAGTGACCGTGGCACTGACAGACTCAGGCTCGCCGACCCACCACATGGCGGTGGCGTACTTGTGGGCGCCTTCGTCGTAGAGCAGGCCACCGGGGTTGAGCATGGGATCGCGGCGCCAAGTGAGGGCGTCGGGCGCCAAGGGCAGGCGCACCGATTCGGCCTCCACGCTGGTAACCACGACCCGCATACGGACCATGTTGGGGGCGCCGATAACACCGCTTTCGATCAGCTCCTTGGCCTTGACGAGGGGCGGGTAGTAGAGAAAGTTCTCGGTGACGCGGTAGAAGGTATCGGCTTTGGCAGCGGCCTCGGCGACGCGGGCGGCTTCCTCCAGGTTGCGGGCCATGGGTTTCTGGCAGGAGACGTGCTTGCCGGCCTGGAGCGCGGCGATGGACTGGTCGGCGTGGAGCGGGGTTGGGGTGAGGAGTTCGATGGCGTCGATGTCGGGGTCGTGGAGCAACTGGTCGTAGCTGGAGTAGATGCGGGGGGTGATGCCCCACTGGACGGCGCGTTGTTCGGCGCGCTCGGGGGCCGGGTCGCAAAGGGCGGCGACCTCGCACTGAGGATGTTCGAGGTAACCGGGCGCATTGAGCCTGGAGATCGTGCCGCAGCCGACGATGGCAAGGCGGACTCTGGTCATGGTTGGCTCATGGGCGTCTCAGGGCGCGTCGATTGCGGCCGCCATCTGCTGGAATGATTCGTCGGAGAGCGAATTGAGGTGGAACCAGTTCCGGCCGTGGCCGAGGCGGTCGTTGAGCTCGTTGAGGTTGGCGAGGACGGCCTTGACCTGGTCCCAGGTGCAGCCGATGTCGGCGGGGCGGTAGCGCACCTGGCAGGCGTCCAGCAGCGCCCTGGTTTCGTCGAAGCCCCACTCGTAGACGAAAGCGTTGATGAGGGCGCCGAGGGACACGACTTCGGAGTGGATGAGCTCGTAGCCCTGGACCCACTCGAAGGCCATGACGAAGGTGTGGTCGATGCTGTGGGAGACGCTGAGTTCATGGGTGGGGACGTCGTAACGCTCGCGGTTGACCTCGCTGGCGATGCGGAGGGCGTCGTCGTTGGGGCGGCCCTCGGAATCGAGACCCGCAGCGAACTCGGCACAGCGGCGGCGGATCCAGGCCATGGTGGCGTCGGCCACGGACTGATCCCAGGGGATGCCGTCGGAACGGTTGTCGGCCCACCAGCGCCAGGAGCCGACGTGACCGAGGATGCAGATGCACTCGCCCATGCCGGCGCGGTTGAGGTGCGGGGGCGCAGCGGCGATGACGTCGAAGTCCAGGATCAGGTACTCGGGCGCAATGGTGTCGAAGTAGAACTGCCAGACGTGCTCGCGGCGGAAGGCGACGGGGGCCTGGAAGATGGCGCCGGTGGAGACGATGGTGGGGATCATGACCAGGGGGTTGCCGAGCTTCCAGGCGGCGACCTTGCCGACGTCCAGAGCGTTGCCGCCGCCGATGGCGAGGACGAGATCGGCGTCCGGCAGGCGCTGGATGAGGTCTTCCAGGTAGTCCTCGCCCATGCCGCGCTGATACTCGAGCGCCCGCGGCGGATGCGGCAAGTGGGGCTCGGTGACCGCCCAGGCGCTGGGCGAGGTGATGGCGATGTAGTCGTTGTATTGGGGCCCGTGCGCCGCCAGGATTCCGCGGCCGTAGCGGGCGTCCCAGGTGCGGCTGTCGAGGTTCATGGGGAGGTGCCGGTTGCGGTGTGGGGCATGATACGCGGATCGCGGTCATGAGCCGCCGGGCGGGTACGCGGGGTGCGCGAGCGATCCGTGCGGCCAGTTCCGGGTCCTTGGGCACCGGCGAGGTGTCGGGATGCGCTGTCAGACACGGCAGCCATGAGGAAAGGGCCTGGGTCGCCGGTGAGCGACTGCGTTTACATATTTCTGGACGAGTCGGGAAACCTGGACTTCAGTGCGCGCGGGACTCGCTATTTCGTGCTGACCAGCGTGAGCATGGTTCGGCCGTTTCCGATATACGAGGCGCTGGATGCGTACAAGTACGACTGCCTGGAGTATGGCCTGACGAGCGAGTACTTCCACTGCGCCAATGACAACAGACATGTTCGCGCGAGGGTCTTTGAAATCATCGGCGCCCATCTCGAGCACATCGCGGTTGATCTGCTGATCGTGGAGAAACGCAAGACGAAGTCTTCCCTGACGCCAGACGGGAGGTTCTACGCGGAGATGCTCGGCTCTCTACTCAGACGCGTGTTGTCGAGGGAGTCATATCCAGCGGGCCAAGAGGTGATCGTCATCACCGATACGGTTCCGTTCAGGAAACGGCGTGAGGCGCTAGAGAAATCGGTACGCCTCGCACTGTCGAGGGCAGTGCCAGACCGTCTGCGCTATCGAGTTTTGCATCACGGCTCCCGCGCGCACTACGGTCTTCAAGTAGCCGACTATGTCTGCTGGGCGGTGTTTCGTGAGTGCGAGCGAGGACAGTCAGACTTCTACGATCGGATCCGTCCCGCAGTGCTTAGTCGGACTGATGTCGTCGATAATGAGGCAACGTCATACGACTAAGTAGACCCAAAAAATGACCCCCCCAACTACTCCGTTTCCGGAGAGAGCCCCTTGGGCACTTGTCATCGGGGGGGAACCTTTAATGGAGTTTACTGCAGCGCGGACGGCGCGTCGATTTTCAGCCGCCTGTGGTGGCCTTGAAGGTGACCTGGCGCATTTGCCAGTGGATGTCGGTGGTGGCGGTGGAGGTGGCGAGGTGGTCGAGTTCGGTGGCGAGGTCGGCACGCTCCTGGTCTGAGAGTTCGGCGTGGGGATTTGGACCCCAGGCGTTGAGGTTGAGGCGGAACATGCGGGCGCAGGCGGCGGTGGCGACGGGGTGTTTGACGAGCCGGCTGGAGAGGCGGCGCAGGCCGGGGACGCGGCCGAGGCGTTCGACGCGGCGGCCGACGTAGAGATCGCCGCCAATGCCCTGGAGCAGGCGTTCGGCGGCGTCGAGGTAGGCCCTGAAGGTCGAATTGGCGGTTTGGATGTCGGAGACCTCGTCGACGAGCAGGAGGCCGGCGGGTCGGAGTTGGGAGGCCCAGGTCCGCAGCACGGCGGCCGGGTCGGCGAGGTGTGGCAGGAGCAGGTGGCAGAAGAGCACGTCGGCGGCGCCGGTTGGGAAGGGGGCCCGGGTGACGTCGTGCTCTATGAAGGCAACGCCATTTGCCTGCTGGCGACCTGCCAGGTCAAGGAACGGCTGCGAGGTGTCGAGGCCGACGGTCTTGCGGGCGTTGAGAGTCTCGGCAATGAGGCGGGTGGTGAAGCCGGGGCCGCAGCCGAGGTCGATCACCAGGCCGGGGTCGGGCGGTACGCGTCCCAGGAAGCTCTTGATCTCGGGAGCAAAGATGTAGGCGAGCATGCGGAGGCGTTCGGCGGCGGTGTCGTCGTCGCCGAAGGCGTAGGTGGGGTTGGTCAAGGGGACTGGCCTTGGTGGGTGCGAAGAGAAGAGCTTGGCGGGATTCTGCCCGAATTTGAAGCCGACTGGAGGCCCGAGCGCAGTGATGCGGCTGTGGCTTGTGGACAGAGCCTTTCCGCGTTCGGTTCAGATAGTCTGGCTGTATGGAGCTCCGACGAGTCGTGCCCGCTGCCATCCTGCTATTGGCCGCTCTGGCTTTGCTGGCGCCTTCGTTGGTGTCGGGCGCGGCGCCGGTGGTTGGGGTGGTGACGCCGCCGGGGCATGAGGGGCACGACCACATTCACTTGCCCTGGGCGCTGCCGCCAGCGGAGGCGGACGGGGCGGATGGGACATCCGGGGAGTTTCCGGAGCAGTCGTCGCCGTTTTCGGTGGGGGTGATTCCGGGGTTGCTGGCGATGGTGCTGGTGGTGGGAATGTTTGAGCGGGTTGGTTTCGATCTATTGCGGGTGCGGTTGACGGCCATCGGGCCGCCGCGGCCCCCGCCCAGGCTGGCCTTGCGGTAGATGGCTTGCATCCGCGCACACGGTTGCGCGGACTATTGGCGCGAATCCTGCGGCGACGAGGAACGTCGGGCAGATATGCGTCCTAACTGCGAGGTTTACAGATGAGCTTCCGGCATCGCCTGCCGCGCCTGAGGCGCAGCCTGCTGGCCCTGGCCGTATCCGGCGGGGCACTGGCAGCGGCCGCGGGCATTGCGTGGGCGCATGAGGGACGTGAGGTGCATGGCTTCACGTTTGATGTTGGCTTCCTGGTGGAGCCGGCGTATGAGGGTCAGCCGAACGGGGTGTATCTGTCGGTGACGCGCGCGAGCGACGATCACCACGCGGCCGGCCAGGCCGCGGGCGGCGGCCACGATCGCGGCGGGACGGTGGAGACTTCGGGCATGTCAGTGGAGGTGACGGCGGAGGTCGATCCGATCGACGGGATCAACGTGCACATCATCCCCACCGGCTTTGTGTTCGCGCCGGAGCGGGTGAACCAGGCGGACGTGGACGGCGAGGGGCACGCGCACGTGTACGTGGACGGCGAGAAGGTGGGCCGGGCCTACGGCGAGTGGTTCCACCTGAAGGGTGTTGCGCCCGGAGACCGTGAGATTCGCGTGACGCTGCAGACGAATGGCCACAGCGAATACGCGGTCGACGGGCAGCCGGTGCAGGCGGTTACGACGCTCAGCGTTCCGGCAATGCCGCCCGCGCCGGAAGAGGTTGGGCAGGTCGAGGCGCCCGCGGGGATGGACGTCGCGATCAGCCTTGAGCCCGATCCAGTGGGTGGAGCCAACCTGATGGTAATGCCGCAGGGATTCACGCTGGCTCCGGAGCATGTCAATGCACCAAACGTGGCGGGCCAAGGGCATCCGCACGTGTACGTGAACGGAGTGCGGCTTGGTCGGGTCTACAGTCCGTATCTGCACATGGGGAAGCTGGCGCCGGGCATGAACGAGGTGCGTGTGACGTTGAACACGAACATGCACCAGGAGTACGCGCGCAACGGCGAGACGCTCGAGGCGCTAGCGACGATTCACATTCCGGACCCTGGTGCGTCCGAGGCGATGCCGATGGGCGAGGCCGGGCCGGAGCGAACTGGCGTTACAGGGCTGGCGAACAGCCTTGTGGTGGAGGTGACGCACCTGGCGGCGGATATGTCGGCTTCCGGCGTGTCCAGGCAAATGGCGCTGTCGCCGTTGCCGGGGGAGAGCGGCGGCTATGTGGCGCCGTTCATCCCCACGGCGCCGGGGCCGTACCGATTCCGGTTCGTTGGGACCATTGACGGGGTAGCTATCGACGAGTCGTTCACCTCGGGTGACGGCAGGTTCGACGACGTGCGGTCGGCCACGGAGGCTCAGTTTCCGCGATCGGTGCCGAGCGCGCGCGAGATTGCGGGTGTGGCCGCGGCGGCGCAGCAGCAGGCGCGGGATGCGTCCGATGCCTCGGCAACGGCGCTGACGGTTGCGGTCGCGGGGCTGGCAATTGGCGGATTGGCGCTGATAGCGGGCGTTGGCCTGGCGCTGTATGCGTTCTCTCGGCGTGGCGCGCGGTAGGGCATCCGGCCCGAGGCCGTCGTTCGCGCTCCGCCGCGGGCGACTGGTTCTGGCCGTCATGGCCGCCTTGACGGCGCTGGCGCTGGTTGCCGCGCCGGCCGGGGCGCACGCCAACCTGGTGCGTGCCGTGCCGAATCCCGGATCCGCCGTGGATCCGGCACCGCGCGTGGTGTACGCGGAGTTCAGCGAGGCCATCGACCTTGGCTACAGCAGCCTGGAAGTTCTGGACGCCGACGGGCAGCCGGTGACCACGGGGCCGACGGAACCCGATCCAACCACTCGGACGGCCATGCTGGCGCCGGTGGGGGAACTGGCGGACGGCACGTACGTGGTGGTGTGGCGGACGCTGTCGGTGGTGGATGGGCACGTGATTCGCGGGTCGTTCGCGTTCGGGGTGGGCGAGCCGGTGGCGCCGGATGTGGCGGTAGCCGTCGCCTCAATCGAGTCCAGCCCGGCGGCGGCGGTTTCGCGCTGGCTGCTGTTCGTGGGGGTGGCGGTGCTGATTGGCGGGCCGTTGCAGGCGATGGTCCAGCGACGCGGAGCTCAGCGTGACCGGCGGCGGGTCGTGGAGCGGCGGACGGCGCTGCTGCTGCTGGGCGGTGGGTTGCTGGCGCTGGCGGGTCAGATTGGGTTGCTGGGGACCCAGATCCTGATCCTGGGCGGAGACTCACTGCTGGCTGGATTTGGGGAAGTGTTCGGGGCCGGGCAGTGGGGTGTGCTGTGGATCGGCCGCACCGTGGCCCTGGTGGTGGCGCTGGTGCTGGCCGACCAGGCTAGTTCGTCGGCGGCGGGCGAGCGGCGCGGTGCGGTTGCGTTCGGCGGGGTGGCGGCGGCGGGCGTTGTGATGGCGGTGACGATTTCGCTGGGCAGCCACGCGGCGGCGCTGACGGAGGTTGGACCGGCTCTGGTGGCCGACCTGATTCACCTGCTGGGGGTTGGCGCCTGGGTCGGCGGTTTGCCGGTGTTGCTGCTGGTCGCCCTGGAGGCGCGCGGGACGAGGCCCGGCGGGTCCGTGGCCGCCGATCTGACGGAAGTTGCGGCGCGGTTCTCCGCCGTCGCGACCGTGGCGGTTGGTCTGATCGTGGTGACCGGGGTGTACAGCGCCTGGTTGCAGGTGCTGGAGCCGGAGCGGCTGTGGAGTACCGAGTACGGGCTGCTGCTGGTGGTCAAGCTGGCGCTGGTTGCGCCCCTATTGGCACTGGGCGGCGTGAACCTGGGGTGGACGCGGCCGCGGCTGACGGGAGCTGGCGAGGCCGGGGCGCGGGCGGCGAAGGCGCTGCGGGCGCTGGTGGTGGCCGAGATTGTGCTGGCGGCCGCCGTGTTGGGGGTGGTGGGCGTTCTGACCGAGCGGGAGCCGGCGCGGCAGGTCAGCGGGGACACGCCGCTGGCGGTGGAGGGCTCGGGTACAAGCGGCGACATGAGGGTTCGGGTGCGAGTGGCGCCAGGGCGGCCGGGTCCGAACCGCCTGGAGGTGGACGTAGCGTCGCGGGACGGACGGGTAACGGATGCGGAAATTGAGTTGCAACTCAGGTATCTCGATACGGATCTGGGAACGACTGTTGAGCGGCCGGTGCGAAACGAGGACGGCCTGTTCGTGGCGGAGACCGATGCGTTTGCGCTGGCGGGGGCCTGGCAGGTGTTGGCGATCGTGCGTCAGCCGGGGGCGTTCGATGCGCGCGTGCCGGTGCGGCTGAACATCGGGTCACCCACGGCGATTGGCGTGGCGGAGGTGGACACGACGGTGGCGGTGCGGTTCTGGGGGCTGGCGCTGGCCGGGATGGGATTCGTGCTGGCACTGGCGACGCTGGCGCGCCAGGGATGGGCGACGCGCGTGCGCCAGGCAGGGACGGGGACCGGATTCGCGGCGATTCTGCTGGGGGCGGGGCTGCTGATCGTTGGTCCGCAGCAAGGTGTGGCGCCGTCGGCGGTGAACCCGGTTCCGCCGGATGACGCGTCGGTCAGCGCCGGGCGCGAGATTTACGACGCCGAGTGCGTGAGTTGCCACGGGCCGGCCGGGCGCGGGGACGGGCCGCTGGCGGCGACGCTGGATCCGCCGCCGCTGGACCTGGTGATCCACGTGCCGCTGCACCCGGACGACGCGCTGTTCGGATTCGTGTTCAACGGGATCGAGGGTACGGGGATGCCGGCGTTCGGCGAACGTTACGGGGAACTCGACACCTGGAACATCATCAACTTCATCCAGACCCTGCCGGAGACGGCGCGGAGCTAGGCGCGGGCGCGGCGGCGGGCGGACCAGGTGTGGGCGGCGACGGCCGCGAAGAAGCCGCCGACGACCATGACGCTGGGCAGCACCCAGTTGGTGGGGGCCAGGTCCAAGGCGTGGGTGAGCCTGGCGGGGCCGAGGGGGCTGGAGATGTCCAGGACGAGGTTCCAGTGGACTTCCTCGGGGCTTGGCTGGACGAACTCGTAGACGGCGCCCGACTCAAAGGCGGTGTATTCGGCGATCTCGACGCCGTCTTCGAACACGGTCACTTTGACTTCAGCGCCCGGAATACGCGCACCGGTGGAGACATTACGGAGATCGACGGAGTAGTCGAGCCAGCCCTCGGCCCAGTTGGCGAAGGCGCGGACTTGGTAGGGGCCGGTAGCGCCGGTGTAGACGAGGTCGCCGCCGTGCGCCAGGGCGGGGGCTGGCGTGGCCGCCAGCAGGATCAGCGCCGGCAGGAAGCGCGCGAGGCTGCGCATCAGCGCAGTGGCGGCCCAGCCACGGCGGCGATGGCGGGTTCCAGTTCGACCGCGCCGACCAGGCCTTCGAAGCGCGCCGAGATGCGGCCGGCCGCGTTGACTACAAAGACCCAGGGTTCGGTCTCCAGGTTCCACTCGCCGGCGGTGGGCCCGAAGACGAGGCGTCCCTCAGTGCGCGCGATGTCGAGGTCGAACGGCTCCAGGTGAATGAAGCGCACGCGGTCGCCCAACTGCGCGTGCAAGTCGCCGACCACCGCAGTGACCGGTCCGCACATCGCAGAGGTGCAGAAGGCGGGCGTGCTAAACGCGACCACGAATGGCTCGTTGCTGGCAAGCGCGCTGGCGACGGTGTGCTGGTAAAGGGCCGGGAGGGGTGGGTCGGCGGTGGTCAGGAGGTCGAGAGCCGCGACGTCGTGGACCGTGGCGTGGACGGAGGCCGGCGCCGGATCTCCCACCCGCAGGGTGGAGGTGCGCTGTCCGACCTGGAAGACCGTGGACGCGGAGAAGGCCGAGCCACTGGCCGGCTGAACCTCCAGGTCGGCGCGCCACAGGCCTTCTTCAAAGTCGGCGTCGGCAACGAGGTAGTAGGAGCGGGCCAAGTCGTGGACGTGAACCTGGCCGTCTTCGTGGACATGGTTGTAGCGGCCACCGGCGACGAATTCCTGTGCCGGCGCTGCAAAGCGGAACTCGTCGCGCTCACCGATGAGCCGCACGAAGCGCACCTGGACCCGCGCGCCGGTTACCGCTGCGCTTTCGCCATCCACCACCACGAACGGGAAGCGATGCGGTCCCGGCAGTACTTCGTTGACGGCCAGGAAGACGCTGATATTGGGATCGGTTGGCGGTGATCCGCAGGCGGGCAGCAGTCCGGCCAGCGCCGGCGTTGCTACGACCAGCGCGCCCAGCAGCGTTCGTCGCGAGATTGCGCGGGCGAGGGGCGCCCGAGACCGACGAGGGGGCTGGAGTGTGTCCACACCGGCAGTCTAGCCAGTCAATGCCGTTGCCCAACCTGTTAGGTTGCGGGTCCCACTCGCGTCCACGTTGCCATGCCCGACCCGCCCGTTTCAGCCAGCGACCAGGATTACCTGCGCGCCATTTACGACGCCGGCGGGCATGAGCGGCGGGTGGGTACGGGGGAAGTCGCGGGTGAACTGAGGCTCACGCAGGGGGCCGTGACGGTGGCGCTGCAACGCCTGCATCAGAAGGGGCTGGTCGATTACCGGCGTTACCAGGGCGCGCAGCTGACGGCGGAAGGCCAGCGCCACGCGCTGGAGATGGTGAGGCACCACCGGCTGATCGAGCGGTTCCTGGTGGAGTTTCTGGACTACGACTGGAATGACGTGCATGAAGAGGCCGACCGGCTGGAGCATGTGATTTCCGAGGAGATGGAGCGGCGGATTGCGGCGAAGGTGTCGGACCCGACCACCGACCCGCATGGGGACTCGATCCCCAACGAGGCGCTGGACGCGCTGCAGGCCGACGATGCGCGGCAGTTGACGGGTGCGTCGGACGGAACCGACTTCGTCGTGGTGCGGGTACGGGACCGCGACCGGGCGGTGCTGGAGTACCTGCAGGAAATCCAACTGGTACCGGGCGCGCCGGCCAGCGTGGTTCGACGCCTGCCGTTCGATGGACCGCTGGTGGTACGGATCGGGGCCGACGAAGTGGCGCTGAGCCAGACCGTGAGCGACAGCGTGTTCATCCGAGAGGCGTAGCGAAGCTCGATAGTCTCGCGCTGCGGCCTGCAACCGACATGGACTCCCCGCGCCGGGGTTATCCGCTCACCTGACGGCGGCGGCGCGGGCGGCCTTGCGTCCTTGGGGGGTGAGGCGGAGTTGGTTGTTTTTGAGGACGATGAGGCCGCGTTCGGTGGCGGTTTGGACGACGCGGTTGGCGAAGTGGGGCGGCCAGCGCATGTGGCGCTGCATGTGGTCGGGGCGGCTTTCGTCGGGTTCGGATGGGGTGCCTTCGTGGGTTGCCAGGTGGATGAGCAGCATCTGGCGGGCGAAGGTCCAACGCTGGCGGCGACGTCGGCGCGCGCTGGCCAGCAGGCCGCGCCGCGGGGCGAGCAGCAGCACCAGCAGGAAGGCGATGCCCACCACCGTGGCCATGGCTCCGGCGATGTTGGCGTCCAGCAGGCGGGCGAACCAGTAGCCGCCGACGGCGGCGGCGGCGCCGATCAGGACGCTTAGTCCCAGCATGCGGGGCAGGCGGTCGGTGAGCAGGTAGGCGGCGGCGGGAGGGCCGATCATGAGCGCCACGACCAGGATCGATCCCACGGCGTCGAATGCGCCAACGGCGGTTACGGACACCAGCGCCATCAAGCCGTAGTGCACCAGCGCCGGCGAGAAGCCAAGCGCGGCGGCCAAGGCGGGGTCGAACGTGGCCAGCTTGAGTTCCTTGAAGAAGAGCGCCGTGCAGGCCAGGTTGATGAGCAGGATGGCGCCCATCACCCATAGGGCCATTGGTCCCAGATCGGCGCCGAAGGGTGCGAAGCGGTTGAAGGGCGCGAAGGCGATTTCGCCGAGCAGCACGGCGTCGCTGTCCAGGTGTACGTTGCCGGCCAGGCTGGAGATCAGGATCACGGCGATCGAGAACAAGGCCGGGAAGACGAGGCCGATGGCGGTGTCTTCACGCACGAGGCCGGTGCGTCCAATGACCTCAACAAGAACGACCGTCAGCAGCCCAACCAGGGCCGCGCCGACGATCAGGATGGGCGAACTGAGGTCCGCGACGACAAAGAAGGCCAGGACAATGCCCAGCAGGACGGTGTGGCTGATGGCGTCGCTCATCATGGCCATGCGCCGCAGCACCAGGAAGGCGCCGGGAATCGCGCAGGCGGCGGCGACGACGACGGCGACCAGCAGGACGTCGACTTGCGCGGAGGTCATGGGAGGTCGCCGGGGGCGCGCCGGGTTCGCGCCAGCCGGTCGGCTTCGGCCAGGCCGCGAGGCGTCAGCGACCAGCCGCCGCTTTCGTGCCGCCGCGCCAGGCCGTCAGCGGCCAGTTCACCGAGGGCGCGTTCCACAACGGCGCGCCCGCGCACGGCATGCAGGGCGGCCACATCGTGCGGACGGGTGGCGTCGGAACTGTGCTGCGCCGCCAGCGTGGCGAGGTCGGCCATTACGGCTTCCAGCGCCAGCAGCCGGTAGCTCCGCCAGGCCCGTATGCGGGCCCACACCAGGCCGCGCGCGGGCGCGAACAGGAGGGACACCACGACGATACCGGTGGCGACGAGGACGATGGTGGGACCGGTCGAGGTTTCGGCCGAGGTGCTGAGAAGGGCCCCGAGCACACCGGCCACGGCGCCGAAAAGCGCCGAGAGCGTGACCATGAGGCCCAGGCGGTCGGTCCACTGTCGAGCGGCGGCGCCGGGCGCGACGACCATGGCGCTCATCAGGACCACGCCGACCGTCTTGAGGCCAACCACGATGGCGACCACGAGCAAGCTGGTCAGCAGCACGTCCAGGCGTCGGGTGGGCATACCCAGGGTCGCAGCGAAGTCGGGATCGAAGCTCAGCAGCTTGAACTCTTTCCACATCAACAGCACGCCCAGCAGGCCCACGGCGCCGCCGGCGGCCATGGTGACGACGTCGCTTTCGAGCATGGCGGCGGCCTGCCCGAAGAGGAACCGGTCGAGTCCGGCCTTACCGGCGGCAGGCTGGCGCTGGATGAAGGTCAGCACGACAAGGCCGGCGCCAAAGAAGACGCTGAGCATTAGCGCCATGGCGGTGTCGGTCTTGATTCTTGATGCGCGGACGATGCTCACGATGGCCACGGCCGCCAGCCACCCGGTCAGGGCCGCCCCGATCATCAGGACCAGGGGCGCGCGGCTGCCGGTGATCAGAAACGCCAGGGCCACGCCGGGCAGCGCCGCGTGCGACATGGCGTCGCCCAGCAGGGCCTGCCGCCGCAGAACCGCGAAGGCGCCGAGGGCGCCGCTGACGATGCCGAGCGCGGCCGAGCCGAGCGCCACGGTTCGCAGGGTGTAGTCCAGGACCAAGTCGCTCAGGACGTCCACCGGCGAAAGCCTCTACCCGTGCCCCGTTGGGTCGCTCATGGGGGACATCTAGGGTTCGGACCCGTTGGTACGTCCGCCGATTCCGGCCACGCGGCCACCGTAGGTCAGACGCAGGTTCTCCTCGTTGAAGACCCGGTCCACCGGTCCGGAGGCGATCCGGCGCACGTTCAGCAACGTGACCTGGTCAAAGTACTCGGCCACGGTTTGCAGGTCGTGGTGCACGGCGACGACGGTTTTGCCGTCAAGGCGCAAGGCGCGCAACAGGTCAACGATGGCGCGTTCGGTGGTGGCGTCGACGCCCTGGAACGGCTCGTCCATCAAGTACACCTGGGCGTCTTGCACGAGAGCCCGGGCCAAAAAGACGCGCTGTTGTTGCCCGCCTGAGAGTTGGCTGATCTGGCGGTTGGCGTAGTTCTGCATTCCGACCTGCGCCAGGGCGTCGGCGGCGCGCGAGCGCTCGGACGCTCCGGGACGCCGAACCCAGCCCAGGCCGCCGTAGGTGCCCATCGTCACGATGTCCAGCGCCGTGGTGGGGAAGTCCCAGTCCACGCTGCCGCGCTGGGGCACGTAGGCCACCAGGCGGCGTTGCTCGGCATATGGTCGGCCGAAGATTCGAACCTCGCCGGCGGCCGGTCGCAGGAGGCCCAGCACCGTTCGCAGGAGGGTGGTCTTACCGGCGCCGTTGGGACCCACAATGGCCATCAGCACGCCCTGGGGCACCTCCAGATCCACGTCCCATAAGACCGGCTGCTGCTGGTAGGCCAGCGTGAGGTCCGTGGCCTGGACGGCAAAGTCGTTGCCGGTGCGCAGGCGGGCGCTCATGCCCCGGCCAGCGTGTCGACGATGGTGTCGATGTTGTGGCGAATCATGCCGAGGTAGGTGCCTTCCTCGGTGCCTTCCTCGCCCATGGCGTCGGAGAAGATTTCTCCGCCGATGGTGACGGTGTGCCCGCGGGCGGCAGCGGCTTCAATCACGGCCTGCACCCCCTGGTCGGGCACCGACGACTCGATGAAGACCGCCGGGATGCCGCGCTCGCTAATGAACCGCGCCAGTTCCTGGACGTCCGCGGTGCTGGCCTCGCTCTCGGTGCTGATGCCCTGCAGGCCGCGAACCTGCAGGCCGTAGCGGTTGGCGAAGTAGTTGAAGGCGTCGTGCGCGGTAACCAGGACACGCACACGCTCTTCGATCTCCAGCGCGCGTGATTTCACGTACCGGTCGAGCTCAGCGATCTGGGCGATATAGGCGGCGGCGTTGGCGCGGTAGGCCTCGGCGCCCTCCGGATCCATGGCGACCAGGGCGTCGCGGATGGACTCGGCGGCCGTGGACCACAGATCGAGGTCGAACCAGATGTGCGGGTCGTACGCACCCTCGAACTCCGGCGGCGCCAGCAAGCGCGCGCGGTCAATGTCGTCGGTCACGCGGATCGAGTGGACGCCGAGATCGCCCATGCGTTCCAGGACACCGGACATGCCGGCTTCCAGGTGCAGGCCGTTCCAGAAGACCGCGTCGGCCGATTCGAGGCGGGTGATATCGCTTTCGCTGGCGCGGTAGAGGTGCGGATCAACCCCGGGGCCCATGAGGCCCTGCACCTCCACACGATCGCCGCCGACATTGCGCACGACGTCGGCGATCTGGCCGATGGTGGCCACGACGCGCAGCGGGCGGCCGGCCTCGCGGGCGACCGGCGCGGGGGGTTGGGCCCCTGTAGACGCCTCCGTCGCCGGATCGGACCCGCATGCGGCCAGCGCCAGCACGACCACGAGCAACCCGGCCAGCACCCGAAGCGCCCGCAGGCCACGCCTATTCACCCGTCATTCACCGTTGAAACGTCAAGGACGGCACCACGGTTCAAGCGGCGCATCCGCTGAGTTCACATATCTAAACAAATGTTTTTAGCATGGTCAAATCAGCGGATTGCAGCGGCTGCGCCGAGGGTCTGCTAGGCGGAGGATCGACGCCGGGCGGCCGGGGCGGATTCGCCGGCGGCGATGGCGAGGAGGGCGGAGAGGGCGGCGAAGGCGAGCATGGTGAAGGCGGTGGAGGTGAAGTCGAGGATGTCGACGGCGACGCCGAGACCAAGGGGTGTGAGGGCCACGCCGATATCGCGCAGAAAGGCGTGGGTGCCGAGGGCGGCACCCAGGCGATCGCGGGGGGCGCGGTCCACGACCGTGGACGTGATGGTGGGAATCGCGCCGCCGCCCAGGCCAAAGGCCAGGCCGAACAGCACGTAGGTCGCGGCGTTGCCGGCCTGGCTGACGAGGACGCTGACCAGGCCCATAGCCAGCGCACTGGGCACATAGACCCAGAGGCGGCCGTAGCGGTCCGACATGGCGCCCGCGACGATGGCCACGGGAAAGCGCATGAGGGTGGAGAGGGAGATGGCGATGCCGATCAGGAACGGCTGGAGGTTGAGGACCTCGCCGCCAAAGAGGGGATAGAAGAAGGCCTTGAAGCCGAAGATTGGGACGGCCAGGGCCATGGCCATGCCGTTGACGAATAGCAGGCGGCCGGGCGAGTAGATGGCGCGGCGGACGAAGCGCAGGGGGCTCTCGCGCGGAGCCAGCGCGGATCCCGTGGCGCGGACCGGCGGCGGGTCGTCCTTTACATAACGTTTCACCATGAACATCCCGGCCAAGATCGCCAGGACGGTCAGGAGCATTCCAATGCGCCAGTGGGCCACGGTGGCGACGGCGCCGACGACAACTGGGGAGAGGAAACCGCCCATCATGGTGGCGGAGCTGACGGCGCCCAACATGCGGCCGCGTTCGCGCTCGGGCGCCTGGCGCGCGACGTAGGCCTGGGCGGCGGCGCTGGCGGTGATGGAGCCGGCGCCCTCGACGATGCGTCCGAGCAGGAGCAGCCAGTAGAAGGGCGCCGAGACCGTAACGATGACGCCGACGATGGCGAGCGCGCCGCCCCCGTAGAAGAGGGGGTGGAGCCGAACCCGGTCGACCATTGCCCCGATGGGCAGGTTGATGATCAGACGGGCGAGGGCAAAGCTGGCGATGAGGGCGGCCAGGGCCGTGCCGGCGGTGTCTTCGAGATTGAAGTCTCGGCTGATGGGCGCCAGGACCGAGGCGATGGATCCGTTGCCGAAGGCGACGGCGACAGTGATGGCCATGGACGCCAGCACGTCGCGCGGCAGATCCAGGACCGCGAGCCAGGGGAGGCGGCGTCGGGGCGGCATTCAGGGCCCGTTAGGCGATCGGGCTAGCTGGCCCGTACGGCGCCTCCGCTGAGCTGCGATGTCGGGTCAATTCCTGACATGGACGATCTGGTTGTCGATGGCGGAGTCGTACCCGGCGAAGACGAGCTGGAGGTTGCGGCGGCCCTCGGCCAAGGTGTGGAGGGGTGGGGCGTCGCCGCGGACGGCGTCGGCGAAGCGGCGGAAGATGGGCGTGAATCCGAGTTCGTCGGCGTCGGTGCTTTCCAGCACTTCGGTTCGATCCTTGGTGTGCAGCACGGCTTCACCGCCGTCGAGGCGGATGGAACCGAGGTCGCCGTGGACCTCGGTGAGGCCGGTGGCGCTGGTGGCGCTCCAGGCCGCGAGAACGATCGATGTGGCGCCGCTGGCATGGCCGAGCATGAGGGCGGCGGTGTCGTCCACATCCTGCTTCCGCACGTGGGTGCCGACGCGGGCGGAGACGTGGGTGATGGGAGATTGGAGCATGGCCTCGGCGGTGTAGAGGTTGTGGTAACCGTTATCGAGCAGGGCGCCGCCGCCGGCATCTTCGCGCCGGCTACGCCAGGTCGGGTCGTAGGCGGCCGCGCCGACGTACCAGCCGCTGCCCATGTGCTCCATGCGAAACATGAAGGGTCGGCCGATGCGCCCCGCCTCAATGGCTGCCAGGGTGGCGGCGGTGCTGGGGCGGTTGAGGTAGTTGTGCATGATGCCCGCGGGGATGTCGTTGCGCTTGACCTCGGCGATGATCTCGTCAGCCTGCTTCAACGATGTGGCCAGCGGCTTCTCACTGAGGAAGGGCGTGCGGGTGCGGGCGGCGCCCAGGCAGATGGGGGCGTGGAAGCGATGGGGTACGGCGATATCCACGGCGTCGACGAGGCCGGAGCGCAGGAGATCGCGATAGTCCGGGAAGCGGGCCTCAGACGGGACGCCGAAGCGGTCGCTGATGAAGTTGAGGCGCTCGGGCGTGGGGTCGGCCACGGCGGTGACCTGCCAGACGTCCGGTATGCGCTGAAGGACGGGGGCGTGGCCCTCTTCCTGGATGCGGCCGCAACCGATGAGGCCGATACGCAAGGGCGCGGCCATCAAGCGTTCTCGCCGCCGAGGTCAAAGCCCAGGCGTTCGGTGAGGTAGCGGGAGTTGACGTCGAGGCTCTGGCGCGGGGTGGTTTGCGAGCGGTCGAGTTCCACGGTGAGCCAGCCGTCGTAGTCGGCTTCGCGGGCCACATCCAGCAGAGCCGGCAGATCGACGACGCCAGTGCCCAGTTCGCCGAAGAAGGCGATGCGGGGGGCGTGGGCCTGGGCGCTAGCCACGTCAGGAGTCTCGACGTCCAGATCGGGTACGTAGTCCTTGATGTGCATGTAGGTGAGGATGTCGCGGTAGCTGGACGCGACTTCGACGGGGTCGTCGCCAGCCTTGGCGATGTGGGCGGGGTCGAGCGCGAGCTTGACGAGGTCGGTGTCGACGACATCGAAGAAGCGTGTGATCTCGTCGCGCTGCTCGATGACCGTGTTCCAGTGCGGGTGCATGCCGGCCACGATGCCCTTGTCGCGAGCGGCGGCGGCGACTTCGGTCACGCCGCTGGCGAACCTGGCCATGTCCTCGGCGGAGGGCGTGCCGTCACGCCGGCCGGGGCCGAGGACGAGGCGGTCGGAGCCCATCTCGTGCAGGAAGTT
>DAOUIX010000010.1:0-4896 GCA_034423235.1 Chloroflexota bacterium | reverse complement strand
GCTCACCCTCTCCCGCGCCACCCGCCAGATCACCCTCCGCGACCAGCCCATTCGCCTCAAGCCCAGGGAATTCGACCTGCTCGAGTTCCTCATGCGCAACCGCGAACGCGTCTACTCGGCCGAGCAGCTGCTTGAGCACGTCTGGGGCGATTCCTATACCCGCGACACCCGCACCGTCCCAGTCCACGTCCGCGGCATCCGCCGCAAGATTGAGGACGACCCCTCCAACCCCGCCCGCATCGAGACCGTCCGCGGCGTCGGCTACCGGTTCGTCGGCTGATGCGGCCCAGCCGTGGCGTGCGCGCTCGCGCCGCTCTCGGGGCAGGAGCCGGGGTGCTCATTGCCGTGTTCGTTGCCGGCGTAGCACTCGCAGTCGGCACCGATGAGGTAGCTCGGGGCGATCTCGCCGCCCCCCTGGTCCTCGCCGCCGTCCTCAGCGCACCGCTGGCCGCTGGCCTCACCGCCTTCCTGGTGAACCGCGAAGTCCGGGCGCTCCGCCACGTTCAGCGCTCCACCGAGAGCCTCCTCTCCCCCGAGGGCCCCGAGCCTTTCCCCCGCGCCGGCGGACCCGAGGTTCGCGATCTGTCCATGGCAGTCGCCGATACGACAGAGGCCTTGCAGGCCGAATCACGCGCCCTGGAACACGACCACGCCCGCCTCGAAACCGTGCTGGCTTCCATGACCGACGGCGTCGTCATCGTCGAGGCCGACGACACCGTCAGCCTCGTCAACCAGGCCGCCGCCGACATGCTGGATGTTCGACCGCGAATGGAAGGCCACGCCTCACTCGCCGACGCCTTGCGCGACAACGACTTGGTCGAATTCATCCGCGCGCCCACCTCCGCCGAGCAGCCCTCGGCCCGTCTCCTGACCGTCGGAGCCACCGAGCGCGAAGTCCACGCCATTGCCGTGCCCCTCGGCGTCCCTGGCCTGCGGCAGCGCTTGGTTCTTCTGCGCGACCTCACCGACCTCCGCCAGACCGAAACCGTCCGCCGCGACTTCGTGGCCAACGTCTCCCACGAGCTGCGCACCCCCCTCACGGCCCTCCGCGCGCTCGTCGAAACGCTGCAAGACGGCGCCGCCGACGACCCCGCCAGTCGCACCGAGTTCCTCCACGGCATCGAGGTCGAAGTCGAACGCATGAGCCAGATGATCGCCGAGCTCCTGGACCTCGCCCGCATCGAATCCGGCATGGCCGATCTGGACCTGGCCTCAGTGGATCTCAATCAGGTCGTCTCGCCGGCCGCCGACCGACTACGAGCCCAGGCAGCACGCCACGAACTCACCCTCGAAGTTGCCGCCGACGCCGACCCGCTCCCCGTCCGCGCCGATGCCGACCGCACCGCCCGCGTCGTCATGAGCCTCATCCACAACGCCATCAAGTTCACGCCCCCGGGCGGCTCCATCCGCGTCACCACGCACCGGTCCGACGACGATGCGGTTGTCAGCGTCTCCGACACAGGCGCCGGCCTCGCCCTCGACGAACTCGACCGCGTCTTCGAACGCTTCTACAAATCCGATCCATCCCGCGCCGGCGCCGGCGCCGGCCTCGGCCTCTCCATCGCCCGCCACACCATCCGCCAGCATGGCGGCCGCATTTGGGCCGAGTCCCCCGGCCTCGGCCGCGGCGCCACCTTCAGCGTCGCTCTCCCGCTCACCGAGGTCCCCCGCTAGGTTCACCGACCGCTAGGTCAGCGTTAAGCACGAGTTAATCCTCCTGCCCCGCCCGTTGACGCGCGCCCCTTAACGTCTTGTTGGTCGAATCTGACCGCATCGTCTCCTGGGAGGCAGACCACCCCGTGAGTCCAATCAGCCGCCGACGCCTGCTCCGCGCCGTCGGATTCGGATCCCTGGCGGCCGCCACCGCCGCCGTCCTGGCCGCCTGCGGCGAGTCGCCCGCCGCCACCCAGACAGAGGCCTCGGCCAACGTCCCTGCCGGGCCCGCCATGGTCCAGGTCACCCCACCCTCCGGCCCCATCTCCGGCACCATCCTCGTGGACGGCTCCAGCACGGTTGGTCCCATCTCCCAGGCCGTCGCCGAGGAATTCCAGAAGCAGTTCGCCGATGTCCGCGTTCCCGTCGGGGTCTCCGGCACCGGCGGCGGCTTCAAGAAGTTCTGCGCGGAGGAAACCGACATCTCGGACGCCTCCCGCTTCATCAAGTCCGGCGAGGCAGCCGTCTGCGACGAGAGCGGCATCGGCTACATCGAGCTCCCCGTCGCCATCGATGGCATCGCCGTCGTCGTCAATCAGCAGAACGACTGGATCGGCGACAGCATCACCACCGACGAACTCAGAAAGCTGTGGGCGCCCGAGTCCGAAGGCCAGGTCATGAACTGGTCCCAGATCCGCGAGGGCTTCCCCGACGAGCCGCTCCTCCTTTACGGCCCCGGCACCGACTCCGGGACCTACGACTACTTCACCAAGGCCATCAACGGCGAGGAAGGCGCCAGCCGCGGCGACTTCACCCCCAGCGAGGACGACAACGTCCTGGTCCAGGGTGTCTCCGGCGACGCCGGCGCCATCGGCTTCTTCGGCCTCGCCTACTACGAGCAGAACGCCGAAATCCTCAAGGCCCTCAAAGTCGACGGCGGCGCCGGCCCGGTGTTCCCGACCACCGAAAACGTCTTCAGCGGCAAGTACGCGCCGCTCTCGCGCGTGATCTTCATCTACGTCAGCACCGTCGCCGCCGAGCGGCCCGAGGTGCAGACCTTCGTGGAGTTCTACCTCAAGAACGCCGCCAACCTGGTCGGCGATGTCGGCTACGTCCCGCTGCCCGCCGAGATGTACAACCTCGCCCTCGAGCGCTTCACCACCCGCAAGACCGGCACCGTGTCCGCCATGGAAGGCGTCACCGACACTCCCGATTCGGTGCTCCAAGCCTGGAAAGCGGGCGCGTAGCATCCGCCACCAACGCCGCCCGCTCCATCGTTGGCCGGCCGCCACTCACGGCCCGCTGCGCCGCTCGTCCGATGAACCCTATGAATAACGCCAGATCCCTGCCGCGCGCCGAGCCCGCGGCTGACGCGGCTGCTACCGAACCCGGTGGCTTTGACCTCGCCCGCTCCCGCCGAGATTCCCTCCACCGCAAGCTCGTCGAGCGCAGCGTCCACGCGGTGCTCTTCCTCTGCGCGCTCATTTCCGTCCTCACCACCACCGGAATCGTCATCACCCTCCTCGGCGAGACGATCCAGTTCTTCGGCGAAGTCCCCATCGTCGACTTCCTCACCGGCACTCGCTGGACCCCCCTCTTCGCTTCCAAGAGCTTCGGTGTTCTCCCCCTCGTCAACGGCACCATCGTGGTGGCCCTGGTCGCCATCGTCGTGGCCGTGCCGATCGGGCTATTGACCGCCATCTTCCTCAGCGAATTCGCCCCGGCCCGCCTGCGCAGCGTGGTCAAGCCGGTCCTCGAAGTCCTGGCCGGAATCCCCACCGTCGTCTACGGCTACTTCGCGCTCCAGTTCGTCACGCCGATTCTTCGAGACATCTTTCCCCAGACCCAGATCTTCAACGTCGCCAGCGCCGGCATCGTCATGGGCTTCATGATCCTCCCGATGATGGCCTCCATCAGCGAGGACGCTCTCCGCGCCGTCCCGCGCGACCTTCGCGAAGGCGCCTTTGCGCTCGGCGCAACCAGGTTCGAAGTCGTCAGCCGCGTGGTCGTCCCGGGCGCGCTCTCCGGCATCCTCGCCGCCGTCATCCTCTCGATCTCGCGCGCTATCGGCGAAACCATGATCGTCGCCATCGCCGCCGGCCTGCAGCCCCAGATGGGCTTCGACCTGCTCCGCTCCATGGAAACCATGACCGCCTACATCGTCCAGGTCAGCCTTGGCGACACCCCCCAGGGCGGCATCGAGTTCCGCACCATCTTCGCCGTCGGGACCCTGCTCTTCGTTATGACCCTCGTCATGAACCTTCTCAGCGACCTGCTCGTCCGCCGCTACCGCGAGGCCTACGAATGAGCGCCCGGGCCACCGCCGCCGTCCCGGCTCCTGACGTCTGGCGAGCAAGCCAGGCCCGCCGCCGCTGGTCCGGCTGGCTCTTCTACGGCCTCGCCGTCATCTCGACCCTTTTGGGCCTGGTCATGCTCGGTGCCCTGCTGTTCGACATCTTCACGGACGGCGCCCGCGAAGTGGACTGGCACTTCCTCTCTAACTACCCGTCGCGCATCGCCGATAACGCCGGGCTCCGTTCCGCCCTGCTCGGCAGCCTCTGGATGCTGGCCTTCACCGCCATCATCGCCTTCCCGCTCGGCGTTGGCGCCGCGATTTACCTGGAGGAATACGCCCCGGACAACTGGCTGACCCGTTTCATCCAGCTCAACATCGCCAACCTCGCCGGCGTGCCCAGCATCGTCTACGGCCTGCTGGGTCTGGGTCTCTTCGTTCGCTGGCTCGCCCTCGGACGCGTCGTGCTGGCCGGCTCCATGACCATGGCGCTGCTCATCCTGCCGCTCATCATCGTGGCGTCGCGCGAAGCCATCCGCGCCGTGCCGGACTCGCTGCGCGAAGGCTCCTACGCCCTCGGCGCCACCCGCTGGCAGATGGTCCGGCAGACCGTGCTGCCCTCGGCCGCCGGCGGCATCCTCACGGGAACCATCCTCGCCCTGGCCCGCGCCATCGGCGAGACCGCGCCTCTCATTACCATCGGAGCGCTCACCTACGTCGCCTTCGATCCCAACGGGCCCCTGGACATCTTCACCGTGCTGCCCATCCAGATCTTCAACTGGGTGTCGCTGCCACAGAAGGACTTCCACAGCCTGGCGGCCGGCGGCATCGTCGTCCTGCTGGTCGTGCTCCTGACCGCCAATTCGCTCGCCGTCTATCTCCGGTACCGCATGCAGAGGAGGCTTCAGTGATCAACCTGCGCATCGATGCGCAAACCACGGATGCGGTAG
>DAOUIX010000009.1:0-6795 GCA_034423235.1 Chloroflexota bacterium | reverse complement strand
GGGATCCGTGCGCCGCCGGAGCGACGGAACCCCCTGGGAACGCCTGGGAATCCGCCAATCGGCGGCTCCGATGGCCCTGGCCGGCTGCCGTTTGGCGCCGATCGCACCCCCTCGGCGACGCATCCCGCGGTTACGCAAAGGTCTCCTGTGGGAGAGGGAGCAGGAGGGGCCGCAGATTCAAGGGCCAGAGAGGTTTTGCAAAGGTCTCTCCAAGGGGAGAGGCAGAGCCTGCCCCGGAGTCGATTCGGGGGTGAGGGTCTTCCGGGCACCCTCCGTCGGGAGGCCATCACGTGGTGTACGCTCGCGTTGGGACAGGCCCGCCAAGCGGCGCGGCGGACGCTGGCACCAGGCTGAAGAAGGACCCGCCTGTGTCCCTTTCCAAACTCTTCGGGCGCGTCTCAAGGCCGCCGTGCGGCCAGGGGACAAGTCAAATGGGCGCAACGTATGTCACCGCCACCGTTCGCAATCCGGCCCAGCCGCATCGATCCTGGCAGGGGCTCTTCCTCGTCGACACCGGGGCGACCGACTCCCTGATCCCAAGGGCCTGCGTGGTATCCACCGGCCTTGAGCCCATGGGCCAGCGCGTCTACGGCTTGGCGGACGGCAGCGAGATCACAATGGACATCACCGTCGGCCAAATCGAATTCATGGGCGAAATCGTCGGAGCCACCATTGTCATTGGCGCAGAAGACGCCGAACCCCTGCTCGGACTAACCGCCCTCGAATCAGTTGGAATCGAGGTCGACCCGCGCAACCAGCAACTCAAGCGCCTCCCAAGCGTCCGCCTTAGACACCTCCCGGCCGCCTAACCCTCAGCCAGCCCCAGCGCCCCGCTATCCCCCGCCGCCCGTCCTTTCCCTTTCTGCTCCTTCCCTCGTAAACACGCCGTTGGGCTCTCCCATCGGTTCCCCATTTGTGGCAGACGGCCCAAACGCGCCACAATCAGCCAGCCGCTACGCAGGAAACACCTCACCATGGCCACGACCGCCTGCACCAGATGCGGCCGCCACTTCAGCGCACGCGCCCCCGCCTGTCCCCACTGCGGCTTCGACCCCTATGAAGACCGTCGCGAAGGACGGGTCGAGGACTACGAATTCGACCGCGTCGCGCGCCGCGTCAAAGCCGTCCTCTACGTCATCTTCCTGCCCGTCGTCGGCCTCCTCGGCCTCTTTCTCATCGGCGCCCTCGGCATGCTCCCGTTCTTCTTCTCCGCCGCCCTCGCCAGCGGCGCCACCGGCAACGGCCCCGTCGAACTCATGCGCGGCCTCACCGGCTTCGTCTTTGCCTGGCCCGGCTACCTCATCACCCTCGTCTTCACCTTCATCGGCCTCTACCGCCGCTTCCAGCGTGTCCGGACTCTGACTCGCCGCCTCGTCCCTCGACGCCGCGCCTCCTAACGCCCGTCCTTTGGCCCGCCGCCGGCGAAACTCAAGCTTTCCCTCGTGTCCGTTCAGCCGGACTCAGTGAGCTTCTCGAAGGGCAGGAGCGCAATGGGATCGCTTTTCACCGCCCTCGGCCCCAATGACCCACACTCGTCTGCTCTTTGGTGCATAATGCCTCTCATACTGGACATCGGCGTTGGGCCGAGCATTCCGAAACGCTGAGGGGGTGATACATATGGGTGATGCTAGTCGTGGCTTTTCGAGCGCTGCCGTATGTGAGGTGAGCGCCGGGTAACGTCGCGTGACACCCGGGTACGGCCCAGCCGCGCCCGAACTAGCCGCGAACAAACGAGCGGTCCACTGAGTGGACCGCTCGTAAACTTTAAACCGGGGAGGGTCTTAGCTCCGCAGCTGAAACACCGCCTCGATCTCGCAGGGAATGTCCATCGGCAGGGTGCTGCAGCCCACGGCCGAGCGGGTGTGCCGCCCCGCCTCGCCAAATACGTCCTGCATGAGTTCCGAGCAGCCGTTCACCACCAGGTGCGTCCCCGATTCCGAAGGCGCAGCGTTCACGAACCCCACCACCTTGATCACCCGTTCCACCTCGTCCAGGCTGCCCACCGCCTTGCGCACCTGCGCCAGGATGTTCAGCCCCGAGTCGCGCGCCGCCAAGGCGCCGGTCGGGACGTCATAGTCTTCGCCAACCCGTCCCTTCCAGTCGCCCCCCGGCGGCTGCCCCGCAATCCACAGCAGATCTCCGGTGCGCAGCGCCGGAACGTAGGCCGCCATCGGCGTGGGCGCCTCCGGCAGCGTGATCCCAAGTTCCTTCAAACGGGCTTCGTGCGACACAACTCACCATCCCCGACACCAGCTCGGTCGATACGCAGATTGTAGGCGTCTCGACGCACGCTAGCCGCCAACTTCGCGCACGACGATAATGGCGGCGCTCACCCGGCAGGGACGAGACCCATGGCCATCCGCACCATTCACGCCGGCGCCTGGAACCGCGCCCGCTCCCATCTCGGCGTCATGACCAAGTCCGAGGACTTCGAACCAGTCGCGCTGGTGGACGTCAACGAGGAGTTCATGGCCCACGGCCTCGACCTGGCCGACCTCGGCGCCGACGCCGCCCACACCTCGCTAACCACGGCCCTCGACCGACACGACTGCGACGCGGTGGTCGTCGTGACCCCCGTGATGCTGCACGCCCAGTTCATCGACGAGGCCCTGGCGGCCGGCAAGCACGTCATGGTCGAGAAGCCCTTCACCGTCAGCCTTGAGGACGCCGAGCGCGCCGTCGCCACCGCCGAGGCCGCCGGCCTGCAACTGCTGGTTACCCAGAACGACCGACTCAACCCCGTCTACCCGACCATTCGCCGCCACCTCGTTGAAGAAACCTACGGCCCACCGGGCTACGCCGTGATGATTCACCACAAGGCCCGCGGCGGTCCGTATCACGACTCACCCCACATGCACCTCTGGCAACAGGGCGTCCACCAGCTCGACACCCTCCTCAGCGCCATCCCGCGAACGCCCGTGCGCGTCCGCGGCATCAGCGTCGAACCCGCCTGGGGCACCTGGCCCACCCCGTCCCTCGTCCACGCCATCATCGAGTTCGACGATGGAACCTCCGCCACCTACGTCGGCACCTCGCAAGCCCGGCACAGCGAATTCCAATTTACGGTCGAGTGCGAGGAAGCCGCTCTGGCCACATCAGGCCTCAGGACCAATGACTCGCTGCTCGTGAAGCGCGGCGCTGAGGTCGAATCCATCCCCACCGATTCGCCGCCCGGCGGCATGTCGCCGGAGGAACAGATCTCCCACATGTTCGCCCGCCAGATCAACGAAGGCGTTGACACCCAGCTTTCCGGCCGCAATAACCTCACGACCATCCGCGTGATCGACGCCATCGCCCGCTCCACTGATTCCGGCGAGGCGGTCGACCTGGCGTAGGGCCAAGGCTCTAGCGGCGGTCCACGGGGTCGACGTCCACGACCTCGACCGTCGGTCCACGCTGCCAGCGGCGATACGCGCGCGCGGCCCGGCCGGCACGCCAGAGGCCGATAATCACTCGCCGTAAGTCGGGCCGGAATAGCGACGCGACGGCCAGCACCAGCGTCGCCACCACCAAGAACACCAGCCCAACCGCAACCACCACCAGCGCCGCAACCGCCGCGAGCAGGAAGAGCGGCAGCACAGCCAACGAGCGACCAAGGGAGCGGGCGTCTTCAATCATTCAAGTCAGGCGTGGATCACCGGACGATCCCTGCGAGTCAAGGCTACGAGATCAGGGCGACGGCGGCTGGAAACGGCGTTCCCGTAGACTGCCCCAGCCCTCCACCGGATCACCCAGCCCCTTGCCAACCTACGAAGTCCGCGAACTCCAGCATCAGCAGAAGGTCTACGTGGACGGCCATTACCTGGCCGCCGTCCAGCAGGGGAAATTTCGCCCCTACATTCACCCAGTCCTGACGCCTCGCGGTCACGGCGTAACCGAGATCGCGCCGGCCGACCACCTGCACCACCTCGGTATCTGGTTTGCCCACGAGGACATCGAAGGCGTCAACTTCTGGGCGCCGGAGTCCCAGGGGTTGCACCCGATGCCGCGCATCCTGGTGACATCAACCGAGGTTGAGATAGGCGACGACGGTGTGACATTCCGGCAGGAGGTCGACTGGCGGGACGGCAACGGAGGCCTGCGCATGCAGGACTCGCGAGTCATCGTCATCGGCGAACGCTCCGACCACACGATGGTTGACGTTACGGTGACGGTGCGGGCCGGCGACCAGCCGATTCGCATGGGCCAAACCAAGGAAGCCGGGCTGGCCGTGCGCGTCGCGGATCGGATCGACGTGCTGGACGGGGGCCGTATCACCAACTCGAATGGCCAGGTCAACGAGGACGAAACCTTTGACCAGATTGCCGACTGGGTGGACTACTCAGGCCCTGTGAGCCGCAGCGAGACAGCGGGGGTCGCGATCTTTCCGCATCCGGGGAGCGACGGCATTCCCTGGTTCACCCGCGACTACGGCCCGCTGTACGTCAGCCCCTGGCGGCACGAGGAAATCACCCTGGAAGCCGGCCAGACGCGCACCGTGGGCGTGCGGTTTGCGGCGCACGACGGATCCAGTGAGGACGCAGATGTGGCCGGCCTCTACGCGCGCTTTCTAGAGGAAATCGTCTAGCGGCGGTCCGCTGTCGCCGGACGCCAGCAGCCCGGCGTCGGCCACCAGGCTCACCAGCGCGGCGGTTGCGGCCGCCTCGGCGTCGATGAACACGATCTCTTCCGCGATCTCCTCGATCACGGCCGGCGTTGTGGGGCTGGCTACCGCCACCAGGTCGCCTTCGTCCTGCAGATCACCGCCGGAGAGATCGACGAGGTAGAAGGCGGTATTGCTGAGTCCGTGCAGTTCGGACTCCTGCCCAGTTTTGATCAATCCCACGCTGCGCGGCGACGCCACGATGATGCGGTTGTAACGCCCGGCATCCAGCGTGCTCAGCAGCATGTCCTGGCGCGCGAGTTGGCCGATGCGCGACAGATTGGCCAGGCGTTGCTCGCCCGAGTCCACGTACTCGTTCACCGCGGCCGGGTCTACGTCGGCCTGCCGGAGTTCGGCAGGTTCGGGCAAACGCAGAAAGCTCCAGATGCCGGCGCTGGACGCGAGCGATGCCTCACGCAGCGCCATGCGTGCGGAGGCGGCATCGGCGCGCAGCCGGGCCTGCAGCAGCGACGAACCGAAGCGCTCGCGCACAGCCACGTACAGGAATCCGATGGAGAGCAGCGCGCTGACGCGCGACTGCATGAGGCGGGTGCTCAAGGCCTTGCGCAGATTGCGGTCCTCGGCCTGTCGAATCGCCGCCACCAGCGCCCGAGCCTCGACGCCGTGAATCGACGACACCCACCCGGCGTAGTCCCGCAGGTAGGTCCGATCCGCCGTGAGCGCGGCCTCAGGCGACTTGGGCCACATCAGTCGCCGCCCCCCGGGCCACCAAACTGGCCTTCAAACACCTCGGTCCGCACACCGTCCGACGCCTGCAGGCGGTAGGTCCATGCGTCGTCCAGCATTACGCGTCCCATGCCGCCGAGCAGTTCGCCGAACTCTTCGAGCAGGGCCGCGGGCGGCTCATCGCCAGGATCGAACCCGATCATGGTCATCCCGTCCGGCATCACGCTTGGCAATCCGAGGTCTACCTCAATCAAGCCGGTTGCGGCGGCGAATCGCGTGATTCGCCAGGACCAGAAGTGCTGCCGGATGGCGACGATAAAGGGCATGGCCGCCGTGTCGTACCGCTCCGGATCCCACTGGATCGGGGCGCCGTTGTAGCTGGAAGGAAACTCTTCAACGTTCCAGGCCGGTCCGGATTCCTGCGCGCCCACTTCGCACCCTTCGCCACGCGTAGTGGACGAAAGCCTACTCCAGTCCGACCGTACACGTGTATGGCGAAAGGTCGGAGATGTGACTGGTAGTCCGTTGGGCAACGGATTGTCCAAAATGTCCGGGATGCCTCCAGGTTCCCCAGACATCGCGATTCCCAGCGACCGGATCGAACGCCTGTGCCTGCCGCTGCATCCGCCGCCGGCGCCCGCGGACGGATGGGGGGTGGCTGAGCTGCATTGCCACACGACGGCCAGCGACGGCACCGTGACGCCGCAGGAGCTTGTTGAGATTGCCGAGCACCTGGGGCTGGACGTGGTGGCCGTGACCGACCACGACACCGTGGACGGGGCTCTGCGCGCCCGCGACCACGCGCTGGCAACCGGCGCGCGGGTGGACGTGATCGTCGGCATGGAGGTGACCACGCGCCGCCAGGACCACATCGTGGGGCTGTTCCTGGAGCGTGCCCCGGCAATCTTACGCTCGGTACCCGACACCGTGGATGCAATCCACGCGCAAGGCGGCCTGGCCGTTGTCGCGCACCCGTTTCTGGGTCTGCCATCGTCCATTTCGCCCGCCAGGCTTCGCGATGCGCTGCGGCATTGTGAGTTCGACGGGATCGAGTCCGAGAACCCGTACATGCGCCAAGGCGCGCGCGACCGGCTGGCTGAGTTCCTGCACGACCACGGTGAAGGCGTGGGGGCACACATTGGCGCCAGCGACGCGCACTTCGGCGATCTGGCCAAAGCCGTCACGTTATTCGAGGGTACGAGCACCGCCGACTTGCGCCGCGCGATCAAGGCACGGTCGACACATCCGGCCAACGGACGAATCCATCATCCACATCCGAGCCTGCGGGCGCATCTGCACAACCAGTACCGCAGCCTGCTGCGCCTGCCGCTTATGCGCGCGGGGATTCTCTGGCGGCAGTGGCGGAACCCGAACGATCGGGGTGACGACCGCCCCGAATAGGGCTTCCGGGCGGCGCTAGACGGCGCCTTCGGCGGGGCGGGGCTTGGGGTTGGGCGGGAGGTTGA
>DAOUIX010000008.1:0-18043 GCA_034423235.1 Chloroflexota bacterium | reverse complement strand
TCCGGGTCAGGCCGCCGACGGACTCGGTGCGCTGCGCGTGGCGCGGGGTGGCGCGGACCGCGCAGCGGCGATCCGGGTCCGAGCGTGACGTACCTGGCGACGTTCGTTGCCGTCGCGCTCCGCACCTGAAATCTCAAGTACCGGGAGGGGGCTCATAGCGATAGCTAGCCAACCGACCTAATCCGCGCGGTTTGCCTTGCGCCGCCGTTGCGCTTCGCGCTCGAAGTCCCAGTCGGGTTTCGGCGGCCCCTGCATGATGGCACGCGCGATGTTTTCGGGCGTGTCCGGGATCGGGTCGGGCTGCGGCAGGACCTGCGGACGGCCGTGCTTGCGCTTCGTCACGTCACCATGTCCAGGATGTGGTCCTCGAATTCACTGATCGGCCGTGGTTCATCCTGTCGCTTCGTCAGCTTCCACGTTGCGGACGACCCCTTGTCCATTGTGACTAGGAAACCACTGAACAACTGGGGTGTCTGACGCCGCGGCGTTCGTATGGAGCCGAAATCGCGGCCGGGGGCCGTTGGTGGGCCCGATCCGCCCGTCGTGGGGGCGTGGGGCCGTGATCGACCCCGCGAAGGGCGCAGATCGCCCACTTACACGGGTGCGGCGCGGGTCGCCAGCAGCAGATTGGCAAACCCGAACAACAGGCACAGGCGGGTCCGGTTCTTGGCCAGCCCCCGATACCGCACCTGCCGGTAGCCGAAGTGCCGCTTCACATACAGGAACGGATGCTCCACCTTCGCCCGGATGGAGGCCTTGCGCTGCTCCGCCCGGGCGGCGGCGCTGCCCGGCGGCAAGCGCCGCCGCTGCCCCCGGCGTAACGCCACCTGCCAATCGATCGCCCGGCCCCGGTGCTCGGGACGCCGGGCCACCCCCTCGTACCCCGCATCCCCCCACACGCGCGTCTCGGCGCCGTGCAGGAGCTGGGGCACTTGCGTGATGTCCGCCACGTTGGCCGCCGTCGTCGCCACGCTGTGCACCAGTCCCGTCTCGGCGTCCACGCCGATGTGCGCCTTCATGCCGAAATACCACTGCTGGCCCTTCTTCACCTGATGCATCTCGGGGTCCCGCGCCTGCGCGCGGTTCTTCGTCGACGCCGGCGCGTCAAGAATCGTCGCGTCCACGATCGTCCCTTCGCGCAGCCGCAGGCCCTGGGTCGCCAGGTGCTGCGTGATCTCCGCCAGCAGCCCCGTCCCCAGGTCGTGCCGTTCCAGCAGGTGCCGAAAATGGAGGATGGTGGTCTCATCGGGCCGCGGGTCCCGCGCCGTCAGCCCCACGAACCGCTGCACCGCCACGCTGTCGTAGAGCGCGTCTTCCATCGCCAGGTCGCTCAGGTTGTAGAACAGCTGCACGCAGTGAGTCCGCAGCAGCAGGGCCAGAGGGTAGGGCGGCCGCCCACGCTCGCCGGTGGGATAGACCGGGCGGATGCGCGCCTCCAGCCGCGCCCACGGCAGGAGCGCGTCCATGCGCTGGAGAAAGCGCTCCCGCCGCGTCTGGCGCGGCTGCCCGTCATACTCCACGTCGGCAAATGAGCGCTGGGGATGCATCGAGGCCCTCACCGGCTATCGGTCACCCCTGAGCATAGGCCCGACCCACGGGCCGCGACCCGCGACTAAATCAGAGGTTTCCTAGAGAAGCGCATTCGCCTCCTCAGGCTGGGCTACCACATGGGGACAGTCGCGGTCGTGGTCGTGTGGTCGTTCTGTTCAGACTCCTCCCGGTTTGGTTGCTTTCGAACACGGTGCCGAGACTTCTGGCCGTATTCGATTGTGAATCCGTTGAAACTGATGGGCACTTCGCCGTCCACCTCATCATCTCGCTCGGAACCGGCCTCGCGTTCTTTGTTTTCTGGATTGTCGGTGGCAATTGGTCTCTTGGGCGAAAGTCTGCGAAGACCCAGCAATTGATGGACGAACAGATGGACGAGCTCAAGCGTGATCGTTCGACTGCCTGACGGTACCTGGACGCGGCGGCGTGTCTTTGGGCAAGAGGCGACGGCCATAGAGCGAGCTGTGAGCGAAGGACACAGCAAGCTAAACGCCATCCTCGAAGAACTCTCCCGTCGCCGAGGGTACGATCGTGACGAGCTTCGGGCTGAGACCGTGATAAAGGTTCGTCGCGTCACGCCCGACCGATAGCTACGGCCCAACACCCTTTCGCAGGTTGCATTCGGCGTGCGTCGCTTGAAGATGGCTCGTGTCGTTGGTCCCGCCACGACTGACCGGCACGATGTGGCCTACGTGGACGAGTGATCCCGTCGGCGGATCGGGCAGTGGTTTCCCGCAGATTCCGCAGCAGTGGTCTTGGGCTTCAAGCAGCAGGGAAAGGTGACGCCGTAGACCCGATGTGCGCTGGACACGAGATGCTGCACGTTCCTGCTCCTGTTCGCGGCGCTCCCGAGCACGTCGGCCACTAGCACCAATGCCACGAATCACGAGAGCCGGGACGACCGTCGCCATCCCTACGCTCGGACTAATGCCGACCCCGCCCATCGACGTCAAGGTCCCCGCGAGGATCCAGACGACACTTGCTGTGAAGAGCAAGCCAACCCCGCATCCGATGCTGCCCACGACGCACCCGAATCGGCGGCGAAGATCGTGGCCGAAGTCCCAAAGACCTGCCGCGCTCGCCGCAATCCAACGCACACCCGCTAGGACCGCGGCGATCGCCCCGAGTGCCAGGAACACTCCGAGCAAGATAGGGGCGACGGAATCCACAGTGGCTACTTCCGTCGGCGGTTGTTGAGTGCCTTCGTCGCTTTTTCGAAGATCCAGATTAGGGCGAGGATCATGAGCCCGGCCGGTAAAACAATGAGCGACTTTTCGTCAAACGTGACAAGGACGAGCGGGAGGAGGAATGGAACCAAGCCGATCCGATCCAGCCACATCCAGGCGACCCGCCCGATCAGTTGTGCGACGTCATCGGCTACGTTCGCACCATCCGCCGCAGCGGGCAGATGAACAGATACTAGTTCTTCCGGTTCGAGACGCAACACATCGAAAGTTTCCGGGTGCCGGTGAAACGGGCGGATAAGGGGAGTGAGCCACCGGTGGTCCAATAGACGCCTCGATCGCTAGCTGCCGGAGTCTAACTTCAGATGGAACTTCCGCGCCGTCAATGCGCATGGACGACTGGAGGCCATGTGGTCAAACCTCGACCAGACCCGCCTGTCCTGGGCGCTGCTGACGACCTGCTGCGGCGCACCAAGAAACGAAGCCGGTCGAGGGCGCCATTACGTGAGGTGCAGCGGATGCAAGAGGCGAATGACCAGATCTACCAACTGATCCAAGACTTCCTTCCCCGTCACCAGGGCCGCCCCAGGACCCTGAACCTGATGAAAGCAACCCGACGACACCTGCTAGACTTCGCGCACTAACAGGGCGGACGTCTTGCCCTTGTCACTGCCCAGTGGCCCTCGCTGGTTGCCGGACATCCCCGCGAGGCCCCAGGCAGTGATTCAGCGGCCCCCGGACCGCCCACATGTTGGTCGAGGTACAGTTGAGCGTGCTCACGGAAGGTCGACGTAGTTGTGTACAAGGCGCATGACAGCTTTGAGACGCCTCCTCAAGGTGCCAGTCTTTGGAAATACTTCGATTTTACGAAGTTCGTTTCTCTACTTGAGAAGAAGGCCTTGTTCTTCTCGAAAGCAGCTAACTTCCCCGATCACTTCGAGGGATCGTATCCTACAGGCAACCTAGAGTTGGTATCCGAGGAACATCGTCCCCAGGTGCAAGCTCACGCGAGGTCTTTCGGACAGAATCTGTTCGTGAATTGTTGGCATATGAACGACTTCGAGTCGGAAGCCATGTGGAAGGTATATTCGGCCTGGGATCGGGGGATTGCGATACGGACGACAGTGGGCAATCTTGCCACGAGTTTGACATGCGAAGCCGACGTATATATCGGCGCGGTGAATTATGTTGACTTCAGCACTGAGAGAATCGACGAGGGAAATGTCTTCCTGCCCCATTTGACGAAGAGGACGAGCTTCGAGTACGAGCGGGAAGTCCGAGCGGTGACGCTGAACGCTGTCCCGGACGATACTGAGTGGTTGGGGAAATCAGCCGAGTGGATCCAGACTGGAATCTACTATTCGGTCGATACTAATGCATTGATAGGTGAAGTGTTTATCTCACCTGAGTCTGAGGATTGGTTTGTTGATTTAGTGCGAGCAGTCGTCAGCAGATATGGAGTCGATGCTCGGGTCAAGCGTTCCGGCCTTGCTGATGCACCCCCGTGGTGGGTGGAGCAGTCAGAGCGTTTTCCGGGGCTGCTAGACGAACTGAGCAAAGTGCTGGGGGAGGACTATCAACTCACGACGTCATCAGGCGCGAGTGTTTCCTTCCAGCATCAGGAACAGGGCCTGCATGTGAAGTATGGAGATTATGAGAGCTATGTCCGACTGAACTATGGCGTACCGACACCTGAGACCGAGTCTGAGCCATGACTCGTACCGCCAAGCTCCACGACCTAAACCGCGGAGATCAAGATAATCAGGCCAACAGGCGAGAGGCATGGGCCGGACGGTTGTGCCACATGCTCACTGCGGGAGTCTCGATTCCCCGAAGGCGCGGGGATTGACCGGACCCTGCTCCGCTATTGCCGGAGACAGACGGTCGTACGGACGTGCCCGACAATGAGCGAGCCGGCGGTCGCTCTGGTGCCATCCGACTCCTTCGACAGGTCCCTGTCGGGATACAGGAGGATCTCCATGAGTCCCAATTCTCCGGCAAGGACCAACAGACCAAAGAGATGTGTCGAACTCGGCACCGTCCCCCGCCGCCACTCGCGGAGCCGATAGGGGCTCACGCCAAGGCGGCGAGCCAGGGAGCGCCAGGTAAAGCCACCGGCCGTCTTGAATCGCTCCAGCCGCGCGGGGAAGTCCGGCGGAAAGACCGGCGTGATCGGGCGGTGGATCCGGCGCTGGCGGCCCATGTCCTCAGCTATCCCATGGCTGGCCGGCATCGTCCCTGAGGAGTAGATTGAGGCCGTCGGGAATGCGGTCCGCCAGCCGAAAGAGCGCGAACAGCGCGCCGCCGCAGGGTTCCGTGCCCCGCCGCCAGCGCTGCACCTGACGCACGTCCACGCCGAGGCACATCGCCACGCCCTCCCACGAGAGGCCCGTGGCCTGCTTGAGACGGTCGAGACGCTGCGGGAAGTCCTCCGGCAGGTAGGGCCAGCCCAACACGAGGTGGGACGGGGGGACGGGCCTAGGTCGCATCGCCGTTCTCCACGATGAACAGATCGTCGAACTGCGCGATGTCAAGGGCGTGCTGGAGCCGCCGCCGCATTCGAGGCGAGGGGCAGCGCTGTCCGGTGATCAGTTGAGAGAGATAGCCGGAACTGATGCCCATCTGGCGGGCGAGCTCGTTCTGGGAGCGGTTGGTCCGGTTGAGCCGGTCCCACACGGCGTAGGGGTTGAGCCGGACTTTCGGCCGGGGACGCTTACCGGACACGCGGGTCGGCCTCCAGCAAAGACGACGGCTCGACGTCTGGTGCTTCAGCGTCGCGGTCAGACCCGTTGGTGGCCGCTCGATCCTTCAGGTACGCGCGGACGATCATCCGCGCCAGGAGACGAAGTCCCTGGCGTCGGAGCGCATCCTGCGCCGGGGTGAGCCGCAGGTGGCAACTGGCCGTGGGCAATGGGGCGACCTTCCGCGGAGACGCCACGGTGCACACGGAGGCGGGGCACACGGACGCCGGGTGGACGACTGGTTCCGGTGTTATGCAGAAGTGTAACAACAGGATGGATGCGTGAGTACGTTAACCGGCTTGCCCTGCCGGGTTCAGGCAGCTTATGCTTGCTATCGTCTAGCAAATCTTCGTATGCTGTGGATATGATGAATGGCGAGCGCACCGACACGGGCATTGGCGCCTACCTACGGGAGCTGCGCGGGACCCGGAGCCTGCGCGAGGTCTACCGCCGCACCGGCATCTCCGACCCCTACCTCTCCAACATCGAGAAGGGCCACCGGCGTCCCGGCCCGCGGGTCCTCCAGAAGCTGGCCGCTTTCTACGGGGTGTCGCTGCAGGACTTACTCAAGCGCGCCGGCCACCTCGACGCCGGTGATGACGCAGGGGCCGACGCCGAGGCGAACGTCGACCGGGCGTTCGAATTTGTCCTGGCCGATCCCAAGTTCCGGTTCGGCACCCGACCCGACGGACCAATGAGCCTGGCGGCCAAGCGATTCATCGTGGAGATGTACGAGACGCTGACCGGGAAGCGCCTGCTGGAATGACGCGCACGCTCGACGACTTCTGCGACAGCCTCGTCAACCAAGGGCCCGACCAATGGCGGCCGACCCCGGCCGCGCTGGCCGACGCCTTTGTCCGGTACTTCCGCCTCTCGGGGCGTCCAACGCTCGACGAGGTGACCCGAGTCCTGCGGGACGCCGGGATCGCCGCCGTGGTCGCCACCCACCTGCCGGGCGGCCTGCGGGGCTTCCACTGCGGCCTGGCGCCCGGCGCATACGCCATTCACTACTCGACCGACCAGTGGACGGGCGCCTGGGAACACACGGTGCTCCACGAGACCTACGAGATCATCTACGAGATGCTCCAAGACCGCGCCGCCGACCCTGCGCCGAACCGGCATCTCTGTCGCGAAGCCGACCAGTTTGCCGCGGCGGTCCTCATGCAGCCGGCGGCGTTCACCCGGCTGGCCGTGGCGACCGGGCTCGACGTCCTGGCCTTGCGGCGGCGCTACCGCCGGTCCTATGCCTCGGTGACCCTGCGGCTCGCCGAAGTGCTGCGCCAGCAGCCGTTGCTGGCGGTGCTGTATGAGCGCAGGGAGTCAGGTGTACCCGCCGCGTGGACTGAGCGGCCGGCGGCCGGCGCGTTTCGAGCCACCGTCGTGGCACGCACGCCCGGGTTTGGGGCGCGCAACGCCGGCCTCCTCTGCGGCACGCGGGGCGGCATGCCCCGTCGGGGCCGCCCGCCAGCGGTGGACGCGTTGGTGGCGCGGGTCGTGCGGAGCGGCCGGGCGAGCTATGCCGAGGAAGAGCCAGCGGGGAATAATCTTGGCACGGGCGACGTCGCCGTCGTTGTCAGGCCCGTCGTCTGGCACCGACGACTGGCCAAGATTGCGCTCGTCGCCGTGCCGTATCGCGACCGAAGCGCCCTGCGGCCCCAGCTCGACCGCGCCGACGTCGACCTTCCGAATGGCCGCACCCTCGTGACAGCGCCGCATGAAAGGACATCCGCATGACGCCGCCGCCTGACGTCCGCCTGGTGGCCCTCTACGCCCGCGTCTCCAGCGACCGTCAGGACGTGGACCTGTCCGTCGCGGCCCAGCTTCGGGCGCTCCGCGAGTACGCGGCGAAACACGGTTACGTCGTGGCACGGGAATACGTCGACGAGGCCGAGAGCGGCCGCGTCGCCGATCGACCGCAGTTCCGCCGGATGCTGGAAGCGGCCAGCCAGCCGGACGCCCCGTTCCAGGAAATCCTGGTCTGGAAGTTCTCCCGCTTCACGCGCAAGCGCGAGCACGCGGTGGCCTTCAAGTCCATGCTCCGCCGACGTGGCGTGCGGGTCGTCTCCATCACCGAACACGCCGACGACTCCCCGACCGGCAAACTCATGGAGGCCATCATCGAGAGCGTGGACGAGTTCTACAGCGAGAATCTGGCCCAAGAGGTCACGCGCGGCATGCGGGAGGCCGCGTCGCGCGGCTTCTGGGTTTCCACCTACGCGCCCTACGGCTACCAGAAAGTCTCCGTCCAGGACGGCGCGAAGAAGCGTCCGAAGCTCGCGCTGGCCCCACCGGCCGATGCCGTCGTCCGGCGCATCTTCGATCTCGCGGAGGCGGGCCGGACCGTCTTGGACATCACCAAGACCCTCAACGCCGAGGGCGTCGCGAGCGCCAACGGGAAACGCTGGCTCAAGACCACCGTCCACCGAGTGCTCACCAACGAAGCCTATACGGGCACGTTGGTCTGGGGGATGCGCGCCAAGGACGGCGCGCCGCCGGTGCGCGTCGAGGACGCCTTCCCCGCCATCGTCTCCAAGACGCAGTTTCGCCAAGTCGGCCGACTGCTGCGATCCCGCGCACCCACGCGTGTGCATCCGCGGCGGGCAGCCAGTCCCTATCTGCTCAGCGGACTCGTCCGGTGCGCGACCTGCGGCAAGGCCCTCACGGCCGCCGAGGCCAAGAGCGGGAAGTACACCTACTACGTGTGCCACTCGCTGCTCAAGCGAGGTCGGGGGACCTGCGACACCCCCCGACTCAACGCCAAGCGCTTCGAGGGGCTCATCGTCGATCAGATTAGAGCGCACATCCTCACCGAGCGCAACATCCGCGACCTGGTCCAGCTGGTGGACGAGGAAATGGACGGCGTCGCGCGCGAGCAACGCCAGCGGCTGGCGACAATCGAGGCGGAGCTGGCCGAGGTGCGCCGGAAATTGGATCGGGTCTGGCACATCGTCGAGACCACCGACCTGGAACTCGCCGACGCCACCGGGCGCATCCGGGAGCACCGCGAGCGTCAGCGTCGATTGGAAATCGCCGCGGAAGAAACACGGACGCTGCTTGCGGAGCGCCGGGTGATGCTTGGCAAAGTGGAGACGATCGCGGCCTATGTCCGGGACATGAGCGACTTCCTCAGGACCAGCGAACTCACGGAGACCAAGGCCTTTGTGCGCTCATTCGTCAAGGAGATCGCGGTCCGACCGGGAAAGGCGACGATCCACTACACCATCCCCACGCCGGACGATAGTCCCATGCGCGGCGCGGACACCGCCGAGGTCGCGCTCGGCGGCCCGGTTATGAACACAGTAGCTGGAGGTAGGCTGGACTGGACGAAATCGAGAACCGTGGCCGATTCCTGGGTGACCCCATCGTTGGGCATGGGAATGGTGTATGTGAGCGTGGCCTCGTCGTCGACCACCTCGATGCCCTCCACGAAGTTGCGGATGAGAGCCTTGCGCTCCGGGATCGTGCCTTCTCGCAGGAAGTTCCGAAAGTCCGCGACGTATCCCCGGATTTCCTCGGTGGTGGGCAGGTCGACCCGGCGCTGGTCCAACTGAGCGGCGGCCTCCTCGCGCGCCGCCTTGAGCTGGTCCTCCCGGTGCCGCAGCGACAAGATACGCGGTGAGAGGGTGTCCAACGTCAGGGCGCTCGTCTCCAGGGCCTCGTAGAGCCGCTCCAGCCGCTGCCGCACATCCGCGAGCTCGGCGTCGACGGCTGCCAGCCGACCGGCGAGTTCCCCGGCCATCGCGTCGATCTCCTCGGCCACCAGCGTCACCAACTCGACAATGGTCGCCTCGGTCAGAATCCGCTCCCGGATCTTCTCGACGATTAAGTCCTCCACCATCGGGGCGTTCAGGTACCGGCCATTGCTACAGGTGCCCGCGCCTTCCCGGTGCAGCGTGCCGCAGACGTAGTAGGCGAACCGCCCGCTCTTGGCCCCTTGGCCGGTGTAGGGCCGGCCGCAGACGCCGCACCGCAGCAACCCGCTCAACAGGAACGTACTGCCCACCCGCGCGGGCCGCTGCACCTTGGGCGCGCGGTCCCGCATGGCCTGCTGCACGGCGTCGAACAGCTCCCGCGACACCAGGGCGGGCCAGGCCCCCGCCACCCGTACCGGGTCCTGGGCTTTCCCACCCTTACAGGTGCGGCCCCAGACCGCAGTCCCGGTGTACGCCTCGTTGCCCAGCAGGTAGTGGAGACTGCTCTTGGACCAGCGCTTGCCTCGATTGGTGATCCCCCGTTCGTTCAGGGCCTTGCCGATCTCCTTCAACCCGTTGCCCCGCAGGGAGCTCTCGAAAATCTCCCCGACGATGGGCGCGGAGGTCGGATCGACCGCCAGCGTGGGCCGTTCTTTCAGCCCATCGTTGATCTTGATGCGTCGATAGCCGAAGGGCGCGCGGGACGCCAGGAAGTAGCCGCGCGACGCGGCCTCGCGCATCCCCCGCACGACCTCCTGCGCCAGATTCTCGCTATAGAACTCGTCCACGCTCTCGATGATGGCCTCCATGAGCTTGCCGGTCGGCGAGTCGTCGGCGGGCTCGGTGATGGAGACCACCCGGATGCCCTTGCGCCGCAGCATGGACTTGAAGGCCACGGCGTGCTCGCGCTTGCGGGTGAAACGGGAGAACTTCCAGACGAGGATGACCTGGAAGGGGGCGTTGGGCCGGCCGCCCTCGTCGATCATCTGCCGGAACTGCGGCCGGTCGGCCACGCGCCCACTCTCGGCCTCGTCCACGTACTCGCGAGCCACGACGTAGCCGTGCGTCTGGGCATAGTCTCTGAGCGCCCGCAACTGGGCGGCGACGGAAAGGTCCACGTCCTGGCGGTCGCTGGAGACCCGGGCGTAGAGCGCCGCCGGCGTTTGCGGCGGTAGGTGTTTCTCTTTCACGCTGTCCTCCTTGCTATCGATGCCTTGCGTGTCTGGTGCGATGGATACGCCGGTCTAGCAAAACACTCCTATCGATCAACGTAGTAGTCCCTAATCAGTTTGAACAGTTGGCTCTGATCAAACGGCGACAAAAACACGTTTTGCTCGTTTTCCCAGGCAGGACCAAATCCCAGGATCATCTTCTGCGCATCTTGATAGTACTCGCTCTGAAAGAACGCAAGGTGTGGCAAGACTTCATTGGGAACATCCGTGTTGCCGAATATCTTCTCCATGATCCCTCGTTTCAATGCCGTCTCACCTATTACATGCTCCTGCAGAAGGGAGTATAGGTTGATGTTAGCGAAAACCCGGGCATCAGTGTCGTCCCAAGGGATATTGTCCCTTTGTACCAGGTCTCGTTCCACGAGATCGCAGATCGCCAGGGCCACCAACCGCTCTGAAAGAACAAGGGACCGCAGGGCCGCCGTGAAGTCCGAATAGTACACCTCGTGCATGACATTCCGGTCGCTCATCACGCTCAGACCATGGTTTCCGTCCGCATATCTGGTGAATGCGAAGTAGCGAAAGTGGATTATGACCTCCAGCAGTTTCTTGAGCGAGATGTGCCTGTTCTGTGCATAGACGGCCTTGGCGCTTCCCGGATGATCCGAGTCGCTGACGGAGCGAGTCAAGCGAATGCTCAACTTGAGGCTATGCCCATATTCATGGAGTTTGACGTCCTCGATGATCTCCAATACGGATCGCGCCCAAAACGCGGTCTCGATAATGTCCACTTCCGCAGGTGTCCATTGATTATGCTGTGTTCGTCGGTCAATAAGGTTGACCTTTCTCTCCAAGACTCGTAGTTCATCTATGAAGCGCATTTGTCTTGCGTTCGCCTCTTAGCTTTGCGTGCCCTCAGCCACGCCCACGTTGGAGAAGCTAGTGATGTCGATCTCGCCGTCGGGAAACTCGGCCACTATCGTCAGCTTCCCGCCCACGGGCGCGATGTAGGACCGCGGGCCGGAAACGTAGACGTCCGCCCGCTGCTCCAGCTGGCGATGGGAGGCTGGTTCACTTGCAGTAGCTTCGCCATATGACGCTGGGTTAACTCCGGCGCCCAGCGAAGCTCGCGCAGCGGCATCTCGGCGGGCAGCCTCCCGCTTCGTCTCGTCGATGCACGGACGGCGCTCCGGCGTGAACTCCCTGGTCAGCTTGCTGAACACAAGAGGTCCACGCATTTGATCAGCCCCTCCTTTCGTCGGTCAGGCAGAGACACGGCCTCGAGATCGTCAGCCACCGATACGCACTCCTCGTAGAACCTGTTGTTGACCTTGCGGACTTTGCCGGTGAGCAGGTCGGAGATTCGCCGGGGGCGGAAGTGGTAGACCACCCGGATGGAACTCCGCCGCGCTCTCTCGAAGCTCTGGCATTGCGCTGTGGCGCGAACCCCCGATGACCGAAGCGAAGAGACTTGGCAGCTTGGAGCCATCCTCGGTCAGCATCTCGACGTCGGCAGCCGCGGCGTGCTCGCGCGTGCGGGTGAAGCGGGAGAACGTCCAGACCAGGATCTCTTGGAAGGGCGCGTTGGGCCGGCTGCCCACGTCGATCATCTGCCGGAACTGCGGCCGGTCGGCCACGCGCTCGCTCTTGGCCTCGTCCACGTACTCGCGGGCGACCACGTAGCCGTGCTGCGCGGCATAGTTGCGCAGTGCCCGCAGCGGGGCGGCGACGGACAGGTCCACGTCCTGGCGGTCGCTGGAGACCCGGGCGTACAGGGCCACCGGTCGGTCGTCAGATTGTCTGGTCATGGGCGTGTCTCCCTCATCTCCCTGGTCTCTCCCATCTCGCCAGCCAGGTCGTCCGCCGGTGGCCGCTCATCCGGCGCCCACGCCTCGTCCAGCTCGCCTGTCGCCGCCGCTCTCCCGGACCCCCGCCTATTGTGCGCCATGGGGCGGCCGGGGCGGCGCTACGGGAACGGCACGGGAGCCAGCCCCCGCTCGACGTGGCCGGATCCCGCGGGGTCCGAGCGACCCTGCTCGTGAGTCTGACGACCCGCTCGCTCCTCGGTCATGGCTTGTGAGGGGGGCCTGCGCACAGGCTCCCCTCACAAGGTCTACACGTTGGCAAGCGCCGCGTGATGTCATGGGGGCGTACAGATAAACGAGGAAAGTTGCACAAGTGCACGTGCGTTGTGGATCAGGTTTGGGTGGGGGCCACGCGAGCGGCGGGCTACACGCCAGCAAGTACCGGGGCATAAGGCTCGGTTGCAACCAGAATTGCAGAAGTGCAGGGGGCGTTTCCCGGCGGGTCTGGTGCTGGCCAGCGGCCAACGGGAGCCAACGCGGCGGACGATGGACGACGGGATGACGGGCCAGCTCCCGACCGAGGCGCGCGGCCGCCGCGAGGCGGACGCGCAGCTCCTGGCCCTATTGGACGACTTGGTGCTCGCCGAGGGCCGGCTCAAGGCGGCGCAGGCGCTGGGGGTCAACTACCGCACCCTGGTCAACGTCGTCGAGTCGGGCCGGCTGTCGCCGCGCATGCGCGACGCTCTCGAGCGGCGTCGGCTGGCCGACCGCGAGGCGACGACGGCCCAGCAGTGGGACGAGCTGCGGGCCTTGGCGCAGCGGATCGAGCGTGCGGAACAACGGCAGACCGCACTGGAGCAGGCGCGGCGCGGTGACGACGCGGCGGAGGGTGAATTGCGCGCGATGGCCCGCCACCTGGACGTCATCGAGCACGAGCTGCCGACGCTGACCCGACGCGTGGCGCGGCTGGAGCGGGGCCACGGAGCGGTGACGGCCGCCGGTTCCGAGGCCACGGCGCCAGAGCCGCCATGGGCGGTCGACGACCCGAGCCGGCGCGGCGTGGTGACCGACGACCCGCGTCCGGGCGAAGACGCGTCCTACGGTCGGGGCATGGCGGCGGTCGTGGAGTGGCGGCGGCTGAACCAGCGGCGCGAGGAGGGCACGAAGCTCGACCAGGTGAAGACCCGCGAGCGGATCATGGCGTTGGAGATCGCCATGATCGGGGAGTACGAATTGACCTTGCCGCCGGACACGTATGCGATCCATCCGTCCGAGCGGGAGGGCTACCTGCGCTGGCGGCGTCGGGCACTGGCCGACCTCCAGACGGAGCGGGCCCGGCGCGAACTGCTCCGCTGGGTGCGCCGAGTCCTCACCCTGGGGCTGTGGTGGCGGTAGGTTCAGCGCGTGGGCGTCTGCGGTAGGTCCCGGGGATGCGCCATGGACGCGGCATCGGCCCACGCACTGACATGGGGCTGGGAGGCGCCGACCGCCTCCCAGCCGCCCACCAGGACGGCCATCACTTCGCCATCGGCCTCGGGCCGAGCCTCCGGGCACGCCCAAGGGCCGCCACCGCAAGGCGTAGGCCCCGAGGCTGTCCCTGTTCGAGTGGGCGTTGGAGCACGAACGGCAGCCGGTCGGCGCGGGATGCTAGCTCGCAGACACGGGGGAGGACACCTCATCCAGGTGTCCTCCCTCGCACGCCCGTTTATGCGGACTTTTGCGTTGCACACCGGACCGTGAAATCGTGCGCGGGATGGGAGCCTCCGGAGTGTTCCGTCAGACGTAGACTGATGGATCACAGTCGGAGGCAAGAGCGACTCCAGAAGCCCGAGGGTCGGTAGTGCTTCACCAGCCGATGGGCGAGAGTAACGAGTAAAGCGTCTATGCCGCGTATCTTCGACAACCTCGCACCTGACTCGCGCCTTCTGTCCGCATTGCAGGAGACGTTGGAGCTCTCGTCGCGCGCGGACTTCTGCGTCGGCTACTTCAACCTGCGTGGCTGGGGCGGACTCGCACGCCACGTGGACGGCTGGGGCCAAGACGACGGACCCTGCCGCGTGCTCATCGGGATGCAGCGCCTGTCTCACGACCGACTCAGGGAAGCCCTGAGCCTGACCGACAGGCCCTCCGGCATGGACAACCAGACGGCGCATCGCCTCAGAGTCCAGCTGGCCGAGCAGCTTCGCCAGCAGCTCACGATCGGCGCGCCGACCAACGCCGACGAGCGGACCCTGCGGCAGCTGGCGGCCCAACTTCGCGCCCGGAAGGTCGTGGTCAGGCTCTTCCTCCGCCACCCCCTGCACGCGAAGCTCTATCTGATGTTCCGGGACGATCCGGTCAACCCCATCACGGGCTACCTGGGGAGCAGCAACCTCACCTTTGCCGGCCTCGCCGGGCAGGGCGAATTGAACGTGGACGTGCTCGACCACGACGCCGCGCTCAAGCTCATGCAATGGTTCGAGGACAGATGGAACGACCGCTTCTGTGTTGACGTCTCGGACGAGTTGCTTCAAATCATTGAAGAGAGTTGGGCGCGGGAGTCGCTGATACCGCCGTACCACGTCTATCTCAAGATGGCCTATCACCTCTCCCACGAAGCCCGAGCCGGCCTCGCCGAGTTCAGGATTCCCAAGGTGTTCGGCGACCGGCTGTTCGACTTCCAGGCCGCCGCGGTCAAGATAGCGGCACACCACCTCAACAAGCGCAACGGCGTGCTCATCGGCGACGTGGTGGGTCTGGGCAAGACCCTGATGGCCACAGCCGTGGCCCGCATCTTCGAGGACGACCACGGGCTGGAGACCCTCATCATCTGTCCCAAGAACCTCGTCCCCATGTGGGAAGACTACGTGTACCAGTACAAGCTTCGGGCCAGAGTGCTGTCCCTGAGCAGGGTGCTCGGCGAACTGCCCAACCTGCGCCGCTACCGTCTGGTCGTCATCGACGAGAGCCACAACCTGCGCAACCGCGAAGGCCGGCGATACCGGGCCATTCAAGAGTACGTCCGCGCCAACGAGAGCAAGTGCATCCTCCTCTCGGCCACGCCCTACAACAAGACCTACCTGGACCTGTCCAACCAACTGCGTATCTTCGTGGAGGACGACCGAGACTTGGGCATCCGGCCTGAGCGGCTCCTGGGGGAGCTGGGCGAAGTGGAGTTCGTCAGGCGCCATCAGGCAGGTCTACGCACCCTGGCGGCCTTCGACTTCAGCGAGCACGCCGACGACTGGCGCGACCTGATGCGGCTGTACCTCGTGCGACGCACCCGCGGCTTTATCCAGGACAACTACGCGGAGACGGACCGGGAGACCGGGCGGAAATTCCTCACCTACGAGGACGGGGCTCGGTCCTATTTCCCTACCCGCGTGCCCAAAACGGTCAAGTTCGACATCGACGATTCCGATCCCAACGACCAGTACGCCAAGCTGTACTCGCCAAGGGTCGTCGAGGTCATTAGGCGCCTGAATCTGCCGCGATACGGCCTCGGCAACTACGTACTGGACAGCCCACCGACTCCTCCCACCGCTGCGGAGAAGCGGCAGATCGACGACCTGTCACGGGCTGGCAAGCGGCTCATCGGCTTCTGCCGCACCAACCTGTTCAAACGCTTGGAGAGCAGCGGCGCGGCGTTCCTGCAATCAGTTGAGCGGCATGTTCTCCGCAACTACGTCTTCCTCCATGCCATCAGGAACGGCCTGCCGCTGCCCCTCGGCACTCAGGACGCCGAGATGCTGGACTCTCGCTTCACCGACGAGGACGCGGATCAGGCGCGGGGCTCGCTGTTCGACCCGGACGACGACGACCAGGGGGAGGCAATCGAAGAGACCGGCGACGACTGGACGACGGTCGACTTTGAGTCACGGGCTGCCGAGATTTACGCAGAGTACGAGGGCCGCTATAAGAGCCGCTTCAAGTGGCTCCGCTCCGATCTCTTCAAGAGCTCCCTGGAGCGCGAACTCCTGTCGGACTCCGACGCCCTCCAGGGCGTTCTGAGGGATTACGGAGCATGGGACCCGTCCCATGACGCCAAGCTGGACGCGCTCCACGCGCTGCTGACGGAGACCTTCCCGGACCGAAAGGTCCTAATTTTCTCCCAGTTCGCGGACACGGTTCTCTATTTGGAGGGACAACTCAAGAGGAAGGGCGTACAAGATCTGGCCGGCGTCACCGGCAACTCCGCCGACCCCACGCAGTTGGCGTGGCGATTCAGTCCCGACAGCAACCGGAGGCCGGGGCAGGGCGCGCCGGAACCGGAACTCCGCGTCCTCGTCGCCACCGATGTGCTCAGCGAGGGTCAGAACCTCCAAGACTGCCACGTCGTGGTCAACTACGACTTGCCCTGGGCCATCATCCGTCTCATTCAGCGAGCGGGTCGCGTTGACCGCATCGGGCAGCAGGCGGAGGAGATTCTCTGCCACTCCTTTCTGCCCGCCGAGGGTGTGGAGCGCATCATTGACCTCCGCAAGCGGGTCCGAGAGCGGCTCAGGGAGAACGCCGAAGTGGTCGGCGCGGACGAGGCGTTCTTCGAGGACGAGTCCGATAGTCAGGCCATCATCAACCTCTATCACGAGCGCGCGGGCATTCTCGACGGAGACCCCGACGGCGAGGTCGACCTTGCGTCCCACGCCTACCAGATATGGAAGAACGCCATCGGCGCGGACCCGCGATTGGAGAAAGCCGTCGTGGACCTGCCGGACGTCGTGTTCTCGTCTCGTCGGCACACGCCCATGGCCCAGCGGCCCGAGGGCGTCCTCGTCTTCATGCGGACCGCCGACGGCAACGACGCCCTCGCCTACGTCGACCGACAGGGCCGGAGCATCACCGAATCACAGCTGGAAGTCCTCTCCGCCGCCGAGTGCAGGCCCGATGTCCCGGCTCAGCCCCACCACGACGACCACCACCGGCTCGTGGCCGAGGGCGTCAAGCACGTCGTCAGGGAAGAGAAGCGGGTCGGCGGTCAGTTGGGGCGTCCCTCCGGGGCGCGCTTCCGCGCCTATACCCGCCTCAAGCGGTACGCCGAGGCCATCAGGGGCCAGCTGTTCGACGTGGATGCCCTCCACCGGGCCATTGACGACATCTACCGCCATCCCCTGCGCTCGTCCGCGGTGGATACCCTGAACCGGCAGCTCCGCAGCGGCGTATCCGACGACCAGTTGGCCGAGATCGTCATGTCGCTTCGCGAGGAGGACAGGCTCTGCCTGATGGAGAACGACGCCGCCGAGGCCCGGGAACCTCAGATCATCTGCTCCCTGGGCCTGTTCGACGCGGAGGACGACTCGTGATGCCGGTCTCGATTGACGAGCTGCGCCCTCACCTACAGGCCTTCGACTTCCCCCGTCTCTTTGTGGAGGGCCTCGGCTGGAACCACTATCGAGCCGAACGGTTGGCCGTCCGGGTCAACGAGCGCGACTACACGCTCAAGCCCGTTGCGGAAAAGGCCGGGTTCGCCGTCTACGAGTGCGACGCCGGCACTGACAACGACATTCCCCAATATCCGATCCGGCGCAAGATTGAGACCGAGGTCGCCAAGCGCGCCTTTGAGCACCTCATCATCTTCACCGACCCCGGACGCAAGGCGCAGGTCTGGCAGTGGGTCAGGCGGGAGACCGGCAGGCCCGCCGCCTGCCGTGAGTACGCCTTTACCGCGGGCGGTGGCGGAGACCACCTGCTCCAGCGACTGCAACCGCTCTTCGTGTCGCTCGACGAGGAGCCGTCGCTGAACATCGCACTCGTCGCCTCGCGGGTCCGCGCGGCGTTGGACGTTGAGAAGGTCACCAAGCGCTTCTACGAGCGGTTCAGGACCGAGTTGACCGCCTTCGGCGACTTCATCGACGGCATCACCGCGCGGGGCGACCGGGACTGGTACGCCTCCCTCATGCTCAACCGCATGATGTTCGTCTACTT
>DAOUIX010000007.1:0-24405 GCA_034423235.1 Chloroflexota bacterium | reverse complement strand
CGACAGGATGCTCTGCAGCTGCGCCTCGATTTTCTCGGCAACCTCGGTGCGTGCGGTTGTGTACAGAGCCTCGGCCTGGAACTCGCCAACCACGTCACGGATCGCGTCGCGGATTGCCGGTCGGACGACAATCTCGACGTAATTGGGACCAATCTGCTGAAACACCATGGGCGCATCCGCAAACTTCAGCCGATACAGCGTCGTGATGTCCAACCCAACCGACAGACCCTCGGAGGTCAGCGTCCGCACCGTCTGATCCGTCGCGCTCGGGCTGGCGTCCTCCGCTCGCGAACTCATGGTGAGCTGCTGCGTCCGCACGCTCAGCGTCTCCAGGCTGGCCCACGGAGCCTTCACCAACAGGCCCTCGGGCCGTGGCGTTTGATCAACCACGCCAAACGTGTGCAGCACGCCGACCTCACCGACGTTCACGAACCGCACGCTGAACAGCCCCAGCACGATGACCGCGGCAATCACGATCACAATCGTGCCGACCGCGGTGTTTCCGTATCTATTTGTGCCCATCAACAATGGTCCCCTCTGGTCCGGGGCGCCGCTCGGCGGCCGCTTGCCCGAACCCGGTCGGTGATTCCGACAACTGACTTACTCCGTTGATACCATCCATGCCGCGCGGATACAAGAAGTAACGGTACATGCGGCACCTTCGCGGCCTGCAGGGATTCGTAGCTACGGCGTCATGAGCAGGCATCCCATCGCACGCCGTCGCCTGCTGGCGCTTGCTGGCGCCGCCGGAGTGCTGGCCGCCTGCGGCGAACCGGACAAGCCCCAGCCCTCCACCACGCCCACGGCCGCACCGACGTCTGACGCGGCGAGAACGGCGGTGGCCGCGCCCCGGCCAACGGTCGCCGCGCCCCAACCGACAGCCCCACGGCCGCCGGAACGCGTCACGCCGCCGCCGGACGTTGACGATGGGCTGCGCCGGCTCGACGGCTATGGCTTCCAGGCGCATCTCTACAACCAGGACCGCGGCCTCATCGTCGATCGAACGATCGAGGCCGGCTTTGACTGGCTCAAGCAGCAAGTCGAGTGGTACCACACCGAACCAATTGAGAAGGGTGGCTTCGATTGGCGCGAACTCGACAAGGTCGTGGCCGCCGTTAGCAGTGCCGGCCTCAAGCTGCTGCTCAGCGTGGTGCGCGCGCCCGACTGGGCCCTCGGCGACCGGTCTCACGGACCGCCGGGCGATCCCCTGGACCTTCGAGACTTCATGCAGGCGCTGGCGGAGCGGTATCGCGGCCACGTCCACGCCTACGAACTTTGGAACGAAGCCAACCTCGCGCGCGAGTGGGGCTACGGGCGCATCGACGCTGGCGAATTCGTTGAATTGATGCTGGCCGGCAATCAGGGCGTAAAGGCCGCCGACCCCGACGCGATCACCGTTGGCGGCGCCCTGACCCCCGCCGGCGACGTGGACATCCCGGATCAGAAGGTGCAGGCCGTCGACGACGTCCGCTTCCTCGAACAAATCTACGCCTATCGCGATGGAATCGTGCGCGACGCCTTTGACGCCTGGGGCGTGCATCCCGGTGGCTTCAACAACGCTCCAACTCAGGAAATCGGCAGCGATCGAGGCTCCGGCTGGAACGGTCACGGCAGCTTCTACTTCCAGCGCTACACCCAGCACCGGGCGGTCATGGAGGCCAATGGCGACGCCGACAAACCCATCTGGCTCACCGAAATGGGCTGGTCAACCGTCAATGCCGACCCCGCCTACGGATTCGGCGTGGACAACTCCGATGAAGACCAGGCCAGGTTCCTCGTCGACGCGTTCCGACTCATTCGCGAATTCGCCCCATACATCAGCCACGCCTTTGTATGGAACTTGAACTTCCAGTCGGTCGTCGGACCCCAGGACGAGAAGTTCCCGTTCGGTGTACTCCAGCCGGATGGCTCGCCCCGACCGGCCTTTACGGCCCTCAGAGAGATGACCAAAGGCGCCAGCACTCGTCCCGCGCTGGCCTAGCCGCCCCGGACGCCTGCCGGCTGCCGAGGTGTAGCGCCGCCTGCTAGCGGGTGGCGGCGCCTACTGGAAGAAGTCCGCGTTGATCTGCGTCCACTCCTCCCATTCTTCCGGCACGTCAAAGTCCGGGAAGATGGCCGTCACCGGACACACCGGCTCGCAGGCCCCGCAGTCAATGCACTCTTCCGGATCGATGTAGTAAATCTCGGCGTCGTCGGTGGTATGGATACAGTCCACCGGGCACACGTCAACGCACGAAGCGTCCTTGGTGCCAATGCACGGTTCGCAGATCACATACGTCATCGACGAAGACTCCCCCTGGTGGGACGCTGGTGAACGCAGAAATCTGCCAGAGCAACGGTCCGCTCTGACTGCCAAATCCTATCGCGTCTCCCCCACCCGGCAAAGCGATTGCTTCCCGTGCACATCAGCCACTACGTCTTCCAAGTCACGTAGGCCCCACCCTGGCTTCGCACAAGACGCGCGAGGTCGCAGGGCTTTCTCCAACGAGGTTGAGAATCGGAGACAGGCAGCTGTTCGCCAGGCTACGGCGGCGCCTGGCCAGTTCGATTGGTTAGTTTAAGGTGCCCGGTAGGCGGTGCTCAATCGCCACGATGCCCGAGAAGACTTCGTAGTCCACGCCCGTCCCGCTGCGCATCAGGCGTGCCACCGGGATGACGTGCTGAATCTCCTCCCAGGTTTCCTGTGGGTGTGACCCCGACACGGTCAGTGCGATCTCGATAGTGATGCCCCGAATCATCGTCCAATGGGGCGGCGACCATGACCTCTGAAAACGCAACGTGGGCGCTCAGGACGGCGACTGGCAGTGCGGACGGCAAGAGCACGAACAGACCAAGTGCGGCCACTGCCAGGCGCAGGCGGACCCTGGAAAGGCCGCCGATCAGCGCGCCCACTCCGGCCAGCGCGCCAATCAGCGCGACGGCATGAGACAGCCAGACGATGCGCTTTTCATGCCACGCGAACTGCGACTGCAATAGCTCGGCTTCCAGTAGCCCGAGTGCGCCCGCGGTTGCCAGCAATCCCAGGCCCCAGCTTCGTGCTCGGTAGGCCGCAAATAAGCCAATCGCCGCGAGTGGGACTATTCCAATTCTCAGCAGCGCTGGCCCCGCCTGCCGAAATGCCAGCAACTCGCCTGGGACCGGTTCCCACGCCACTCGTAGCATTCCAGCCGTGCCGCCGCGCGCGAACAGCGCATCCGACACGGGGCCGCCGGCAAGTGCGACAAGCAACGCGGCGGCCACCAGCGCTCCGGCGAGGAAGACTCGCTCCCGACCCCCGCACTCGTACCAGGCGTGCGACGCCAACCAGCGCGAGAGCGCTGCTGGCGAAGATCATGACGGAGGCGTCCCCAAGCGCCAAGACGCCGGCGGCCGCCGCCAGCATCAACGCCTGTCGCCCCGATGTGCCCGCATGAAGTGTGGCGGCCACAAGGACCACGCACCCGATGGCCAGTGGACGTTGCAGCAAACCGGACCACAGAATCGGTAGCTGGGATCTAGGGCTCAGGTTTAGGAAAGTGAGATCCTCCAGGTACCCAGTGCGGTAACCGAGATACCCTCCGCCATCGAATAGCCCGACGGTCGCGCCGACTCCAAGTGCTAGCGGCAGAGGCGCCCCAACGTCGAAGGCCAGGCCGGCGGCGGCGAAGACGAGCGCAACCACCAAGAGCGCTGCAAGGGCATCAAGGGCTGTCCAGGCCAGGGCTCCGGTCGTGCTGACGATACTGGCAGCCAGCATGTCGGGGCCGTAGTGGTAACCGACGCCCGCGTCGACGCCATAGGGGGTCACTGGGGGAAACGCACCTCGGGCGAGGCGCGACACCAGCGCGTAGTGCCAGCCGGGTGCGTCGCCAGTCCCGTGCATTCGAGTCGCGAACACCAGGACATAGACGCCAATCGCGACCAGGAACAAGGTCCCGACCGAGATCGCTAACCGACGAGACCCTTGCCTGAGAGCACCGGCTCGCCAGACGATGGTTCCGCCAAGAATCGATGGAAGAACTAATCCGAACCATGCCACCGGCGCACCTGGAGCCACGTAGGCGGCTAGGTTGGTAGTGAGCAGCACGGCAACGACGCCAACGATCGGCGCGTAATACGGCCACACCAGCCGCGGCCGATGCTGAAATACTGCATAAGCGATGGGTCCGCCAATAACCGCGATCCAAAGGCACACCGCCACGGAGGCCACCACGCCCGGCCATGGGGAAGCGGCCGGGTCCAGGCTCACATCGTCACCCTCACCATTGCGTCCACAGTCAGCGCCTAGGTGTCGAAATCTGCAAGGGCTGGCGCGGTGATCGGCGGCTTCTCGCCTCGCAGGCCGGCAGCGTGGCTTCGGACTCCAGGTCGCTCAGGTCGCACGCCGCAGAGCGTGCCTTCCAATCCGCGTGTAATCCCATCGCTGTGCAACCGTTTCATTGCTCAGCGCGCAGCCTGTGAAGCGCAAAGGCGATGGCAGTGCTCAGGGTCGTGCGTTGAATCAGTCTGACGCATGGCCCCTTCGTCTATCCACCAGCCCCGGGTAGACTCCACCGCACCAGCCCATGCTCCACCGGGTCCGTCAGATGCGGGTGCCTCGGTACCACGCGTACCGCAATCCCCATCCGACCGCTCTGTCGCAGCGGTACCGTCGACTCAAACCAGCGCGAGCCGTCGCCGTCCGGCTGCATCGGGATCGCGTCAAACGTGGCGCCCCCGTCCACCGCGCCATCGTTTCCGACTCGCCCAACGTAGACCTGCACCGACAGCTCATCCGCGTGCAGCCCGTTCAGCGCCACCCGAGCACGCACGGGAAGGGCGGCGCCCACGTCCACCTCGGGCCCGCCGGCCAGGCTAACGTCCAGAATTCGCACCGAGTCCCACTGTGCTCGGACTCGCGCCAACCAGTCCGCCAACGATCGCGCCGGCGCCCCGCCGTCCCTGGCCAGCGTGCGCTGCAAGCCATCGGCTCGTACGTAGAACTCTTCCGTGTACTGCCGCATCATCCGGTGCGCCCCAAAGTCCGCCAGCGCCATCACCATGGACGCCTTGGCGCGCTCGATCCAACGGGTCGGGGAGCCGTCAAGCCCCAGATCGTAGAAAAGCGGAACAACCGAGCGTTCCAACAACCGGTAGACCGCCGCCGCGTCATTCGCGTCGCGCTGCGGATCGTCCACATCGTCATCCGCGCGTCCAATGGCCCATCCGATGTGGTGCGCATACGCCTCGGCCCACCACCCATCCAACACGCTCACGTTCAGCACCCCGTTGGCGGCCGCCTTCATGCCGCTGGTGCCGCTGGCCTCCTGCGGCCGCACCGGCTGGTTCAACCACACGTCGCACCCTTGCACCAGGTCGCGCGCCAGGTCCATGTCGTAGTCCTCCACGAACACGACCCGTCCCACAAAGCTGGGGTCCCGGCTCAGCTCGTGGATCTCGCGCACCAGGTCCTTGGCCATCACATCGTCCGGATGAGCCTTCCCGGCAAAGATGATCTGCATCGGGCGGCGCGCGTTGGTCACCAGCGCGCGCAGGCGTTCCAGGTCGTGCAGCAGCAGCGTGGGACGCTTGTACAGCGCGATCCGCCGCGCAAAACCCACGGTTAGCGCGTTGGGCTGCAGCGCCGCGCTGGCATCGGCCAGTTCCGCGCCTGATCCCCAGCGGCGTTCCACCACGGCCCGCAGGCGCCGCCGCACGTTCGCCACCAGGCGTTCCCGCCGCCGCGTATGCACGCGCCACAGCTCATCGTCGGGAATCGCCTCCAACCCCTCGCGTATCTTGTCCCGATCAGACAGCAGCGACCACTCCGGGCCCAGATACCGTCCCAGCAGGTCCGCCAGTTCGTGCGATACCCAGGTGGGCAAGTGCACCCCATTCGTCACGTGCTGGATCGGAACTTCGGACCAGGGAACGTCGTGCCAGAGCGACTGCCACATCCGGCGCGTCACCTCGCCATGCAGCTGTGAGACGCCGTTGCGCCATGCCGCGCCGCGCAGCGCCAGGATGGTCATGCAGAACGCTGACGATGGATCCCTGCCCGGATAGCGGCCAATCTCCGTGATGCGGTCCGTCTCGATGCCCGATTCATTCAAGTAGGCGCCCAGGTGATGCGCGACCTGGTGCGGGTGAAACTCGTCATGACCGGCGGGTACTGGCGTATGCGTCGTAAAGACCCCGCCGGCGCGCACCGTCTCCAGTGCCGCCTCGAACGACAGGTCGGTGCCCTCCTGCAACTCGCGCAGGCGCTCAATCAGCGCAAACGCGCTGTGTCCCTCGTTCAGATGCAGCACCGTGGGGTCCACCCCCACCGCTCGCAACGCGCGCATGCCGCCGATGCCGAGCAGGATTTCCTGCCGGATCCGCACGTCGGAATCGCCTTGGTACAACTTCGCCGTAAGCTCGCGGTCCTCGGGCGCGTTTCCCGGAACGTTGGCGTCCAGCAGCAGCACCGGACACCGCCCTACGTTCATTCGCCACACGCGGGCCTCCACCCACCGGTCCGTAATCGGCACGCCCACGGTCAGTGGCGAACCGTCCGGGGTGGTCAGCATGGTCACTGGCTGGCTATAGAAGTCCGTTTCGGGATGCAACTCCTGTTGGCCGCCGGATGGATCAATCGTCTGTCGGAAATAGCCCTGCCGGTACAACATCCCCACCGCCACCAGCGGCACACCCAGGTCACTGGCGGCCTTCACGTGGTCGCCCGCCAGCACGCCAAGCCCCCCCGAATACAGAGGAACCGACTCGGTGATCCCGTACTCCATCGAGAAGTAGGCCACCGTCAGATCGGCCGCCCGTGGGAACCTGACCGAGAACCAGGAGCGCGTCTCCAGGTACCGGCGACGACGCTCCACGATTTGGCGCAGGTCGTGAACGAACGCGGAATCGGCTGCCCGTGCCGCGAGTTGGTCCGCTGTCACGCGACCCAGCAGCGCCACCGGGTTGTGCTGCGTGGCCTGCCACGCATCGGGATCGATCCGCCGGAAAACATCCTGAGCGCCGGGGGTCCAGGCCCACCAGAGGTCGTACGCCAGTTCGCGCAGCCCGTGCAACTCGTCTGGAATAGCCGGACGTACGGTGATGACGTGGTTCGGCTGCACGTGCGTCATGGATGCTCGCTGATTCCCCGGGCTCGGCGTTTGACGATGGCGTCCTAGGTTGCCATCACCCAGAGATTCGTGGCGACGCGTTCATCCACCACCACCGTTTCGCCATCAAGCACTAGGACCATGCTGCCTGAAGGCGTGATCTCCCGCACCGTCATGGTGTGCCCGGGTACCAGCTGCTTCTCCTCGAAATACCGCAGCAACTCCCCGTCGTCCTCGGCAGGCTCGGACAGGCGCACGATCCGCACCTCTTGGCCGGGCTCCGCCTGGCTCAAGCTGAAGAACTGCGCCACGTCGGTCTCCGGGTAGTTCCCGGGAATCGGCAATCCGTGCGGACACGTGGCCGGATGACCCAGCGATGCCGATATCCGCTCCGTCAGTTCCTCGGAGACCGAATGCTCCAGCCGGTCGGCTTCTTCGTGAACCTCCGCCCAGCCCATGCCCAGCGTGCTGATCAGCCAGTGCTCGATCAGCCGGTGACGTCGCGCCAGCCGCTCGGCCACACGCTCGCCCCCCAGCGTCAGATAGATCTGGCGACTCTCGTTAATCCAGATGTGACCATCCCGCGCCATGCGGTCCAACGTCGCCGACACCGTCGGCGCCGCCACGTGCAGCCGCTCGGCCAGCCGGGCATTGATCACCGGCTCTGCCTCGGCCCGCATTCCGTAAATGGCGAGGAGGTAGTCCTCGGTCGTACTCGTCAGCGGCATCTCCCGCAATTCTGCCACGAGTCTCAGGACGGGCGGAACCGCGCCGCCGGGCTAGCTGTCGGTTCTGGGAAAGGCCAGCGCCTCGCCGTCCGGGCTGAGCTGCACGCGCACGCGGGCCCCACGCGCAAACGGAAACATGGGTGTCACGCGCGATGTGAGGCGCAGACCAGAATCAAAGCGCACCTCAATCATCTGGTCGTGGCCATAGAACGTACGGTCCATTTGCACGGCCTGCCCACGAACGTCAGGCGTGAGTTGCAGAGCCTCCGGCCGAATCAGCAGATCCACGGGGCCAACAACCGCTTCAAGTATGGCCACGGTTCCAAGGTCGCACACGACGACGTGCCCGATCGCGCGTCCTTTGATCACGTTGATGTCGCCCACAAACTCGGCCACACGCCGCGAGACCGGCCACCAGTACACCGCGGCCGGGGCGCCCTTCTGCTGGATGCAGCCATCCATCATCACCGCCACCTCGTCGGCCATGCTCAGCGCTTCTTCTTGATCATGCGTCACGATGATGGCTGTCGCGTTCGCCGCACGCAGCACGCGTTGCACTTCCTGGCGCACATCCTCGCGCAGCGCGGGATCCAGGTTGGAGAACGGCTCGTCTAGCATGATCAGCCGCGGGCCCGGTGCCAGAGCCCGCGCCAGCGCCACCCGTTGCTGCTGGCCGCCTGAAAGCTCGTGCGGCATGCGCGAACCCAAACCGTCCAGATCTACCTGGCCCAACATGTCCTTGACGCGAGCTACCCGGTCCTGGCCGCGCGGCAGCCCAAACGCCACGTTGTCGGCAACGCTCAGGTGCGGGAATAGCGCGTATTCCTGAAACACCAGACCCACCTGCCGCTCTTCGGGCGGTGCATGCACCCCCGCCGCCTCCACCACGCGCTCGCCGATCTCAATCGTGCCGGCGTCCGGCCGGTCAAGACCGGCGATCAACCGCAGCAGCGTGGTCTTGCCACAGCCGCTGGGGCCCAGGAGCGCCAGCAGCGTGCCCTCCTTCACGTCCAGGGAAGCGTCCGTCAGCGCCGTCACCCCGGCAAAGCGCTTCGTCAGGCCTGAACATCGCAAGGCCAGGCGCGCAGGGGCGTCCGCGATTGCGGCAGGGTCAATCAATGCCAACGCACCGTGGGATCTGGGCGTATGGAAACGGGATTAGCCCATGCTAACGCGGAAACGCGGTTAGCCTAACGCTTGAGAACGGGGTTGTACCCCTGACGCAATCCGTCCGACCGCTAACTCGAAGCCGTCGGTGTGTGCCGAACCGCCACGTCCGAGTCGATCGACCGCAAGTGCAAGTCCCGCTGCGGGAACGGAATCTCAATGTCGTGCGCGCGGAACGCCTCGTCAATCGTGAAGTGCAGGTCGCTCAGCGTCCCAAACCGCTCGCTGATGTCAGCCACGTACGCCAGCACCCGAAAGTTCAGCGACGAGTCTCCGAACTCGAAAAAGAAGATCCGCGGCTCCGGATCGTCCAGCACCAACTCATGCTCCGTTACGGCTTCTCGAATCAGCCGCTCCACCAGCCGCGTATCCGAGCCGTACGCCACGCCCACCACAAAGTCCACCCGCACCCGCCGGTCGTCCAGCGTCCAGTTGTTCACCACGCTGGAGATCAGGTCGCCGTTCGGCACGATCGCCTGGGTCTGGTCGAACTTCCGCAGCGTGGTCGCCCGGATACCCACCCGCTCCACGGTCCCCAATTCGCCGGCCACGCTCACCACGTCGCCCACCTTGATCGGTCGCTCCACCAGCAGAATCACGCCGGACACAAAGTTGTTGGCGATGTTCTGCAGGCCAAAGCCCATACCCACGCCCAGCGCGCCAAACACCACCAGCACGGCGTCCAGCTGGAAGCCAACCGACCGCAGGCCGATGAACCAGCCCATGAAAATGATCGTGTACCGCGCCAGGTTGCCGATGACGTGCAGGAGCCCCCCCGGAATCTCCTCCACGCGGTTGCCAATCTGGTCTTCCAGCACCCATCGCACACGCCCGGCCACGAACCAGGTCGCCACGAAGATCAGGATCAGCACCAGCAGGCTCAGTGGCGTGACCGGGTCCTCGCCCAGGCTGAACAGCGGCGCGTTGAATGCGTCCCATACAGCCGTCCAGGCCTCCATCAGTCACCCCCGCCGCGCGGTGAACCGCAAACTGCGGCAGCCAGGCCCCGTTCAGGCGGCCCTACCAATCGACAGTGGACAACAACCCTCACCCGCAGAACGCCTAGCTCCCCGGAATCAACGCCGATCGCGTGATGTAGCCCTTGTCCTGCTGCTCCATCGCGTGGTCGATCTGCGACAGCGGGAATGAGTGCGACAGGATTTGGTCGAACGGCAGCTTGTCCTTGTAATCCACCAGGAAGTTCAACGAGTTGCGCAGGTCCTCGGCCTTATAATGCGCGACGCCGATCACCGTGATGCTCTTGAACACGATCACGGATGGATCGAACTCCGTATCCCACCCCACATTGATGTTGCCGATCTCCAGGTAGCGCCCGCCGTGGGCCGTCATGTCCAGCCCTTCGCGCACCACGCCCGGATGTCCCACCAGCTCCAACGTCACGTCCGAGCCCAAACCACCCGTCAGGTCGCGCACCGCGTCGGCCCGCTCCTCGGGTGTCTCGTACTCCCGAATGTCCACCACGTCGGTCGCGCCGAACTCCCGGATAAGGTCCAGCCGCTCGTCCACGCCGTCAATGGCAATCACCTTCGCGGCCCCGCGCGCCTTCGCAATGCCTGCCGCGTAGACGCCAAGCCCTCCGGCGCCCTGGATCGCCACCGTCTCGCCGAACGACAGGCCGGCGCGATCCAGCCCCGAAACCACCTGCGCCAGCGCACAGTTGATGCCAGCGATCTCCAGGTCCGACAGCGAGTCCGGCACCTTGAACATCGCGTGCTTCGGATGCAGGTAGTAGTACTCCGCAAACGTTCCCCTGAAGTGCGGCCACACGTCCGCGCTTTGCGTTCGGTCGTGCTGCCGTGTTGGGCACGCGTAGGTGTGACCCTTCAGGCAGGTCGGGCACTGCATGCACGGGTAGAAGTACTGGAACACCACCCGATCGCCCTCGCGCAGAGGCTCGCCCAGCGTGTCCGTCGTCACGCCGTCGCCCAGCTTGTGGATCTTGCCGGTACCCTCGTGCCCCAGCGCCATCGGCGTCGGGCGCCCCATCTTCACCACGTCAATGTCGCCCCGCCAGTAGTGCAGGTCCGAGCCGCACACGTTGGCCATGGTCATCGCCAATACGGCCGCCCCGGGCTGCGGATCCGGCACTGGATACTCCCGGAGATCGAACGGGATGTTGGTTCCGTGATAGGTGGCGGCTATGCCGGTCTCAGCCATGGGTTCGCTCCGATCGGCCCGGTCGGGTCGGACGCTCCAATCGAAGCGTATCCTAAGGCGTGAACCGCTTGGCCGTCAGTAGCGCGCCATGACGCCCGAAGCCTGGATTGTCGTGGGCTGTGTGGTCGGCGCGCTCGTGCTCTTCGCCACCGAGCGCCTGCCGCCCGAAGGCGTGGGTGTCCTCGTCCTGCTGGTCCTCGGGCTCACCGGCACCGTGGACGCTTCCACCGCCTTCGCCGGTTTCGCCAGCCCGGCCGTCATCACCGTAGCCGCCATGTTCATCCTCAGCGCCGGCCTGGTGGAAGCCGGAGCCCCGGCCGCGCTGGCCTCAGCCATCGTCCGCTACGGCGGAACCCGCATCGCCGTCCTGACCGTCTTGCTCGTTCTGGTCGTCGGCGGCATGTCCGCCTTCATCAACAACATTGCGGCCACGGTCATCCTCATGCCCGCCGCCGTCACCCTTGCCCGTGCTGCCAACGCCTCCGCCTCGCGCCTGCTCATGCCCCTGGCCTTCGGCTCCATGCTCGGGGGGCTGATGACCCAGATCGGCACGCCGCCAAATCTGCTCGTCAGCGACGCCCTGGCTGCGGCTGGCCACCGGCCCTTCGGCATGTTCGACTTTGCCCCCACCGGCGCGGCCATCCTTGGCGCCGGCCTGCTCTATCTCGTAACCGTCGGCCGTCGACTCGTACCCGATCGGCAAGGCCCGGACTTCGACGAAGGCATAGCCCAGACGCGCGACTACCTGGCCGAAGTCCGCGTCCCGGCTGGCGCCTCCCTGGTGGGCAAAAACCTTCGCGAACTGCGCTGGAGACCGCGCTTCGACGTGTCCGTCATGGAAATCTTTCGCGACGGCCGACGGCTTCGCTTCCCCACCGCCGAAGAGGTGCTCTTTGTCGGTGACGTGGTTCTCGTTGAGGGTGAGCCTGACGACGTGCTCCGGCTCACGCAGTCCGAGGGTGTCGAGTTCACCTCGGAGCGTGAGTTCGAACCCGGGCGCTTGCAAGCGGAAGACGAGCGGGCGACCGTGCTCGAGCTTGTTGCCGGCCCCACCTTCTCAAGCCGCGGCCTCTCGATTGCGGCAATGCGATTCCGAAACCGATTCGGCGGTCTCGTGCTTGGCATCTGGCGCCAGGGCACCCGGCTGCGCACTCGGCTGCGCGACCAGCGAATCGAGGCCGGCGATGTCCTCATGGTCCGCATGCCCAGTGCTCGCGTGGCAGACCTCGAAGAGTCCACCGACTTCATCGTCCTTTCCCAGCGCGCCCGAGTCGTGATTCCCCGACCGCGCATGCTGGTGCCGCTGGCCATCCTCGCCCTCGCCGTTGGGCTGGCGGCCGCGGATGTGGCGCACATTGCCGTAACCGGCGTGTTGGGCGCTTTGCTCATCGTCGTCACCCGCGTACTTCCGTACGACCGTGTCTACGCCGCCGTTGAGTGGCGCACCCTCGTCCTCATCGCCGCCCTGCTCCCCCTCGGCACCGCCATGCAGACCACCGGCCTGGCCGAAAGCCTGGCGCAGGCGGTCACCGACACGCTTCGACCGCTCGGTCCCATCGCCGTCCTGGCCGGCATCTTCATCTTCACCTCGCTGCTCACGCAGCTCATGTCCAACGCCGCCGCCGTCGTGCTGGTCGCGCCCATCGGTCTCGGCATCGCCGCCAGCTTCGGCATCGCCCCCCACCCTGTGCTCATGATGGTCGCCATCGCCGGCTCCACCGCCTTCATGACCCCCATCGGCCACCAGTCCAACGTGCTCATCTACAACACCGGCGCCTTCCGTTTCATCGACTTCATCAAGGTCGGCGGCCCACTCACCGTCGTTGTCCTAATCGTCTCCCTCATCGTCGTCCCCATCGTCTGGCCGCTATAGCCCCAACACTTCTATCGCCTGCGTAGGTTTGACCTGCTTGCGCGTTGCTGAAACGCGGGTACGGTGCAACAATCGAACTTGGTTTCAGAATCCAACCTCGGGCGGTGGAGGCACAGGCTTGATGGCAGTTGAGGAAGCCCCGCTCACCCGCTCCGAATTCCGTGCCGAGTTGCGCGAGGAATTGGACCGCACCCTGCGCCACTACGCAACCAAGGCTGACGTATCGGCGCTCGAAACTCGCCTCACAAAGGCCATGGCCGCCCAGTCGGATGCACTGACGTCCGCCATGGCCGCCCAGTCGGACGCGCTGACGTCCACCATGGCCGCGCAAGCAGCCGCGCACTCGTCCGCCATGGCCGCCCAGACCCGCTGGCTGGCCGGGCTTGTGTTGGCGGCTGCCGCTGCCGCCGCAAGTGTGGTAATCGCCGTCGACCGGCTGGCCGGCTAGACACCCTGCGCGGCACGCCACTCGTCGAATGCACCGGCGGGACTTGATCTCGCTTTGTATGTGCTGTGTTGAAGTGAGACGATCTACTCAGGTTGTCGTTTCGGTTTCTGGGCGGTGGAGGCATTGGTCTAATGGCAATGGATGAAGCCCCGCTCACCCGATCTGAACTGCGTGAGGAGTTGGATCGGACCCTGCGTCACTACTCGACCAAGGCTGACCTGGCCGCTCTCGAAACCCGCATCACCGCCGCCATGGCCTCGCAGACTCGCTGGCTCGCCGGACTCGTGCTTGCAGCGGCAGCCGCAGCCGCCGGCGTGGTGATCGCCGTGGATCGACTGGCGGTCTGACGGCGCTTGGCGGTCCGACTCGGGAAACCCGGGTTGGCTCAAGCTAGTCGAGTCTTGCCACAACACCACCGCCATGCAACGATCAATTCAGGATCTTGGATCGATTCATGGGCGGTGGAAGCACAGGCCTGATGACAGTTGAAGAAGCCCCGCTCACCCGCGCTGAATTGCGTGAGGAATTGGACCGAACCCTGCGTCACTACGCGACTAAGGCTGACTTAGCCGCCCTCGAAACCCGCCTAACGGCCGCCATGGCCGAGCTTTCGGCCGCCCACACGGCCGCAATGGCCTCGCAAACCCGCTGGCTGGCCGGGCTCGTGCTGGCAGCCGCAACGGCCGCCGCCGGCGTGGTGATTGCTGTGGATCGTTTGGCCGGCTAGCGGAAGTCCCTGTGACACGGGGGCGCAGAGCACGACGCTCGGCGTCCCTCCAATAAGCCCGGCGCTCAGGGCAACCCACGCGGACAAGTTGACGTAGCCGACCTCGTCGCTGGCCAGGCTCTATGTCGCGTAGGACGCCGCGCGTCCCTCCCCGTACGCAAGCCGTCTCCAACCGCGCTACGCTTCCCTCACCGCCGACACCCCGGGCCGCGCATGCAGTTCTACTCGCTCCCCAACCTCATCCGTCGCGGCCTGCGTGGCCACCGCGACTGGACCCCCGCCTGGCGCAAGGCTCAGCTCAGGCCGTCCTACGACGTCATCATCGTCGGCGCCGGTGGCCACGGCCTGGCCACCGCCTATTACCTCGCGAAGCTCCACGGCGTAACCAACGTCGCCGTGCTCGAGCGCGGCTGGCTGGGCGGTGGAAACATCGGCCGCAACACTGCCATCGTTCGCTCCAATTACCTCTGGGACGCCAGCGCCCACATCTATGAGTTCTCGCTCAAGCTCTGGGAAGGCCTCAGCCAGGAACTCAACTACAACGTCATGTTCAGCCAGCGCGGCCTCCTGAACATCGGCCATTCCGAGCAGGAAATGCGCGACCTCGCCCGCCGCGTCGGCGCCAACCAGCTCAACGGCATCGACGCCGAACTCCTATCCACCGATGAGGTCTCGAAGCTTGTACCTGTCCTCAACACCTCGCCCGACTCCCGCTACCCCGTTCTCGGCGGAACCCTGCAGCGCCGTGGCGGCGTAGCCCGCCACGACGCCGTCGCCTGGGGCTACGCCCGCGCCGCTGATGCCCTCGGCGTGGACATCGTCGAGAACTGCGAAGTCACCGGCATCCGCACCGCCGACGGCCGCGTTACTGCACTCGAAACCACCCGCGGCGAGATCCGCGCAGGCACGGTCGGTCTCGTCGTCGCCGGCAATGCCACCGTCCTCGCCTCCATGGCCGGCATCCGGCTACCTATTCAGTCCCATCCCCTCCAGGCCCTGGTCACCGAGCCCCTCAAGCCGGTCTTCGACCCCGTCGTCATGTCCGCCGCCGTCCACGTCTACGTCCACCAGACCGACCGCGGCGAACTCGTCCTCGGCGCCGGCATCGACACCCCCGTCAGCTACGACCTCAACGGCAACTTCCGCCTCATTGAGCACGTCCTCGCCGCCGTCTGCGAGCTGTTCCCCATCTTCAGCCGCGTGCGCATGCTGCGGCAGTGGGCCGGCACCGTGGACGTCTGCCCCGACGCCAGCCCCATCATCTCCGGCACCCCGATCAAGGGTCTCTTCATGAACTGCGGCTGGGGCACCGGCGGCTTCAAGGCCACGCCCGGCTCCGGCTGGGTCTTCGCGCACACCCTCGCCCACCAGGAACCGCACCCCCTCAACGAACCGTTCTCCCTCGATCGCTTCACCACCGGCGCCCTCATCGACGAACACGGCGCCGCCGCCGTCGCCCACTGATCCCATGCTCCTCATCCCCTGCCCCTGGTGCGGACCCCGGGAGGACGACGAGTTCACCTTCGGTGGCGAAGCCGACATCCCCCGTCCGGCCGACCCCGACGCGCTCAGCGACGAGCAGTGGGCCGACTACCTCTTCATGCGCGATAACCGTCGCGGCCGCCACCGCGAGCAGTGGTGCCACACCGCCGGCTGCCGCCGCTGGTTCATCGTCGAGCGCGACACCGTATCCAACGAGATTCTCGGCGCCAGCACCTACGGAAGCTCTTCGTGAGCCAGCCCTTCCGCCTAAACCGCGGCGGTCGCATCGACCGCGACGCACCCCTTCAATTCACCTTCGACGGCCGCCCCATCGACGCTTACCGCGGCGACACCGTCGCCTCCGCCCTCCTCGCCAACAGCGTCACCCTCGTCGGTCGCAGCTTCAAGTACCACCGCCCACGCGGGATCGTCTCCGCCGGCGCCGAAGACCCAAACGCTTTCGTCCAACTCGGCCACGGCGCCCGCACGCTGCCCAACCGCCTGGCCACCGTCACCCTGGCCACGCCCGGCCTGAAGGTCCGCCACGTCAACGCCTGGCCCACCCTCGAATACGACGTGATGTCCGCCTTCGGTCTCGTGGCCCCATTCATTCCCGCCGGCTTCTACTACAAGACCCTCATGTGGCCCCGCCGCTTCTGGCCGCTCTACGAGCACTTCCTGCGCCACGCCGCCGGCCTCGGCCACGCGCCGGACGCTCCCGACCCCGATCGCTACGACCACGTCCACGCCCACTGCGACGTGCTGGTGGTCGGCGCTGGCCCGGCTGGCCTCGCCGCCGCCGCCGCCGCCGCTCGAGCAGGCGCGCGGGTAATCCTTGCTGACGAGCAGGCGGAACCTGGCGGAAGTCTTCTCGCCAGTCGTGAGCCTGTCGATGACCAGCCCGGCCCCAACTGGGCCGACGCAACCGTCGCCAAACTCTCCGCAGCACCCAACGTCACCCTCCTCCCCAATACCACCGCCTTCGGCCTCTACGAAAGCAACCTCGTCCTCCTCGCAGAACGCCTCATCACTGACCAGCCCGACCACGCCGGTTCCGAACACGGCGCCCGCGTCTGGCGCGTCCTCCCCAAACAGATCGTCCTCGCCACCGGCGCCCACGAACGCCCCTTGCTCTTCGCCAACAACGACCGCCCCGGCGTCATGCTGGCCGGCGCCGTCTCCACCTACGTCCGCCGCTACGCCGTCGCCCCCGGCTCACGCGCGGTCCTGTTCACCAACAACGACTCCGCCTACCGCACCGCGCTCGACCTGACCGATGCCGGAGTTCCCGTCGCCGCCATCGCCGACGTGCGTAGCGATCCCGACGGCGACCTTCCTTCCGAAGTCCGAGCGCAGGGCATCCCGGTCCATGCGGGTGCGGTAGTCCGCCATGCCCACGGCGGTCGCCACGTCGCCGCCGCCGAGCTGTGCTCCCTGGATGGCGCCCCCCTCGGCGCCATCGAGTGCGACCTCCTCGGCGTCTCCGGCGGCTTCGCCCCCGCCCTCCACCTGCACGCCCAGGCCAGGGGTCCGTCGCAATGGGACCCGATACTCGCCGCCTTTGTCCCGCGCGGCGCCAACGGCATCCATCCAGCCGGCGCAGTCGCCGGGCAGCTTGGACTTGACGAGGCCCTCCGCCAGGGCACGCAGGCCGGTTCCACCGCCGCCGCGGCCGCGGGCTGCTCGCCTGGCAACGAACCTGAAGTCCCCCGGGCCTCCGATTCCACGCAAGCTCCCATCCAGCCCTACTGGCTTCCCCCCGGCGACCTCGCCCGCGCCAAATCCCAGTTCGTCGACCTCCACGAAGACGTCACCCTTGACGACCTCCGCCTCTCCCTCCGCGAAGGCTACGAGTCCATCGAACACGTCAAGCGCTACACCACCCTCGGCATGGGGCCCGATCAGGGCAAGCTCGCCAATCCCCTCGCCACCGGCGTCATCGCCGAGCTTCTCGGCCGCGACCCCGCCTCCGTCGGCACGCCCCGCCACCGCCCCGCCTACTCGCCCGTAAGCCTCGGCGCCATCGCCGGACGCCACATCGGCCTGCTCGCCGACCCCGTCCGCGTCACTCCCATGCAGGAATGGCACGAATCCGCCGGCGCACGCTTCGAGAACGTCGGCCAGTGGCGCCGCGCTTGGTACTACCCCCAGCCCGGCGAATCCATGCACGAAGCCGTCGCCCGCGAGTGCCTCGCCGTCCGCAACCGCGTCGGCATCCTCGACTACTCCACCCTCGGCAAGATCGAGGTCACCGGCCCCGACGCCGGCGAGTTCCTCGACCGCGTCTACACCAACGCCTGGAAGCGCCTCCGCCCCGGCCGCTGCCGCTACGGCCTCATGCTCGGCGAGGACGGCATGATCTTCGATGACGGCGTTACCGCCCGCCTCGACGACCAGCGCTACCTCATGTTCACCAGCACCGCCAACGCCGCCCCGGTACTCGCCTGGCTCGAACAGTGGCTGCAGACCGAGTGGCCGAACCTGCGCGTCTACCTCACCTCCGTCTCCGAGCACTGGTCCAACATCGCCCTCGCCGGCCCCCGCAGCCGCGAAGTCCTGGCAGCCGCCGGCACAGACATCCCGCTCGCCCGCCAGGACTTCCCCTTCATGACCTTCCGCGAAGGCCATGTCGCCGGCGTCCCCGCCCGCGTCTTCCGCATCAGCTTCAGCGGCGAACTCTCCTACGAAATCAACGTCCCCGCCGACCGCGCCTGCCACGTCTGGGAGACCCTCGTCGATGCCGGCCGGCCCTTCGGCATCACCCCCTACGGCACCGAGACCATGCACGTCCTCCGAGCCGAGAAGGGCTTCATCATCGTCGGCCAGGAAACCGATGGCTCAGTCACCCCCGGCGACGTCGGCCTCGGCCGCCTGCTCTCGCGCCGCAAGGACTTCCTCGGCAAGCGCTCCCTCAGCCGCCCCGATTCCGTTCGCCCCGACCGCAAGCAGCTCGTCGGCCTGCTCACCGACGATCCCGCTCAGGTCCTCCCCGAAGGCGGCCACGTCGTGGATACGCCGGGCCCCCGGCGCCCCCTACCCATGCGCGGCCACGTCACCTCCAGCTACTTCAGTCCCGTGCTTGGCCGCTCCATCGCCCTCGCCATGGTCACCGGCGGCCGCGCCGCCCTCGGCGAACGCCTCTACATAGCCGCCCTTGACGACGACCGCTGGCTCCCCGCCCACAGCTGCCACCCCGTCTTCTACGACCCCCAGGGCGCCCGCCAGCATGTATAGATACAGCCCCCTGCCGCGACGCTCGCCGCTTGGTGCCATCCAGTTCATCGACCCGCCCCGGCCTTCAGGCCAACTCGTCGAACGCCCCTTCCTCACCCACGTCAACCTTCGTCTGGACCCCGGCGACACTGAAGCCCTCGCGACTGTCCACCAGGTAATCGGCATCCAGCTCCCGCTTACCCCTAACACCACTACAGACGGCGGTGATCTGATGGCCATTTGGCTCGGCCCCGACGAATGGCTCCTCCTCGCCGAGCACCAGCAGCCCGACCCCCTGGTCGGAGACCTACAAACCGCCCTGGCCGGCCGCTTCGCCTCGGTAATTGACACAGGCGCCGGCCAAACCGTCATTCGCCTCAGCGGCCCATCGACTCTCGACGTCCTCGCCCGCGGCTGCGCACTCGATCTCCATCCCTCCGTCTTCCCACCCGGCGCCTGCGCCCAGACCCTCCTCGCCCGCGCCCAGGCCCTGCTCATCGCCGTCGACGACACGCCCACGTTCGACCTCATCGTCCGCCGCAGCTTCACCCCCTACGTCGCCGCCTGGCTCCAGGACTCCGGCCACCCCTTCGGTCTCCACTTCCCCACCTCGGACACCCCATGAGCAACCCCTGCACAGCGACCCGTGTCCTCAGAGGTTCGCCGCCTCTTACTCCCTCTCCTGTAAAACCTCTGCAAAACGTCGCTCGTTCGCTGATGAGCGGCCAATCTTTCTCCCTCTCCCCGTGGGAGAGGGCTGGGGTGAGGGTCTTCCGAGCACCCAACCTCGGGTTACGCAAAGGTCTCCTCTGGGAGGGACTTGGGGTGAGAGTCTTCCGCGCACCCGACGCGTCACGCCTCCGCCGTCACCCGGCCCGCCAACCCGCAGGCGTCCCTCTTTCCCCTTCTCCCTTGAGGGAGAAGGTTGGGATGAGGGTGGCTGCCACCCCCACCACCCAAGCCCGGCAAGCAGCAACCCACGACACCCAGACCTCCTCCTTCCCCCGCTCCCGATGGAGACCCTCGTGTAGACGCCCGGCCCTCGAACGGGCGCCCGCTCTTCTTCCCGCCCGGGAGGAGAGCAACTGTGCTAGGTCTCAATCTATTCAAGGGGACGCCGCTCTTCACCCTCTCCTGGGGGAGAGGCAGAGCCTGCCCCGGACTCGATCCGGGCTTCGGCCGTCCCCGGCCGAAGCCGGTGAGGGGTCTTCCGGGCAACCAACCTCGGGTTACGCAAGAGTCTCCCTGTTGGAGAGGGTCTTCTGGGCAGCCGCCGTTGCGTTATGCAGATGTCTTCTATGAGCACAAACCTCCGCCTCATCCTCCTCGGCACCGGCAACCCGGCCCCCCGCGCCCACCGCGCCGGCCAATCCATCGCCGTTCTGTCGGACGGAGCCGGCGCCATCTTCGACCTCGGCCCAGGCTCTGCCATGAACCTCTTCACCTCGTCCATCGATCCACTGCAAATCGACCAGCTGTTCTTCACCCACCACCACTTCGACCACATGGCTGACTTCGGTCACTTCGTCATGGCCCGCTGGGACCAGGGCGCCGGCGCTGGCGATGCCCTCTCCGTCTACGGCCCCCCGCCGCTCCACCGCATCGCCGATCAGCTCTTCGGCCCCGAGGGCGTCTACGGCCCCGACCTCCAGGCCCGCACCCGCCACCCCCGCAGCCAGCGCATCCACCAGCTTCGCGGCGGCCCCATGCCCCGCACGCTCCCCACGCTGGTCGTCCACGAACTGGACGAAGGAGAAACCGTCGCCAGCGACCGCTGGACCGTCACCACCGGCCCCGCCCGCCACGTCCAGCCCTACCTCACCTCGCTGTCCTATCGCATCGAAACCCCGTCCGCCTCGGTCGTCATCTCAGGCGACACCCGGCCCCTCCCGGCGCTCGTCGACTTCGCCCGCGACGCCGACGTCCTCGTCCACATGGCCATGGACCTCCAGGACGACATCGACCGCTGGCCCGAAATCGCCACCAGCTGCACCGGCGCCGCCGGCGCCGCCCGCATCGCGGCTCAGGCCAACGTCAAACGCCTCGTCCTCGTCCACCTCGACACCACCGCCGACGACCCCAACCGCCAAGCCGCCATGCTCGCCGAGGCGCGCAAGGACTTCACCGGCGACATCATCCTCGGCGAGGACTTCCTGGAAGTCCCCGTCATCGACTAACGGCTAGTCTCGCTCTGCCGGGCTACAACCCAACCGCCGCCTGCTGACGCGCCAGCCGCGAGTCGTGGTCCTCGGCGAACCGCTTGATGCCAGCGTAGATCGAATCCGCGTCCAAGTGCGCCTCCGCGATCACGTCCGGCTCGGTACCGCCGGTCAGCCACTGGTCGTCCCAGTCCGACCACAGCGAGTACTCGTCCGTCAGCGGTCCAAGTCCGCTCACCGGCGGGAATCGCCGCGTGCCGGTCGAAACCACCATCGCGTCATACCGGCTGGCGTCCGACACGATCGACTCGCGGTAGGACGCCGGCTGGCGAGCGAACAGCTCCTCGCTCACTACGGCCACCACCCGCACGTTCACCCCGGCCTCGTCCAGCCGCGGCAGCACGTTCACCAGGTTCACCGTCGAGTTGGAGCCTTGCACGAACACCGTGCCCTGCGCGGGCTTGTCGGCGTCCCAGTCGCGAATCAGGTACAGCCCCTTGGCCGCCGCCAGCGGGTCCGAGTCGGCAAAGGTGTTCCGGTCCGCCACCGGGAAGTCCGGCCGCGCCACCTCGATGATGATCACGCCCACCTTCGGATCCTGCGCCGCCAGCGAGGCCGCCGCGAAGTATCCCGGCGCCACGTCGTTGTAGTCCCAGAAACTCAGGTTGATCGCCTGCCCTCGCGGGAACAGCTTCCACACCTGCGGCGCGAAAATGCCGAAGTGCGTCCGCGCGTCCGCCGCCGTCTCCGGCCCCGAGTGTCCCGCCAGGATGTGCAGCACGCCCACTCGGAACGGGCTGTCCTGGTTCTGCTGGCTCCACACCCGCGCCGGCAGGTACATCAGCGGCGTGAACGCGCCATACGTGCCGCTCAGCGCCCACACGCCCGCGTGCACGTCGGGGTCCATCGACGCCGACTGGCTCACGAACCCGATCGCCGACGACGCATTCCCGGCTTCCTCGATCGGCGCCTTGACCCGCGTGCCCAGCGGGTTGCCCACGGGGTCGTAGTGCCCCCACAGCGCGCCGTTTTCCACGTTGATCGAGCTCGACAGGTCGGCCGCCAGCGTGATGAACCGGTTGTCCGTCACGTAGTTGGTCCACTTGATGATCTCGGAAATCGCCCGCCGCGTGCCCGCCACGTCGCCCGGCTTCTTGAACAGCTCGATGTCCACCGTCGAGGTCTCGCCCGAGAACTCGTTGGTCACTTCCAGCGACTGCGGCTCTTGCGGAATGTTCTGCGGCTGCAGCCGCTCGTCCTGGAACGGATCCGACGACGTGTCGATCCGCAGCGGCAACTCGTCATTCAGCGAGTCGCCAATCTCCACTAGCCGGTCCGCCAGCCAGTCGCCCAGGCCGTTCTGGTTCAACACCGACATCGCCACGTCGATGTTCGTCTTGAATTGGATCAGCCGCTCGCGCTCATCGCTGACCGGGCCTTCCCGGATCCCCTCGAACTGCACCCCATAGCGCTGCTCGAAGCTCTCCGCCAGCGCCACGAAATACGGCTCGTTCATCTTCATTTCGTACGGATGGCTGTGATACCCCACCAGTTGCTCGCCGAACCCGGCGATCTGGCCGTCCTGCGCGCTCGGCCACCAGCCCTTGGTCGTATTGCCGACCACGATCAGCGGCCGCCGGTCCTCCGGGTCCCAGTCCTCCATCATCTTCAGCGCGGCCATCACCTGGTCGTAGTCGTTCCCGTCGTCCAGCGACAGCACGTTCCAGCCGTAGGAGGTCCACTGGTCCTCCATCACGTAACCCTCGGCTACGTCCTCCCCGATCACGCCGCCCACCAGCGAGTCGTCGATCCCGGCGTTGTTGTACGACAGCAGGATTCGCAGCCGCTTGCCCACTTTCTGCGCCAGCGCCTGCGTCTTCAGTTCCTGCGCGTGACCCTCGGTCATCGCGAACTCGCCTTCCAGCGCGATCACCTTCAGTGAGTCGTCCGCCCCCACGAAGTCCCAGAAGGCCGCCTTCCCGGCCGCAGTCGCTACGCCGATCCCCGACGGACCGCCGTTCACATCATTCGTCAGGTCCGTCGTTTCCGCGTGACCCGCCAGCGAGCGGATCCCGCGAATCTGCGCCTGCGCGAACAGCGGGTGGTCGGCCAGCCCGTTGTCCGCCAGCAGCGTGTCCAGCGCCTCGCGACCGCGCCGGAACCCCAGCGCGTCGATCGCCAGCATCCCGATATTCGGATCCACCGCGTACTGCGCGTCGCCCGTCGCCGCGTGCTTCCGGGCCATCGCCTCGCCCATGATCATCCACAGCGCGTACGCCGTCGGGATGTTGTGCCCGCCCGCCAGCATGAAGCGGTCGCAATACGGGTGCTTCGGCCGTCGGTAGTCGTATCGCAGCGCCCCGTTCTCCGGGCCGCCCAGGTGCAGCGCCACGTTGTACGGCGTATAGGCCAGCGGCCCCCCAAAGTGCCCCGTCTGGGCATAGTTGCCCAGCAGCACCAGCGTCATCGCGGTGATGAACCCAACGTCTTCCAGTCGGTCCCGGTCGTAGTCCGGAATCGCGACGCTGTGCTCGGTGGCCACTTGCTGGGCCTCGGCCCGTCGCAGCGTCGCCACGGCGCTACCGTTTTGGCTTGTCATCCCTGGGTTGCTCCTCGTCTGGCCTGGGTCGCGGCGTCTCTATCGGACCTTCTGCCGTCCCTGTCGCCGCACCCATGCGGCCGCCGCTTCGTATATCCACCTGGAGGCCGGGGCACGCCTTCACGCAGCGCCATCCGACCGCCCGATAAGCCTACCGAATCAGCCGCCAATCCTGAACTCGCGCCACCGTCAATGTCTCATATATTGCGGCCATTGACGGTGTGTTCGCTATATGCGAACATGACTCCAATGCGGCAGAGTCTGCGCATCGAATGGACGGCGAGGGCGGTAAGAGACATGCGTCGCCTGAACGCCCAGGATCGCGAGCGGATCATCGGCAGAATCGAACGGTACGCAAGCGATCCAGCCGCCTTCGCCCGGCAGGTGGTCTCCCTCACCGGAAGTCCATTTCGTCGGCTGAGGGTCGGCAACTATCGCGTGCTATTCCGAATCGATCGGGAGGTAGTCGCCGTCATGCTCGTCGTGCGCGTGCGGCATCGGAGGGAGGCATATGACTAGCGAGGCAACGGTCCAGCTAACGCAGACGGCCTATCGTGCGCTGCTGGAACGAAACGAGGAGCTTGAGGATCGTCTCGCGGCATTGGAAGCCGACGACGGCAGCCGCATCCCCCACCCGGTCGCGCTTGCCATCATCCGCGGCGATTCCCCTATCGTCGCCTTCCGCCCCCACCACGTCCTCACGCTGCGCGAGCTTGCTCGCCGAGCCGGCATCTCCCCCAGCTACCTCTCCGAAATCGAACGCC
>DAOUIX010000006.1:0-3724 GCA_034423235.1 Chloroflexota bacterium | reverse complement strand
GGGCGGTGTTGGGTGAGGATTGCCGGTGGCGCTTGCCGAAGAAATCGCGGTGGATTTGGCTTGTTTGGGGCTATATTGATCTAAAGAGGACGGCGAAAGGCTCTTATGCGCGGGCGTGTGGCGGTGACGGAGCGGGTGGCGGCGTCGCAGGCGAAGCGGGATTGGAGCAAGGTGATTAACCGGGCGTTCAGCGGCGAGGTCCGGTTTGTGGTGGAGAAGCATGGGACGCCGGTGGCAGGGATCGTTTCGGCCCACGACGTTGCCCGGCTCGAACAGCTCGATGCCGAGTGGGCAGCAGAGGCACACGAAGTCTTCAAGGCGTTCGGCCGAGCGTTTCGTGACCAGACCCCTGAGCAAATCGAGGAAGCCGTAGCTCAAGCGGTCGCCGAAGTGCGAGCCGAGAATCGACGCGGGGCGGAGCTCCGCCACCGGCGGTCTGCTGAGAGCCGATAGCTTCGCCCGATGCAATGACGGTGGGCAATCCAGGTGCGCGCTTGGGCAAAGTGCGCACGGGAGCCCACTAGGTGAATAAGTTGGCCGACGTTCGGGGCGTGGCCACGACGCCGGCCGACGACCTGATCCTGGCTACTGCAACTGCGGGAGGGGCGAGGTATCGCGTCACGGGTGATCGTCAGCTTCAGAATCTTGGCGAGTACCAAGGTGTGAGGATTGTTGGACCGCGTGCGTTTGTGGACTGGCTACGTGCAGGGGTGGCTGGGGAAGTGGGCTGAATCGGGGTCGGGGATGGCGGCTACTGGCTGTGACAGCAGCGCAACGGATGCAATCAGTGCATGCTTTGCTGGCGGTGCGGACAAGGCTGGCGCGTATGGGGGAGGAGTAGCGGTTAGGGGGTAGCCCAGCCTTGGGAGAGGACTTCGGCTTGTTCGAGGACGGTGCGGGTGGCTTGTTCCTGCTTGTCGGGCGGGTAGCCGTGGCGGCGGAGGGTGCGGCGGACTAGGCGGCGGAGGTTGGCGCGGACGTTTTCGCGGAGAGTCCAGTCGATGGCAGCGTTGTTGCGGACGGTGTCGACGAGTTCACGGGCGATGTCGCGAAGGGTGTCGTCGCCGAGGACCTGCACGGCGCTGTCGTTGGTTTCGAGCGCGTCGTAGAAAGCCAGTTCGTCCTCGGAGAGTCCCAGTTGCTCGCCGCGGGCGTTGGCTTCGCGCATTTCGCGGGCAAGGGCGATCAGCTCTTCGATGACCTGGGCCGCCTCGATGGCGCGGTTCTGGTAGCGGCGGAGGGTGGTCTCGAGCATCTCGGCGAAGGAGCGGGCCTGGACGACGTTCTTGCGACGCTTAGCTGAAACTTCGCCCTTCAGTAGTTTTTCCAGAAGCTCGACGGCCAGGTTGCGGTGGGGCATGCCTTTGACCTCGGACAGAAACTCATCCGAGAGCACCGAGATGTCGGGCTTGCGCAGGCCGGCGGCGGCGAAGATGTCCATGACCCCCTCGGCGGCGACCGCCTGGGAGATGATCTGGCGGACGGCGAAGTCGAGCTCTTCCTCGGGGCGGGCATCACTAGCTGCCCGCTTGGACAGGGCCGCCCGCACCGTTTGGAAGAATCCCACTTCGTCGCGGATTCGGGTTGCTTGCTCGTTCGGCACGGCCAGCGCGAAAGCCTGCGTCAGGTGTCGCACCGCGTCCAAGAAGCGCTGCTTGCCGTCCTCCTGAGCCAAGACGTGCTGCTGGGCAGCCGGCAGCAGGTCCAGCCGTTGCTGCGGTGTTCCGGACGTCCATCGTGACCAGTCGAAGCCATGGAAGATCCCGCAGCAGATGTCGTATTTCTCCAGCAGCGCCTGAACCGCCTTCTCCTGGTCCACCGCGGTCTCGCCTTCGCCGCCACTTTCGGTGTAGGTGGCCAGGGCCTTCTTGAGGTCCTGTGCCAGGCCCAGGTAGTCCACGACGAGGCCGCCCGGCTTGTCCTTGAAGACGCGGTTAACGCGGGCGATGGCCTGCATGAGGCCGTGGCCGCGCATGGGCTTATCGACGTACATGGTGTGAAGGCTGGGGGCGTCGAAGCCGGTGAGCCACATGTCGCGTACCAGCACGATCTGCAGCGGGTCGGTGGGGTCGCGGAAGCGCTTGGCCAGGGCCTCGCGTCGGGGCTTGTTGCGAATGTGCGGCTGCCAGTCGACGGGGTCGGAGGCGGCGCCGGTCATGACGACCTTGATTTGTCCCGTGGCGTCATCGTCGTCGTTCCAATGCGGACGCAGGCGGACCAGCTCGCGGTAGAGGTCGATGCAGATGCGGCGGCTCATGCAGACGACCATGGCCTTGCCGTCCATGACCGCAAGCCGCTGCTCGAAGTGGGCGACGATGTCCTTCGCGACCTGCTTAACCCGCTTCTCAGCGCCTACCAGCGCCTCCAACTGCGCCCACTTCGTCTTGAGCTTCTCCTTGCGCTCGATCTCCTCGCCTTCGGTGGCTTCCTCGAAGTCCGGGTCGATGCGGGGCCGCTCGTCCTCGTCAAGGGCCAGCTTGGCCAGGCGGCCCTCGTAGTAGATGGGCACCGTGGCGCCGTCCTCGACCGAGCGCTGGATGTCGTAGACGCTGATGTCGTCGCCGAAGACGGCGCGGGTGTTGGCGTCTTCAAGCTCAATGGGCGTGCCGGTGAAGCCGACGAACGAGGCGTTGGGGAGGGCGTCGCGCATGTGACGGGCGAAGCCGTCGATGAAGTCGTACTGGCTGCGGTGGGCCTCGTCGGCGATGACGACGAGGTTGGGCCGGCGCGACAGCGTCGGGTGGGTGTCGCCCTTCGCCTCGGGGTAGAACTTCTGGATGGTGGTGAACACCACACCGCCGGCGCTGACCGAGAGCTTCTCGCGCAGGTCGGCACGGTCGCGGGCCTGCACGGGGGGCTGGCGCAGGAGGTCCTGGCAGCGGGCGAAGGTGCCGAATAGCTGGTCGTCCAGGTCGTTGCGGTCGGTCAGGACGACGATGGTGGGGTTCCGCATTGCCGGCTCACGGACGATGGCGCCGGCGTAGAAGGCCATGGTGAGGCTCTTGCCGGCGCCCTGGGTGTGCCACACGACGCCGATACGGCGGTCGCCGGGGTCGCCGCCGGGCCGCCGGCCGGCCTCGTAGCGCCCACCTTCCCGAGCTGGACCGTGCAGATACGCCGCGCGGAGCGTCTGATTCACGGCAACCTGAACTGCGTGGAACTGGTGGTAGCCGGCCATCTTCTTGGCAAGGGCGCCGCCGTCGTCCTCGAAGACGATGAAGTCGCGGAGCAGGGCGAGGAAGCGGCTCGGCTCGAAGACACCTTCCAGCAGCACCTGCAACTCGGTCAGGTGCGTCGCGGCTAGGGTCTCCCCGGTGACGGTGCGCCAGGGCTTGAACCACTCCCAGCCGGCGGTGAGGGTGCCGAGGCGGGCCTCGATTCCGTCCGAGACCACCAACGCCTCGTTCATGGCGAACAGGGTGGGCAGTTCGGCCTTGTAGGTCTGGAGCTGGTTCCAGGCCGTACGGATGGTGGCGTCCTCGTCGGCTGGGTCCTTGAGCTCGATGAGGCCGAGGGGCAGGCCGTTGACGAAGAGCACGACGTCGGGCCGGCGGGTGTGTTGGTTCTCGGTGACGGTGAACTGGTTGACGGCCAGCCAGTCGTTGTTGGCGGGGTTGTCGAAGTCAATCACCTGAACCTGGTCTCCGCGGAGGCGGCCCTCGGCATCGCGGTACTCGACGGTGACGCCGTTGATGAGCATGCGGTGGAAGGCGCGGTTGCGGGC
>DAOUIX010000005.1:0-3038 GCA_034423235.1 Chloroflexota bacterium | reverse complement strand
ACCAGCCACCACGGCCAGACCGGCATCTTTGCCGCCACCTCGCCCGACGGCCTCGGCTGGACCGTTCACGACATGCCCATCGCCTGGCACTTCGCCGACACCGGCAACGTCGCCCAGTGGGACCCCGACCTCCAGGTCTACGTCTGGTACACCCGCGGCTGGTCCTGGGGCCGCCGCACCATCGCCCGCGCCGAAACCGCGGACTTCCACGACTGGCCCCTCGCCACCCCCCTCGTCACCGCGTCGCCTATCGACACCCCCTGGACCGACGTCTACACCAACGCCAAAACCACCTACCCCGGCGATCCCTCCACCCACCTCATGTTCCCCACCGTCTACGACCGCTCCGACGACACCACCGCCGTCGTCGCCCTCGCCAGCGCCGACAACATCGGCTGGCACCTCATCCCCGGCGGCCCCTGCCTTGAACCTGGCCCCCGCGGATCCGTCGATGGCGGCTGCGTATTTGCGGGAACCGGCCTGGTCCAGCTACCCGGCGACCGCATCGGCATCCCCTACGGCGCCTTCCCGGCCCCCCACAAGCATGCCCCGCCCGGCCACGGCGAAGGCGTCGCCTGGGCCACCTGGCCCCGCGGCCGCTTAGCCGGCCTCGTCGCCGACCACCACGCCGAATTCTGGACCCCACCCCTCCACCTCCACGGCGCCACCCTCCGCCTCAACGCCGAAACCGAACAAGGCGGCTCAATCCGCGTCGAACTCCAGGACGAACACTGGAATCCCCATAAAGGCTTTGCCCTCCACCAGTCCACCCCCATCCACGGCGACCACCTCGACGCCCCCGTCACCTGGGGCGCCACGACTCGCATCAGCGCCGCCGCCAACCGCCCGGTCGTGCTCAGATTCCAACTCCGCCAGGCCACCCTGTTCGGCTTTGAGGTGGTCGAGTAAGCCACTTGGTCGACGCCGACCGTCCGCAGCCACGTCGTGCGGAATCACCGCCGCGCATTCGTCAGCGCAGCGGCGGGAATCCGCCCCGCCTATGCGATCAGGCGTCCCTCAAAATGGGCGGTCAGCACCTGGTTGACTCGCGCCGAGGCTTCCATCATCGGCATGTGCCCCACCGCGTCGATCACATCCACGTGCATCCCGTCGGGGAGACCGCCGGCGTGCGAGGCCGGGACGATCTGGTCCGCCGCGCCCCAAATCACCAGGACTCGCCCCGGGTAAGTCGCCAGGCGCTCGCGGATGGCGACGGTCTGCTCTCCGTCCGATACGAGATTGCGGGCGATCCCCGCCAGGGCCTCCTCAACCCCGTCCAGCCGCTTGTACTGCAGCACCTCGTTCACGAGCCGTCGCGTCACCAGGGCCGGATCGGCGAAGAGCGCGTCCAGCACCGGCTTGATCTGCCGACGACGGCGCGCCGAGGCGAAACCGTCCAGGAAGCCTGGACGGAACTCGCGACCGAGGCCAATGCTGGCTATGAGCGTGAGCGACCGCACGCGATCGGGCGCCGCACCGGCCAACTCGGCCGCAATGGCGCCTCCCAGCGAGTGCCCTACGAGGTGCGCGGCCGGCAGCTCAAGCGTGTCCATGAACCCCGCGACCGCCTGCGCCAGCGATCCGACGGTCCCGTCGCCCACGTTTTTCGACGACTCGCCGTGCCCCGGCAGGTCCAGGGCATACACGGCGCGGTCAGCGGACAGCGCCTCATGGTTGAAGAGCCAGTTGTTCAGGTCGCCGCCAAAACCGTGCACCAGTACGACCGGCTCGCCCCCCTCGCCCATCTTCAGATAGCGCAGCGAGTGCCCATTGACATCCACCTGTTGCGGCGACGGTCCTTCACCCGCCACCGCTTCCGCTTCGGGCGTGAACTCCGCCTCAAAAGTGGCGGCGAAGCCATCGATCGCTTCGTCCGAAACGTCCGCATCGGCAATAACCCCCAGCAAGCCGCCCACGGGAAGCGTGCTGCCCTCGGCCACCACCTGCCGACGCAAGACCCCATTCGCCGGCGACTCCACCGCGCTCAGAATCTTCTCCGTCTCCACGTCCGCCAACTCGGCGCCCTGCTCGACATCCGCGCCCTCGTCAACCAGCCACTTCACCACCACGCCCTGCGTCATCGTCAAGCCCCACTTCGGCATCACCAGCGCCCGCATGTCTGAGCCGCTCATTACGCGTAGCCCGCCACACTCCGCACCGCCGCCGCTATCCGCGTGGCGTCCGGCATGTACTGGTCTTCCAGGACCCCGGCGAAAGGCACCGGCGTGTGCGGCGCGGTCACCAGGCTGATAGGCGCCTCCAAGGCATCAAATGCATGTTGGGCGATTAACGCGGAGATGTCCGTGGCGATGCTGCAGCGCGGCGGCGCCTCGTCCACCACCACCACTCGCCCGGTATTTTCCGCGCTCTCCAGCACCGTGTCCTCGTCCAGCGGCGACGTCGTGCGCAGGTCAACGACCTCGCACTGGATGCCTTCCCCGGCCAGCGTCTCCGCCGCCTCGAGTGAGCGATGCACCATCAGTCCCAGGCTGATGATCGACACGTCATTGCCCTCGCGCACCACGTTCGCCTCGCCAAACGGAATGCTGTAGGACTGCTCCGGCACCTCGCCCTCCGTTTCGTAGAGGCCCTTGTGCTCGAAGAAGATCACCGGGTCGTTGTCCCGAATCGCCTGGATCAGCAACCCCTTGGCGTCGTAGGGCGTCACTGGCATCACGCACTTCAGCCCGGGCACGTGCGTGAAAATCGAGTACGGCGACTGCGAGTGCTGCGCTGCCGCGCGCAGCCCGGCGCCATACATCGTGCGCACCACCACCGGCGTCTCGGCGCGACCGCCGAACATGTAGCGGAACTTCGCCGCCTGGTTCTAAATCTGGTCGAAACACACCCCCACAAGGTCGCTGAACATCAACGCCGCAACCGGCCGCAGGCCGGAAGCCGCCGCGCCAACCGCCGCGCCAATAAAGGCCGACTCGGTAATCGGCGTGTCCAGCATCCGATCGCCGTACTTCCCATACAGACCCTTCGTCACCCCCAGCGGGCCGCCCCACGCGTCCATTTCGCCTTCCGCGCCCGAG
>DAOUIX010000004.1:0-1664 GCA_034423235.1 Chloroflexota bacterium | reverse complement strand
GGAGACCTTTGCATAACTCGGGCGAGAGGCCACTATGACGACGAGAGTTGACGGGAGCTAAGCCATGCATCGGCAGTTGGGAACCCCCTCGTTCGCGGACGCGCTGTTGCCGGCCAAGGTCGGCCGGAACGACCAACTGGAGCAAGTCGACGCGATGCTGGACTGGGCGCCGGTGGCGGCGGTCGTCCGGGACCTCTATGCCGCCCCGGAAGGGCGCCCCAGCTATCCACCGTTGGTGATGGTCAAAGTGCTGGTCTTGCAGCAGTGGTACAACGCCTCCGACCCGGAGATCGAGGCGGCGCTGTGGGATCGGCTGTCGTTTCGGCACTTCGTCGGGTTGGGTCTGCAAGATCCCGTGCCGGACCACTCGACGATCAGCCGCTTTCGCAGCGCGCTGGCGGCGCGGGGCTTGGGCGAGCGCGTGTTCGCCGAGGTGACCCGGCAGTTGGACGCGGCCGGCTGGCTGGTCAAGGCGGGCACGTTGCTGGACGCGACGCTGGTCGCGGCGCAGGCCCGGCGACCGTCGATGGACGAGGGCCCAGGAGCCGGCAGCACGACCGACCCGGACGCGACCTGGACCCGCAAAGGAGGCCGCGCCCACTTCGGCTACCAGGCGCATCTGGGGGTGGATGCGGCGTCGGGGCTGATCCGGCGGGCGGTGCTGACCCCCGCGCATGTGAACGAAAGCGAGGTGGCGGACACGCTGCTCAGCGGGGACGAGCGGGCGGTGTACGCGGACACGGCCTACGAGTCCACGGCGCGGCGGGCGCGGCTGCGGGCGCAGGGGATCAAGGACCGGATCATGCATCGCTCGCACAAGCACCAGCGCGGGCTGCCCTATTGGCAGCAACGGCGCAATGCCCTGATCGGGCCGCGGCGGGCGCCGGTGGAGCACGTGTTTGGGGCGTTGAAGCGGAGCTACGGCTACCGGACGGTGCGCTACCTGAGCCTGACGCGCAACGCGGTGGAGTTGTGGTTCAAGTGCCTGGCCTACAACCTGCGGCGCGCGGCCCGCCTGCACGAGCTGGCGGCTAGCTAACGTGGGATCCGTGCGCCGCCGGAGCGACGGAACCCCCTGGGAACGCCTGGGAATCCGCCAATCGGCGGCTCCGATGGCCCTGGCCGGCTGCCGTTTGGCGCCGATCGCACCCCCTCGGCGACGCATCCCGCGGTTACGCAAAGGTCTCCACGGGGAGAGGGAGAAAGAGCCGCTGGACCGTGGAGGCCGCGGAGGGCTAGAGGGCTTTGAGGGCCTCGACGATGGCGTTGGCGGTTACGAGGTCGTGGATGCCGGAGTAGATCTGGGACCAGCGGACGATGCCGTTGGTGTCGATGACGAAGGCGGAGCCGGTGGCGAGGTTGTCGCCGTAGAGGTTCCAGACCTCGTAGGCCTTGGGAACTTCGGTGGAGAGGTCGTAGGCGACCTTGAAGGGAACGCCGAGGCTATCGATAGCCCACTTGGCACCTTCAAGGTTATCGGTGCTGACAGCGACGACTTCGGCGTTCTGGTCAGCGATTTGCTGGTAGTTGTTTTGCAACTCCACGAGTTGCGTGCGACAGGTCCCTCACCAAAAGGCGCGGTAGAAGACGAGGACGACGTTCTTCTGGCCCTGGAAGCCGGCGAGGCTGATTTCGCCGCCGGTGGCGCTGGGGAGGGTGAAGAG
>DAOUIX010000003.1:0-20203 GCA_034423235.1 Chloroflexota bacterium | reverse complement strand
AACCGTCACCGTTACCTGGTCGCCGCCAATTCGTTCCGTGAAGTAGCCCAGCGGATAGATACTGGCGACGACGGACAAGCCTTCGTCGTCGTCCGCGTCCTCCCCGCAAGCGACAAAGGCAGCCAATGCCAAGAGAATCATGGCAATAGATGCCAAGCTTTTGATCCCAAATCTCATCGCGCTAGCCTCCGTTGTCGGCGGTTGAGCGGGCCGCATCGGCCCCTTCGTCTTGCAGGCAGTCCGGACAGTTCACGTAGAAGTCGACCTGGTGCCCGAGCACCCGGCCCGGAATCTCAGCGCCCAACTCGCAGAGCAGCCGTTCGAGTTCCGCGCTGCGAAACTCTTCGACCGTCTCGCAGGACGAGCAGATGAGATGGTGGTGATGCCAGGAATGGTCGATGGAGTAGCGGGGCGATCCGTCGGGAAGCAGCGCCTTACACAAGACTCCAGCTTCCGCGAGGAGCCTGATGGTTCGGTAGACCGTTGCGCGCCCAACCCCGGGAAGTTCCTCGTTGATCGACTCGGCGCTAAATGCCCCCCGCTTGCTGGCAAGCAGCCGCGCCACCTCACGACGCGGTTGCGTGACGCGACAGCCCAACCTGTGGAGAATGTCGTCGACACGATCGTCGACCGAACCGCTGGCGATCATAGTCTTGCTACCAAGTCTCGTCGCTAGTGAGACCGAGTATCACCTCATGTGAATGCTCGTGCAAGCTATAGCCACCAAGCCGACGGGCTGGACTCACCGGGCACCCGACGTGGCTCGCAACGTCAGAGACCATGCACGGCTATTCGCCGAGCCTTGATTTCACGCCGGGCCGCCATCGGCGGCGAGCTGTCGCCGCATGGCCGAGCGATGGTGCGCGGGCACGCCCGGAGGGATTCGAACCCCCGACCCCTGGTTCCGAAGACCAGTGCTCTATTCCGCTGAGCTACGGGCGCGTATATCAGCGAGTCTAGCGACCGGACCAGCCATGATTGGCCCTGAACCCACGCTGCCCGCGACACGAACTCGGCGAAACCGAGGCGTACCGGCAGCCGTCGTCAGGCGTAGCGGCCGTGGGCCCATCCATCGCTACGACCGGAAGCGGAGGCGCGTCAGCCTTCCAACCGCTCCTTGATGGCGGTCATCCAGGCGTCCCAGCGGTTGGCAAATGTCTGATCGATGTCGCGATGGTCGCCGCGCAGCGCGCCGAAGCCGGACTGGATCACGTCCACCCGGCAGCCGCCGGCTTCACGGAAAAAGTCGAACGACAGCACGCTGGGCCAGTTCTGCACCATGCGCCAGGTCAGGCGTACGCCACGGTCGTGTTCGCCGATGCGGCCAATGGCCGGCCCCAACTCCGGGTCGCGAAACCCAATGCGCCCGCCGGAGCCCGGGCCGACGCGTAATCGCTGCAGCGGCGTGAGGCACTCGGACAGGACATCCGGATCCACCAGCGCGTCGAAGACGGCCTCGGGTTCGGCGGCGATGACGTATGACTGTTCGACGATGATCGACCGGCGGTCGGCCATGAATCCCCCTCAACTGACGTTGGGTATCTGACCTGAACGGAGCAATTTACAACGGGCTGCCGGCTATGGGCAGGCCGAATCCCAATACGCCCGCAGAATGGCCTCGGCTTCCTCCGCATCATTCGATCGAACGATCAGTCGATGTTGGATGCCATCGCCCATGAAGTTCGCCGGCAGCGCCGACGCGACGCGCGCCGGCACGCCGTGGTCGGCCAGCAGGTTCAGCCACAGCTCCGCCACGGCCCGCGTGGCAGCCGTGCGCAGCACGCACTCGTTCGAGGGCTCACCCAGAATCAGGCGGCGCAGCCGCGTCAGCCAGGGTGGAGTCATGCACAAGTGGCTGGTCGGCGAACGATTCCCAGATTAGCCGCTCGGCGTTCTCGCGCCGTGGCTCACCCAGCTAGCCCGCGGGCAGATCGGCCGGTGGCTGCCCGGTCTCGCCGGCAGGAGGCGGCGCCGGGGCGGGCACCGGCGCCGTGGAGCCGTCGGGGAGCCGGAAACCGGTTCCGTTGCGCACGCCCTCGAAATCGCGCCACGTCCATACGGCGGGATCCACCGCTGCGCCGGTTACGTGAATCTCCCAATGCAGATGTGGCCCTGTCGATCGGCCGGTGGACCCGACGACGCCGAGCGGGTGGCCTGGCGTGACCATCTCCCCTGCCGCCACATCGATGCGATCCAGGTGAACTACAACCGAGTAGACGCCGAACCCGTGGTCGAGGACGACGCTGTTGCCGCGAATCGCCAGCGGTCCAGCCCAAGCCACACGGCCCGCGGCTGGCGCCGCCACGAGCGTGCCCAGCGGCGCCGCCAGATCCGCGCCTTCGTGAACGTAGGGAATGGCCCCCGGATGAAACACCCGGCGCTGACCATAGGGCGAGGTGGCGGTTCCGCTGGACGGCACGCCAAAGCTCCCCGTCCAGAGCGGGGGGCCGGTCACTCGGTCCACCAACGACTGAACGAAGGCACGCTCTTCGGCCGCTGACCCGGGATCCAGCAAGTGGGCCAGGTCGTCGCCAACCGTGAGTTCAGCGGAGGTGAAGACGCCGCCAGCAACCTGGAATTCCCGCGCCTTTGTGAGGCTCCCTACCTCCACCTGGAGTTGACGTGGGCCGGGCTCGGCGTCGGCAGCCAATCCGATCAGGGCCTGCCAGGCGCCGTTGGCACACGCAAGCGCCAGCTCACGCCCATCCATCCAAAGGCGCAGGTCGGGCCGACCGCTGGCCGCCTGCGCGAGTAGCGTGGCGCCTTGCGCCGCCGGCGAATGGTCCAACGTCACCTCGAGGTCCTCAGGCAACGCGGGTCCTGGCGGTCTGGGAGCAACCGCCGCGTCGGGAAAGAGGCCGGCCTCCCGCGCCAGGTCACCGCTATTGGCGAAGATGACGTCGCCCGCCCGCGCCCAGGGCGTGTCGGTCGTCCACTGTTGCAGCACCACCCGCTGCGCACGCAGCACGCGGACGGCCCCAAAGTCCTGGTAGGCAATTGGAAGGCCAAAGCGGGTCAGCCAGTTTGGCGCCGCCAGGAATTCGGACCGGATGTCAGGGTTCGCGTCCAGCAGGGCCAGGTGATTGGCCATGATGACCTCAAATGGCTGGCCGTCGTCGGCCGGCAAGGCCTGGTGAAGGGGAACCTGCCGGAACGAAGCCAACCAGGGGTCGAAGCCGGCCTGATGCAGGCTGTCCAACGTGTTGGCGGCGTTCGCCCGGTCCGCGCTGGGATCCCACTGCAGGACCAGCTTCTGAAATGCCTGAACCGTGAAGCCATGCTGTTGAAAGCGATGCGAAATCGGGTATCCAACGACCGGGATCCCACCCAGTGCCTCGAAGGCGCTCCAGAAGCGGGCCTCGCCGTCGTCCCACACCGGGAATCCCACGCCCTCACCGCCGGTCTGCGTGTAGAAGCGACCACTTGGAATGGCGAAATCGGCGGCGCAGGCGGCTGGCACCGCCTTCTGCGGCTCATCGGCGTGGGCCGCGCTGACCAGCAGCCACAGGAATGAAAGCCAAATGGCCGAGGCGCCGAGGACACGGCGAGTCAGCAGGTGGGCCACAAACGGCAGCCTAGCATCGCGTTGGCACGTATGATTTTCCTACTGACCAACGCTGGGATGCGCCGCGCGTAACGTGCGCGCGCGGCTTTCGACCCGCACACACTCGCGACTCGAGCTAGCCCCATGCCAATGCAGTCTCCCCTCGCCCCGCGCCGGCCCCACTGGGCACGGCCTCTTTCAGGCATCGGCCGGCGGCGATTTCTGGGTCTGGCCGGTGCTTCGGGCATCGCGCTGGCGAGCGGCGCTAGTCCGGTGCTGGCGGCGCCCGGCGAGCGTCAGGCCGGCTCGAACGGGGAATCAGCGTCCGCCAGCGAAACCGACTGGTGGGTTGACGACGTGCCCACCATCAGTGGAATGCCAGCACGCATTCACGCCACGCTGGCCGCCACGTCCCGCGAGTTGCCGTGGCACGGACGGATCATCAAGGGGAACTCGGCCGGCGCCCTCTACGCGCCGATCTTCGTGCGTGACATGGCCACTATTCAGCCTGTCCTGCCGTTCTTTCTGCCGCGTGACTTCATGCAGACGCCAGCCGAGGGGTTTCTTGCCTCGCAGGATCGATTCGGATCCCCGGACGGCGCAGTGGCCGCCACCCTCAACGCACAAGGTTGGATCGATAAGGCCACGGTCGTAAGCGATGAGGAAACGAGCGCGGTGCATGCGGCCTACGCGTACTACCGGGCCTTCGGTGGTGCGGACTGGCTCGTCAAAGAGGTGGACGGTCGCCGTGTCATCGACCGCGTCGGCGACGCGCTCGGGTATCTCTGGTCCAAGCGCCGTTGGAGCGAGGGCAGCCTGCTATATCGCGGGCACACCACCGACTGGGGCGATGTCAAGCGCAGCGCCGGCTCCGAACCGACCGACTTGGCCGCTGGCGACGAACTGACATTGTCGCCATTTGATCAGGCGTGGCACTTCCGCGCGCTCCACGACTACGCCGCCATGCTGGACGCCGTGGGCCAGACGGCGGACGCCGAGGTCCAGCGCGGCCGAGCCACCCAAGTACAGACCGAGACGCACGCCCAGCTCTGGCAGCCCGATCGCGGCCACTACCGCGTGCATGCGCACGCCACGGACTGGACCGACCCGTTTGACGAGGACGCCGTGATTCCAATCAGCAGCGTCCTGTCAATCTATGCCGGGATCGCGGCGCCCGGGCACGTCGTGCCGATCTTCGAGGCGGCGGCGCAAGCCGAGGCCGCCGCTGGGACCAATCGCGCCGGTCTGACGCTCTCGCCGCCGTATCCGGACGACTTCTTTCAGAGTCGACGCATGGCCGCTGGGGAGTATCAGAACGGCGCCGTGTGGGACTGGTGGGGCGGACTGCAGATCGTCAGCGAGTTCGAGCACGGCCACGCCGAACGGGCTATCGGTCACCTGGACGCCGTCGCCCGGGCCTGGGAATCCGCTGACGGCGTGCACGAGTGGTTCCACATTCCCAGCCGGTCTGGCCAGGGATCGCCCCAGTTCGCGGGCGCCGCGGGCACGATGGCGCAGGCGGTCATCCGCGGGCTGTTCGGCGTGGAGGTTGCAACCGACTATTACCGGGTGACCTGCCGATTGGGCGACCGCAGCGGCGGACTGCGGGCGGTGCGGCCGGCGGGCGGCACGATCGACGTCGTACAGACGGTCGAACCGGCATCCGTGACCCTGGACATTCGGGCCGACACCGGCACCAGCGGTCTGGCGGCACTGCGCCTGCCGACCGGTTGGGACAATGTCCTGGTATTCGTCGACGGTCACGCCGTGGAGACCACGCGTTGGCAGGCAGGCCACGACACCTACCTCGGCCTTTGGGCGCTAGGCCCAGGGACGCACTCAATCGTCGCGGCCAAGGTGTCCTAGGCGCCGCGGCGACCGGATGCGAAGGAGCCACACGCACGCTCGAACGAAGCCGCCGGACGTGGCGAGCGCGACGGAGAGCCCGGTCAGCCAGCACACAGGCGCGAGACCTGGCGTCGTCGGTCCAGCACGCACTGACCTGGGCGGAACGGCACCGTTGGCTGCGCCTGCCGCTCCAAACGGCCCATCGAATCGGCCGCCGCGACGTGCCGACCTTCGCGGCGGCGATCAGCTTCCAGGTCGTGATTTCGCTCGTTCCGCTGCTGGCCGTAGTCACGGCCGGTGCGTCGTTCTTCGTTGAATCCGATGTACTGGCCGTACAGATTCTCGAGGTGGCCAGCTTCATTGCGCCGCAGTCGCAAGCCTTGCTGGGCGGCATCGTCCAGTCGGTAACCGACCTGCGCGGCCAGGTGGGCATCGTGTCGCTGCTCGGTCTGTTGTGGACCGGCTCCAATCTGTTCGCGGCGCTGCGCCGGGGTCTGAACGCGGCCGTGGGCGCGCAGCAGCGGCACACGTTTGTGCAGGGTCGGTTGCTGGACCTCGGGGTGGGCATGCTGGCCGGCGCGATGCTGGCGGTCTCGTTGGCACTGACGGCGGGGCTGACAATCGTCCACCAGGCGGAGGTACTGGGACCGGACAGCGCGCTGGCCACGTTGGGCGCGCTGTTGCGCGGACTGACCATCGTCGTGCCGCTCGTCATGACGACGGGCATCTTTGCGCTGCTGTTTGGCGTGCTGCCCGCCCAGCCGCTCCCCCGGCGCGCCGCGCTGCTCGCCGGCGGCGTTGCGGCCGTGCTGTTCGAAATCGGAAAGAGCGTCTTCGTGTGGTATGTGGCCACCTTTGGCAATTTCAACGCGGTGTACGGCCCGCTGGCCACCGTGGTGGTGCTGCTGATCTGGCTCTACTCCAGCAGCCTCATCGTCCTGGGCGCCGCCGCGTTTGGGTCGCAACTGGCGCGGGAAACCCGGCTGCACCCGCGGCACACACGCCCTGCTGGCGGTTCCCAGGCGACGGGCTAGGGAATTCCCCCTCGCGCCGGGCGCGCCGGGCGTGTCAGGGTGAGCCTCGGGCGCCGGTTGACCAGAATTACGCGCCGTTGTTACCGTCCGCTCCACTGGTGCGGCGTTTGTGGAGGAGACACGCCTATCGAGGATGCCCAGGCAATCCGGGCCGGCCGGACGGCCGCGCCCGCTCTTCGGTGAGAAACGGCTTTCGCCGAACAGTTCTGTTCCCGCCGGACCGTCGGTCCGTTGCCGACGGTCGAAGAGCCAGCGGCCTAACGCGCGTCGCGGCTCAATGAGAGAGACGAAGGAGTGAGTGTATGGCTAGCGTAACTTTGGACCGCGTGACCAAGCGCTTTGGCGAGGTCACCGCCGTACAAGACGTGTCGATCGAAGTCGAGGACCGCGAATTCCTCGTGCTGGTCGGCCCCTCCGGCTGCGGCAAGTCCACCACCCTCCGCCTGATTGCCGGCCTCGAAGAGTTGAGCGACGGCAACATCTACATCGGCGACGACCTGGTCAATGACATTGCGCCCAAAGACCGGGACATCGCCATGGTCTTCCAGAGCTACGCGCTCTACCCGCACATGAGCGTGTACGACAACCTGTCGTTCGGGCTGCGTCTGCGGCACACCCCGCGCAAGGAGATCGAGCGCCGGGTGCAGGAAGCCGCCGAGATGCTGAACATTGCCGAGCTGCTGGACCGCAAGCCGAAGGCCCTGTCGGGCGGGCAGCGCCAGCGTGTAGCGCTCGGCCGCGCCGTTGTGCGCGACCCGGCCGTCTTCCTGATGGACGAGCCGCTGTCCAACCTGGACGCGAAGCTGCGCGTGCAGACGCGCGCCGAGCTGATCCGGCTGCATGAGCGCCTGCAGGCAACGGTCATCTACGTGACCCACGACCAGATGGAAGCCATGACGATGGGCAGCCGCATTGCCGTGCTGCGCGACGGCGTGCTCCAGCAGATCGGTCCGCCGCAGGAGGTCTACGAGGAGCCGAGCAACATGTTCGTTGCCGGCTTCATCGGCAGCCCGGCCATGAACTTCTTTGACGCACGGCTCACGGGCACAGCGGACGACATGTACGTCGAAACCGACTCCTTCAAGGTCCCGGTACCGCCCGACCGGCGCGCCCCCTACGTGGGCCACCTGAACCAGGACGTGGTCTTCGGACTTCGGCCGGAGGACATCTTCGACCCGCAGTACAAGCCGGACCAGATTCCGAACGACGCGACGATTACGTCGGACGTGGATGTGACGGAGCCGCTGGGCAGCGAGGTCTACCTATACATGCTGGCCGGCGACGAGTCCTACATCGCCCGCGTGGACCCGCGAACGTCGGCTCACATCGGCGACCCGTTCGACCTGGTGCTGGACATGAGCAACATGCAGCTCTTTGACCGCGCCACGCAGGAAGCCATCCGGTAAGGACCGGCACTGGCGGAATAGCCGCCGGAAAAGCCTGTACAGCGGGGGACGGCTGATGGCCGTCCCCCGCTTGCGTTGTAGCGCCGCCCCGACGACCCGAGGCTCCACGCATGAGTCGCTGCGTCGGCGGACCCGCCCCGCCGCGCCACGCGCGACCCGCAGTTCCTGGCCGAGGGCAGCCCGGGGAAACCCGGGACCGGGAACTTCCGACCGATCGGCACTTCAGAGTCACAAGACTGACCGGCCGACCGTTTCATACTGTGAGAGTCCAGGGCCGGGTGGCTCGCCGTCTGCGAGGAAACAGTGCCGCGCGTTGGGCTAAACGCACTGGTGTTGCGAACCGATGCCTCATACCGCAATGCGGGGCCGAGCCGCTACACGACGAATCTTGTGGAAGCGTTGCTGGCACAGCCGACCGGGCACGACTTCACGCTCTTCCTGAACGACCAGGTGCGAACGCTGCCGTTCACGCCGGCCACGCCCGTCCGGGTCTTGCGAACCCGCGCGCCCACCTCCCGCACGGGTATCCGGGTGCTCTGGGAACACCTGCTGGCGCCCTGGCACATTGGCTCGGCTCGGCTGGACCTCGTCCACTCCATGCTGAACGTCGTGCCACTGGCAGCCCCGACCCAGCACGTGGTGACCGTGCACGACCTCTCGTTCATGCGAACGCCAGACGCGCACCCCACGCACCGGCGCTGGTATTTGACCGCCGCCACCTGGCTCTCGGCCCGTCGCGCCAGGTCCGTACTGGCGGACTCGCAGGCGACCAAGGACGACGTGGTTGACCTGCTGGGCATCGACCCGTCCGGCGTACATGTGGTCTATCCGGGGCGCGAGGCCGCGTTTCATCCTCGATCGCAGGCAGAGGTCAGTGAGTTCCTACAAGGCCGGAGCGTCAGTCGTCCCTTTGTGCTCTTCGTTGGCACGCTGGAGCCGCGCAAGAACGTTGACGTGTTGGTACGCGCGTTCGGCGAAGCGGCGCGCCGCGGTTTTCAAGGCGATCTGGTCCTGGCCGGCGGCAGCGGCTGGGCCACTGCGGCAATTGATGCGGCGCTCAAGGAAAGCCCGGTCGGCGGGCGGATACACCGTATGGGTTATGTTAGGCAGGAAGACTTGCCGTTCTGGTACTGTGCAGCCGATCTGGTCGTGTACCCCTCCAGCTACGAGGGCTTTGGCATTCCGGTGCTGGAAGCCATGGCCAGCGGCACGCCAGTCATCACCTCCAATCGGTCGTCGCTCCCCGAAGTCGCCGGTGACGCGGCCCTGATCGTGGACCCGCGCGATATTTCCCAACTGGCGGCCGCGATGACCACGGTCCTCGCGTCGGCCGAGCGGCGCGTGCGAATGAGTGAACGCGGGCTGGCTCAGGCCCGTCGATTCGATTGGACGGTAGCCGCCGAGCGATGTCTCAGCCTGTACCAACGCGCCCTAGACCCAAGCTGACTCGCGTGCGCAGCCCCCGGCCCTCGCCGTCGGCCGCGACGAACGCGCGCTCAGCCACCCAACGGCGACATCACCATGCCGCCTGGCGGTTCCTGGCCTCGGCGCGAGTTCTGGCGGTTGGAGACCTTCTGCTGCTGTTCGGCGCCTTCCTGCTTGCCTACACGGCTCGTTACACATGGCGCCTTGGCCCTGCGCTCAATGAGTTTCAGTTCACGCCGCTCGACGCCTATTGGGTGGTTGCCGGGCTCTTCATACCGGTGACGTTGCTCAGCTTCGCGGGCTTGGGCCGCTATCAACCGCGCCACGGCGCTTCGCTGGTTGAAGATCTGGGCCGAATCGCCGTCGGGACGTTGATCGGTACGGCGGCCGTGATCGTGGTGTTCTTCGTCTCGCGTCCCGTGTTCTTTTCCCGCTTGATGTTTCTCTACCTGGGCACGTTCGGCCTCGGTTTCGCTGTGCTCTGGGTGCTGTTGCGTCGAATGGGCCTTGGACTGCTGCGGCGAGCCGGCTACGACAACCAGCGCATCCTGGTGGTGGGCGGAGGCGCGGTGGCCAAATTCCTGATGCAACAGCTCACCGCCCATCGAAGCCTCGGTAATCGAGTGATTGGGTACCTCGACTCGAACGGCAACGGGGCAAGTACGGCGTTTGGCCGGTTCGCGCGCCTGGGAACCGTGGATGACCTGGCGGAGGTGATTGAGTCCGAACCGGTAGACGTGGTTTACGCCGCGCTTCCCTCAAGCGTGCAGCACGAACTTGCGCCGGTCATCGAGCGGTGTCGCCGACAGGGCGTGCAGTTTCGCGTGGTGCCCGACCTGCTCGAAGCGCAGTTCGGCCGCATGGATATCCATCCCGTGGCGGGGATTCCGCTGGTGACCCTGCGCGATCCCGAGATCACCGGCTTCCGATACCTGCAAAAGCGCGCCCTGGACTTGACGGTCAGCCTGCTGGGACTCCTGTTGACAGCGCCGCTGTGGCTCGTGATCGGGCTGGCGATTCGACTGGATTCGCCGGGGCCGATTCTGTTTCGCCAAACGCGAATCGGGCGAGACGGGCGGTCGTTTCGTGTGTTCAAGTTCCGCTCGATGGTGCAGGACGCGGAGGCTCGGAAACGCGAACTCTTCAAGGATGAGGTGCATCCGTTGCTGTTCAAGGCGCCCGACGACCGACGCCGAACACGGGTGGGCCGCCTTCTTCGCCGAATGAGCGTGGATGAACTGCCGCAGCTGCTGAACGTGCTGCTAGGCCATATGAGCCTGGTTGGGCCGCGGGCCCAGGTGCCCGACGAAGTGGCGCAGTACGACACGTGGGCACGTCACCGCCTGCGAGTCCTGCCGGGCCTGACCGGCCTGTGGCAGGTCAGCGGACGCAGCGACCTGGGCTTTGACGAAATGGTGATGCTGGACACCTTTTATGTCTCCAATTGGTCGCTGGGCCTGGACCTTCGCATCCTCCTGCAGACCATTCCGACCGTCCTGAGCGGGCGCGGCGCGTATTGATACGAATCCCGCAGCCGTGACGGGTCCGCGCACAGCGCTGGTCCACGACTGGCTCAATCAGCAGGGCGGCGCCGAAAACGTGCTGGCTGAGCTGCATGGCATGTTTCCATCGGCGCCGGTGTTTACATCCTTCTACGACCCGGCGCTGGTTGATCCGGCCTTCAAGCGCCTGGACATTCGGCGCACGTGGCTCCAGCGGTTTCCGCTCTGGCGAACCAACCACCAGGCGCTGTTGCCCTTCTACCCGCTGGCCTTCGGCAGCCTGCGGATTCCGGAGGCCGACCTGGTAATCAGCAATTCCAGCGCCTTTTGCAAAGGCGTGCGCACACCGCCCCAAGCGGTGCACGTGTGCTACTGCCTGACGCCCACGCGGTTCCTGTGGATGCCTGAGGCCTACCTGGCCGGCGAAAAGGCGCCAGTGTGGTCGCGCCTGCTGCTTCCGCACGTCCTCGCCTGGGCACGTCGCTGGGACCGCCGGGCCGCCCAGCGCGTGACGCAGTTCGTAGCGATCTCGACAGCAGTGGCTGAGCGGATCCGCAGGTTCTATGGACGATCGTCACGCATCGTTTATCCGCCGGTGGACGTGGATCGGTTCAGCCCAACGGCGGACGTGAATGACACGTTTCTCATCGTGTCGCGCCTGATTCCCTACAAGCGCATCGACCTGGCGGTACGCGCCTGCACTCAGCTTGGACTGCAACTGCGGATCGTGGGCACCGGACGCGCGGAAGCCGACCTTCGGGCGCTGGCGGGGCCAACGGTCCGCTTTCTTGGTAGGCTGCCCGACCGCGACGTGAGCGAGGAAATGGCGCGCTGCCGGGCGTTCCTCTTCCCTGGTGATGAGGACTTCGGGATCACCCCGGTTGAAGCCCAGGCCGCCGGCCGGCCCGTGGTGGCCTTTGGCTCAGGTGGGGCGCTGGATACAGTGATCGACGGCACGACAGGCATCCTCTTTGATGAGCAGACGGTGGCATCGCTTGGCGCGGCCTTGCGGCGAGTGCGGGCAATGACCTTCGATACGGACGCGCTCGTGGCGAACGCCCACCGCTTCAGCCGCGAGAACTTCAGACGCTCGTTGCTGGAGGCGGTGAACGATTGCCTGCACGCGCACGGCCGACCTCCGGTTACGGCAGCCGGATGACGACGGAACGCGTTGGTCGAATCCTGGGTCGCTGGTGGTGGTTCATCACGGCTGTCGTCGTCGCGACGCTGGCCGGGTCGCTTCTCTGGCAGGCCTTTGGTCCGGTGAACTACGAGGCGGAAGCCGAGTTGCTGCTGGTGTTGGAACTGCCACCGGACAGTGAAGACCGCCAGTTCGGGATCGAGAACAGCCGGGCCCAAGCCTCGTCGGTTGTGATCGAGGACCTGGTTCGCCTGGCCCGTGGCCGCAGCCTGCTCCGCGAGGTCGTGCAGGCCGTGGGCGAGGAAGGCGTTGCGGTGAACCTGGAAGTGCTGGCAAGCGCGATCGACGTGTTCCCACTCGCGCGCGGTCTGCGCCTTGAACTGAGCTGGGAAGATCGATCGGCGCAGGCGATCATTGACGCCGCGGTGAAGCTGCTGGTCGAAGATCAGACCCGGCTGTATCCCAGCCTCAGCGAGTTGGGAACGCTGCGCCTGATCGACAAGACGGATGAAGCCAAGCGACCGCGGCTGGTGTTCGTGGTATTGAACGCCGCGCTGGCAACGCTGGCGGCGCTGCTTGCGGCCGTGCTCGCGGTGCTGGTTGTGGACTGGCGGGTCAATCGACTGTTTGCGGACGACGTGGCCGATCTGCTGGACACATCCGTGATTGGGTCCGTTCGGTGAGCGCGGCCAGTCCGGGACCGCCTGAACAGCCGCCGCTCCGCCTGTTGCTGGTCGGAGCGGCCGCATCGGCCGTCGTCGCCGGCCTGGTTGCGTTGGTCATCGTCCTGGTAGCAACGCCGGTCTATCGGGCGTCGACCAACGTGTCGATCCGGCCGCGGATTGCCGATCTGGGAGCCGCCGAGGCCTCGGCGCGGCTGATTCGCAACTATGCCGCCTGGGTGGACTCGGAGGCCTTCGCCGCACGCCTGCCCGAGGCGCAGCGTGGTGGGCTGTCGGACAGGGAGATTGTCCGCAACGTCCGCACCAACGGGGACAGCGACCGGCTGCTCGTCACGATTCAGTCCGAAGACTCCAACGCGGCACGAGCCGCGGCTACGGTGAACGGGCTGGCGGCGTTGCTGGTGGCGGAGGTGGCGACGCCGGAGCGGCTGAACGATCGGGAGCGTGGTCTTGAGGTGGCCGTGATCGACCCAGCGCGGGCGCCGGGGGCTCCGGTGTGGCCGCGGGCCGAGGTTGCGTTGCCGATCGCCGCGGTGCTGGGCGCGGTGCTGGGCGTTGCGGCGATCTGGCTGATCTGGCCGCTCACGCGGATGTCCCGTGGCTGAGCCTCGAATCCTGGCCGACGTGCCTTCGGGCGACACGCTGGCGGAGGGCTTTACGGAGCTGCGCGCCAATACGCTGGTGGCGCTGGGCGAGCGGCCGCACGCTGTGGTGGCCGTGACCAGCCCACACGCCGAGGAGCCGCGACGCCATGTGGCGGCGCACCTGGCGGCGGCGCTGGCGCAGACGGGGCGGCGGGTCCTGCTGGTTGATGCCGACGTGGATGGCACGGCCAGCGACAGTGAGTCAGCAGCGCATACCGTGCCGGATCATCTTTCCGTTGTGACGGCTGAGGCGGTCCGAGCTGGTGATCCGGCGTTCCTGTCCGGGGCGGTGTTTCCGGCCTGGTTGCGTGGCGAGGCGGAGGCGCACGACCTGGTGATCGTGGCGGGGGCGCCGTTGCTGGATGTGCCGGATGGGCGGGCGCTGGCGGCCCAGGCGGACGGGGTGCTGTTGGCGGTGGTGCATGCGCGGACGAACCGGGACGACGCGATCCGGGCGCGCGCGATCCTGCGGGAGGGCGGCGCGAACGTGCTGGGAGCGGTGGTCGTCGAAGGCTAGGTTCGGCGGACTGGCCCCTGGTCGGTGGTGGTGGGCGCCCCGCCGGCGAGAAGGCGCTGGTAGGCCTCGAACGTTGCCTCGTTGGGACCGGACATCAGACCGTCGGGCAGATCGGCTTCCAGGGCGTCGACGGCGGCATCAACCTCGTCCGGGGTGCGGAAGCCGACCAAGGCGGTTGAGATGGCGGGTTCGTCGAGGACCCAGCGCAAGGCCAGCTGCGGGGTGGTGAGGCCGACTTGCTCGGCGGCGGAGGTGACTTCGTCGACAGCCTCCAGGGTTTCGGGCAGGTAGTCGGGGTCGAAGAGCGGGAGGCCGAACGCCGTACCGCCTGCGCGCCAGTCGCCTTCTTCGAACTTGTGGTCGGGTTTGAAGGCGCCGGTGAGGACGCCGTGGGCGAGGGAGCCGTAGGCCATAACGCCGATGCCGCTGTTGGCGCAGTAGGGAATGATCTCGTCGGCGTGGCGGCGGTCGAGCATGTGGTAGCCGACCTGGTTGGCGACGATTGGGGAGACGGCGAGGCACTCGTCCATGAGGGCGGTGGAGAAGTTGGAGACGCCGACGTGGCCGATCTTGCCCTCGGCCTTGAGGTCTTCCATGGCCCGCATCGTTTCGTCCCTGGGCGTGTCGAAGTCGGGCCAGTGGATGAGGTAGACGTCGATGAAATCGGTGCCGAGGGCCTTGAGGCTGAATTCGCACTGGGATCTGATGGTTTCGGGGCTTGAGTCGCGGTAGAAAACGTCGGGATTGTCGGGCTGCGGGACGACGCCGGTTTTGGTGACGACGACGATGTCGTCCCAGTGGCCCTGGAGGGCGTTGCCCATGAGGGATTCGGAGGTGCCGAGGCCGTAGGCGACGGCGGTGTCGAAGAGGGTGACGCCGAGGTCGAGGGCGCGGCCGATGGCGGCGACGGCCAGGTCGTTGTCGATGGATCCGTAGCGGGCGCCGCCCATGGGCCAGCCGCCGAAGCCGAGGGCGGAGACCTCAGGGCCGGTGTCGCCGAGTTTGCGGTATTGCATGGTTTGGGTTCCTTGGCGGGTTGTGAGCGCAGATTGTCGAGATTGTTCGCTGGCGTCAATCGGCGGGCGAAAGATTCGGCGGATTTTGTGGTGAGGCGGTGAGAGTTGTTAGGAGCGCAGCAAGGCTGGGCGTAGCGGGCTAGTGGGAGCAGCAGGAGCGCGAGGAGGGCGGCCAGGCGGGGGAGGGGCCAGGGCATTGGGAGGCTCGAGGAGGCGATGGATGGCTGGCCCTAGTGTACCCGATATGCTTACAACGGGCAAGTGGGGAGCGAGAAATCGAGGAAGGAGTGAGCGAAGCGTGGTGAGAGTTGAGATGAGAGCGAAGCGGGGGACGGTGAAGGAGGGGTGCGGGAGATGTGGGGATGGTTACCCGTCGCGACTGGAGTGACTGAGGAGGACGCGGCGGCGCGTCGGCGCATGTGTTCACTCGGCGAGGCCAATGTGTTCAGTTTTCGGCGGAATGTGTTCACTTTGGCGGGGGATGTGTTCAGTTTTCGGCGGTGCGCACCGGTTGGGGGTCGGGCGCGGAAGGAGGGCTAGATTCCCCCCTTCGGCAAGCTCAGGGAAGGCTCTTCGGCGGTCTCAGGCCAGCGGGAGGCGACATCGCCTTTAGACTGGCCGAGGATCTGAATGTTGAACGGGAGGCTGCCGTTGCCTGAATTCCGGTCGCCCGTGGTCGTGATCTGCGCCGACGGGGCCGACCCGGCGTATGTGGATGCGGCGATCGATCACGGGTGCATGCCCACGCTGGCGCGCTTTCAGCGCGAGGGTGCGTACCACCTCGTCCCGGCGGCGATTCCCTCGTTCACCAATCCCAACAACATGACCATCGTCACCGGCCAGCCGCCCGCGGCGCACGGGATCTCCGGCAATTATTTCTACGACGCCCAGCGCGAAGTCGAGGTGATGATGGACCACCCGCGCTTCTTGCGCTGCGAGTCGTTGTTCGTCCGGTACAGCCAGGACGACCGCCGCGTGGCCGCCATTACGGCCAAGGACAAGCTGCGCACCATGCTGGCTACCGGCTGGCGCGGCATCTGCTTCTCCGGCGAATTGGCCCACGAGACAACCGAGCACGAGCACGGAATCGCGGGTGTCACCCGGCGCATGGGCCGGGACAACCCCGACATTTACTCAGGCCGCATGAGCGACTTCGTGATGGCCTGCGGCGTGTACCTGGTGCGCGAGCGACTGGCTGACCTGTGCTACCTATCGCTCACGGACTTTGTGCAGCACACCCATGCGCCGGGCACGCCCGAGGCCGACGCGTTCTACACGTCGCTCGATGGCCGCCTGGCCGAGCTGGACGCGCTGGGGGCCGTGATCCTGCTGACCGCGGACCATGGCATGAATGACAAGTGCCATCCCGACGGCACGCCCAACATTGTCTACCTGGAGTCGCTGCTGCGCGGCGCGGCGCCCGGACCGTTCCGGGTGGTGCTGCCGATCACCGATCCGCACGTGACGCACCACGCGGGCCTGGGGTCGTTTGCGACCGTCCATCTGCCACCCGACCAGGTGGATGCGGCGATCGAGCGATTGCGCGAGGACGCGCGTATCGACGACGCCTCGCCACGCGCCGAAGCCGCGAGGACGTACGAGTTGCCGGACGACCGCATCGGCGACATCGTGCTGCTGAGCGATCGGGGCTCAGTGTTTGGGCGAGCGCCGGGGGCGCACGATCTATCGGTCCTGAGCGGCTCGCGCCTGCGCTCGCACGGCGGCCAGCACGAAGTAACCGTGCCGTTTGCGTCGAATCGCCGGCTGACACCCGAGGTGGAAGCGCGATCGGCCACGCTCCGCACCGCCGACGCCTTTCCGGTCGCCATGGATGGGCTGCAGGTTTAGGCGAGCGTTGGTTAGGGGTCGCCGACGGCTATGACCCAGACGTTGAGGCCGTGGCTGGGGTTGCCGCGGGTGAGGACGTCGAAGGCGGTGTCGTTGATGTAGATGAGGCGGTCGTTGAGGGTGACGCGGATGCCGAGGCCGTAAGTGGCACGGGGGTCGATGTCGTTGGGCTGGTAGCGGATGGCGAAATCTATGGGGAAGCGCTCGGGGTTCGAGATGGTCTGGGAGGCGATGAGGGTGGAGGCGGCGTCCTGGTAGGAGACGTCGCGCAGGGACACGGTGAGGACGGCGCCGGCGGGGATTGTTGGGTCGCCCTCGAAGGTGATCGTGCCGGTGACGGTGTTGTGGCGCTGAATGCAGAAGCCGACGGCGAGGGCGAGGGCGGCGATGAGGATGACGGCGAGGGCGATGCGCATGGATCGATTGTCCCGCGACGATGTCTGTGTTCAGCCTTTACGCATATCGAGGTTGCGGCGCTCCTTGCTGAAGGGGAGAGGGTAGAGGGGAGAGGAGTGAGACGGAGAAGAGGGCAAGTCCGTAGGGTTGGGTGTCGGGGGTGTGGTTCGACACGGCCCGCCGAAGACTCTGGGCCGGCTCACCACGAACGGGGTGAAGGTTGGGAGCACCTGGTCTGGCTGGGCACCAGGGATGGCCTGGATGGGGTCGGGGGGTTGGGTGCTGTTGGGTCCCGGCCGAGGACGCCGGGATGGCGGAGGAGGAAAACGGGAGGGTCAGGTCGGATCGGTGGGGTGCGCCGGTTTGGCCAGTTCTTCGCGCAGAACCTCGCGCACGATGTCCCGCAGCGCGCGCGCATCGCTCGCTTCCGGCCGAGCCGGTCCGTGACTGTCGATGAAGCCATCGAGACGCTGGCGAAGGTCGCGAATATCGGAACGGAGCCAGGCAAATAGCGCAAGGATCAGCCCGCTTAGTGCCGCCCCGCCGGTGACCGCAACGGTCAAGAAGGTTCCAACATCCAGCGAGGCGGCTGTGTCCATCGGATCCTCCGGGCGCAGGCTGTCGCTCCGCGCGGCATAGGCTCCATGCGTGGGCTGCTGATGCCGTCCGCCCCGGCTCACGATGCTAGGCGCGGCGGTGGGTCTGGTCAATGCCGGTTCACGGTGGTGGGGTGAGGTGCTTGGGGTGGGGTCGTTCGACACGGCCCGTCGAAGACTCTGGGCCTGCTCACCACGAACGGTTCGGGGGCTTGGGAAAGGTAGGGGCACGGAAGACTGGATCCAGGCTGCGGACGCCGGGATGACGGAGGGGGTCTGACCTGGCGGGGTGGTTGGCATAGACTGTGGATCACAGGAACTGTGGGACTGTGGAAATGCGGAATATTACGGTCTCGGTGGACGACGCGACGTATCGGCGGGCGCGGATTCGAGCGGCGGAATTGGATACCTCGGTATCGGCGCTGGTGCGGGAATACCTGGGGAGCCGGTCAGGCGGATTCCTGACGGAGCAGACTGCGGCAAATCGGCAGGCGTCGCACGAGGCGTATGTGAAGCGCCTTGACGATCTGTTCACGGATTGGGACGCGCGCGGCGTCGGCTTGCGCGGATATCACCGGATGACGCGGGACGAGGTGCACGATCGCGAGCGGGCACGGTTGGAGATTCGACTGGACGTCGCGGAGCGGGAGCGCGAGATGCTGGCGATGGAGCTTGCCGAGCTGGATGCGCGCGCCGCGGAGTCCGCCGCGCCATACCAGGTTCGCAAGACCGACGAACACCCGGAGGGGTAGACGCTCAGCATGCGATTGGTGGACACAAACGTGCTCATCTACGCCGCACAACATACACCGGGGGACGCGGTGAAGCGTCGACAGGCGCGGGCGTTATTGCGGGAGCCGGACCTGGCGCTGTCGGTGCAGGTCTTGCAGGAGTTTTACTGGCGCACGACGCACCCGGCGCACCCGGGCAGGCTGGCGCCTGATCACGCGATGGGGTTTCTGAGGCTCTTCCTGGACAAGCCGATTCAGCACATGACGCGAGAGGTCTTCGAAACGGCCGTGGCCATCAGCCAGCGCTTCCAGATCTCGTACTGGGACGGGGCGATCCTGGCGGCGGCGCGGGCGCTGGAGTGCGATGCGGTGTATTCGGAGGATCTGAGCTCGGAGCAGGATTATGACGGGGTGCGGGTGATCAATCCGGTTCGGGGGGGCGGGGAGAGGGATTGAAGGAGGGGAGAGGGAAGAGGGGACAGCGTAGGAGGGTTGGGTGTTGTGGTGTTGTGGTTCGACTCGGCCCGCCGAAGACTCTGGGCCGGCTCACCACGAACGGTTGGGTGTCTGGGGAAGCGGGTGGAGCGGAAGAGGCTGGTCAGAGACGCGGCCCCCGTTCGGCAAGCTCAGGGCAGGCTCTACGAAGAAGAGGCGGAGGATGGCGAGGGGAGGGGGTTTGCTAGCATGGATGGGTTGACGGCGTGGCGCGCTGGGTTGGATTGGCGCGCGGTTGGGACGCCGCACTTCAGGTAGAACCAGCGACGGGATCGTTATGGGTTACGCGGTTTTTGCGACCGGGGGCAAGCAGTTTCGCGTGTCGCCGGGGGATGTGATCGAGGTGGAGCGACTGGACGCTGAGGCGTCAGGGTCGCTGACGTTTGACGATGTGTTGCTGGTGAGCGATGACGATGGCGTCCAGGTTGGGCAGCCGACGGTCGACGGCGCCTCGATCGAGGCGAGCGTGCTGGCGCACGTGCGGGGTCCGAAGATCCGGATCTTTACGTACCAGGCGAGTAAGCGCCGGCGACGCCGGATGGGTCACCGCCAGGAGCTGACGCGGGTACGGATCGATTCAATCAGCGCGCAGCCGGCATAGGCGAGCAAAACGGAAGGATTACGAGCGATGGCACACAAAAAGGGTCTTGGCAGCAGCCGGAACGGTCGCGACAGCAACCCCAAGATGCTGGGGGTAAAGAAGTTCGCGGGCGAGGCGATCCGGACGGGTCAGATCATCGCCCGCCAGCGGGGCACGAAGCTGCTTCCCGGATCTCACGTGGGCGTGGGCCGGGATCACACGCTGTTTGCGCTGGCTGACGGCACGCTGGTGTTTGAGCAGGTTCGGGGGCGGAAGCGCGTGAGGGTTGCGCCTGCGGCGTAGGCTCTTTCGGATCTGGATTCGGTTGGTTGAGTCGGGGCAGTTTGGAAGCTTGGCCTGAGCCTGGGTGCAAGGGCTGGCAGCCACCCTCACCCTGACCCTCTCCCTCAAGGGAGAGGGAAAAGAGGCACCCGGGTATTGGGGAGTTGAGGCAGGAGGTCTCTAGCGCGGGCGAGATCACGACAGGAAGACCCCTTACCGATTTCCGGCGAGTACGCCGGAATCCGCCTCTCGCCCAGGAGAGGGCAAGAACTGCAGCCCCGGAGGGTGCTGCTGAGGGCCGATAGCTCAGTCGGAAGAGCGCCGCACTCGCATTGCGGAGGTCGTGGGTTCGAATCCCATTCGGTCCACCAAGCTGGACAAAATCAAGAACCTTTCACATCAGGTTCACCCTGGGCTTATAGGCGCCCTTGGCAGTATCCATAGTGAGGCCGCGATTGGCTTGACGATGGAAAGGTCGTCGTGGCAGTCACAAAGGGTCCGTAGCTCCAATCAGG
>DAOUIX010000002.1:0-7135 GCA_034423235.1 Chloroflexota bacterium | reverse complement strand
ACCCCCACCCAAACCCCCTGGCTCCACACCATCGCCAGAGGAGTCTGACCTCGCAGTCGTTCAGCCAGACCTCGTCCAGATCCTAGTTCGGGCGGCCGATGTGGTCCGGCGGGCGGGGAGTCACTCGCGATGGTGGGTCGCCGACCTCTACCGACGGGCGGATTTAAGCCGGCGGGCCGCCCCGGCTCGTGAGAACGCCTTCGATCACGCCCTCAATCCTGGCCACCCGGTCCGTCAAGCCGTTCAAGTCGCCCCGGATCCCCATGATCATGCTGCCGAGGATTCCGCTTAGTGCCACGCCCACGCTCAGAGTCCCGATTAGTTCTGGCGACATTCCAGTTGCTCCCCGTGCTGTCATTCCGGTCCGCCGCCCAGGGAACTCTAGCCGACGCGCGCTACCAAGCCCTCGCGCGTTCCCTCAGTCGTTCAACCACGCCTCATCCGGCTCCTCGCGCGTCCGCCCGCCGGCGGCGCTATGGCGCTCGATGGCCGACACCACGGCCCCCAGAAAGCCGTCCAGTTCCTCCAGGTGCCCTTGCAACGCCTCGGCCACCGGCACGCGTCCGATCGGCGCCGGCACGCGATCCGATCCACCCTCCCGAAACGTCACCGGCGACTGACCCACTCGTCGCCCGATCCCAGCGATGTCGCCCAGCCAGAGCCGCCGCTCCTGCAGCGCCGATCCCAGCGCCGGGTCCAGGAACATCAGGCGCCCTGCCAGTTCGCGCCCACCGGGATCAGGACGCACCCGCGGCGACAGCCGCAGGTCAAAGGCCTCCGCCAGCCACCGGCCGGCCTGCCAGACGCTATCGGCCACGTGCCGCAGGGCCGACCCTGCCAGCAAGTCGAACTCCGCCGTGGCCGCATCGGCCTCGGCCGCGCGCGCCGCCGCCACCGCCGCCAGCCGGTAGTGCCCGAACACGCTCCAGGCGCAGTCCGACTCGGGCGTGCCCGCGGCGTCCGCGTACGACTCCAGCAACGGCCACGCGAACGCCAGGTCGACGTCGACTCCCGCCGGCAACGGCCGCCGCAGTGCGCCCAAATCAGGTGCCGCTGCCGCTGGTCGGCCACCGAAGGGGTTGTCCACGAGGCTCCGAATCCCGTCCCGTCAATCGTCGGCAGCCTAGCCGCGGGCACAGCACCCGGCGAATCCAGCGGCCCGCACCCGTCAAGCCCCAGCCCGAATGTTTCACGTGAAACATTCGCTTCGTCGCCCGTCCCGCGCCACGGGCCGGGGCTACACTGAGCGGCTTCTCACAACTCCTTCCCTGGCGCCGTCTCCATGCAACGCATGTCGCGGCTGTTCGCCCGCACCCTTCGCGACGATCCCGCCGAGGCGACCGTCGCGTCCCATCGCCTCCTGCTGCGTGCCGGCTACATCCGGCCGTTGGGCGCGGGCATCTACAGCCTGTTGCCGCTGGGCTGGCGGGTTCACTGCCGGGTTGTGCAGGTCGTGCGCGAGGAGATGGACCGCATCGGCTGCCAGGAATTGCTCATGCCCGTCGTCCACCCCTCCGACCTCTGGGAGCGCACCGGCCGTTTCCACTCGGTTGGATCGGAAATGGCCCGCCTCAAAGACCGCTGGGGCCGCGACATGGTTTTGGCCATGACGCACGAGGAAGTCGCCACCGAGCTCGGCCAGTGGGTCGCCTCCTCCTACCGCCAACTGCCCGTCTGCATCTACCACTTCCAGACCAAATTCCGCGACGAACCGCGCCCCCGCGGCGGCCTGCTGCGCGTGCGCGAGTTCACCATGAAGGACGCCTACAGCTTCGACACCGACCTGGAAAGCCAGGAGGCCACCTACCAGGACTTCATGGAGGCCTACCTGCGCGCCTTCCGCCGCTGCGGCATCGAGCCGGCCATCGTCGAATCCGACGCCGGCGCCATGCAGGGCTCCGGCGCCCACGAGTTCCACTGCCTCACCGAGGCCGGCGAAGACACCCTCGTCGTCAGCCCTTCCGGCCGCTACGCCGCCAACATCGAAATCGCCACCGCCCAGAAGCCCGTCTTCGACCACGGCGAACCGCAACCAATCGAGAGGGTCGCCACCCCCGGCCAGGAGACCATCGACGATGTCGCCGCCTACCTGGGCGTGGAGACCCACCAGACCCTCAAGGCCGTCTTCTACTGGACCGGCGACGCCCTCGCCTTCGTCGCCATCTGCGGCGACCTGCAGGTCAACGAGGCCAAGCTCCGCAGCCTGTTGCAAGCGCCCGACCTGCGCCTCGCCGCCGACCAGGAACTCGAAGCCGCCGGCCTGGTCGCCGGCTACGCCTCACCGGTCGGTCTGGCCAATGTCACCGTGGTCGTCGACGACTCCGTCGAGTCCGCAACCAACCTCGTCGCCGGCGCCAATGAGTCGGGCTATCACCTCGTCAACGTCAACTACCCGCGCGACTTTCAGGCCGACCTGCGCGGCGACATCGCCCAGGTCCAGTCCGGCGACCGCAGCATCGAACACGACGAACCGCTGCAGCTCATGACCGGCATCGAAATTGGCAACACGTTCAAACTCGGCACCTACTACAGCGACAGGCTGGACGCCCAATACCTGGGCGCCGACGGCCGCCGGCATCCCTTCGTCATGGGCTCCTACGGCATTGGCGTCGGGCGCTTGGCCGCCTCCGTGGTCGAGCGCTACCACGATGCCAACGGCATCATCTGGCCCGTCAGCGTCGCGCCCTACGACGTCCACATCGTCCAGCTGGGAACCGGCGACGTCGCCGCCGACGCCGAGCGCCTGGCCGAGGAGCTGGAGGAAGCTGGACTTTCCGTCCTGCTGGACGACCGTGGCGACAGCGCCGGCGTCAAATTCAACGACGCCGACCTCATCGGCCTTCCCTTCCGCTGCACCGTCAGCCGCCGCACCCTGGCCGCCGCCGCCGTCGAGTTCAAACCCCGCGCCGCCACCGACCGCCAATCCATCCCCCGCGACCAGATCGTCAAAACCGTCATCCAGGCGCGCAAAGATGCCCTCGCCGCCCTCACCCCCGACGCGCCGGTGAGCATGCCGCCGCTCTGATCCACGGCGCCGGCCAGCCAGGGCCCCGATCCGGGCCAGCGCCCGAATTCGGCGCCGAGGTCGACAGAGCGAATCGCTGCCTAGAATGTCCCGGTCCCGCCGCCTGACGCGGCGGCCCGCGGTGTTGGCCTAATGCAGTGGCTTGGGAATCCGCAACGCGATTCGCGCGAGAACATCCGCGCGGCCCAGCAGGCCTTGGTCTACGCCGGCTACCCACACGCCAACGCCGTCACCGAGGTCACAACCCACCTCCACCGCGTCCGCGCCGCGCTGGCATACCCGCGCCACGCCATGCTGGCCGGATTCCTGGCCGGTGCGGCCATGGCCCTCGGCTTGTTTCTGACGCTAACCGTGGCGCTGGGCGGACTGGGCTTGGTCATGGGCATGGCTGGCGATTCGGGGACCCCATTTGATGCCGGCCCCACCGGTGCCGCCACGCCCGTTGAGCCAGGCGTCGCCACGACCCAGCCCAACCCCGGTTCCCCGCTCGGCATCCTGCCGGCGGTCGTCGTGGCCACGCCCGCGCTGGGACTGGCCGGTGCCGGCATGGCGCGCGTCACGCGCAACCGCTGGCGGCGCGCCGGTGTCCTGCATACCTTCGTAAACCTGCGCCCCGGCCGCCGCTACCTGCTGGAAGCCGCGGCGGTCTGGCTGGGCGTGGCCGGGCTGATCGTGCTCATCGTCTGGGCGCTGGCCGGCCCCCAACTGGGCGCCAACGTGGCGCAGGCCCTCGCGTTCTTTGGCATACCCGTGGGCGCAACCGCCCTCTCACTCGGCTTCCCCAACCTGTACACCTGGATCCTGCCGCGAGTCAGCCCCCTGGACGCCGCGGCCGCCGCGCGCCCAATCATCGAGCGTGACGCGGCGCGGCAGGTCCTGTCGGACCGCGAGTTCTACGGACGCAGCGCGTACGACCGCACCGCCTACGACCGCAGCCGCTGGGCCAACGAAATTCTGGCGTCCGAACCGCAGGGATTCGCTGCCGGAGCACAGCGCCGCCAGGAATCGGCCCGTGATGCCGCCCAGCGGTCCGGCTCGTATTCCTACGGCGCCTCCCCCTGGCGGCGGCTCGCCCGCTACGCCCTCATCGCGGGTACCGCCACGCTAGCCCTGTGGTTCTTCATTAGCCGGCTGATCTGGATGGGAACTGCGGATGCGCCCGGCCCTGGGGCAGGCGTCCTGGCCCTCGTACTCGGTTTGGGCCTCGGCCTCGGCCTCACCTGGCTCTACGCCCGCTACTTCGAGGGCCTATGACCGCCCGGCTCGCGGCCAGGACGCGGCAATCGTGACCGCAAGGCGCCGCGAGAAGAGCGGTGGAAGCCGCCGGCCGTTCTCCGATCCCCTGGACCCCTTCAACCAGCGTCCACGCCGAGTGTCGCGCCACGAGCAGCGCCTGGAGGAAGCCAGGCACCGCCGGCAAGCGGCCCGTCGCGTCCAACGCATGGCCTCCGAACACGACGCGCCGCAGGAGTTGCGATGGGCCCTCTACGCTGTCCTCACCGTCGGCATGTCGCTCGTCGTGTGGCGGCTCTTTCACTGGGCCGTCTGGGCGAGTTCAGGTTTCAACGCCTACACCAGAACGACCACTCGCGTGGTGAGCCAACAGGAGGTCCCGGCCTGGATCGACCCGGTCGGGCTGGCGGTCGGCTTGGCCCTCGGCCTCCTCCTCACCTGGATCTACGCCCGCTACTTCCAAAACCTCTGAGCGTGCAGGCTCTTCCTGCTCCGGGCCGCGTGTCAGACTGCTCGAGCCTGCGGCGGACCGAAGGAGGCGTGGGGTCATGCGCTGGTTTAGGGATCCCCAACGCGACTCGCGCGACGACATCCGCGCCGCCCAGCAGGCGCTCGTCTACGCCGGCTATCCGCATTCCCAGGCTGTAACCGCGTACGAGACCTATCTCTACCGCGTGCGCGCGGCGCTGGCCGCGCCGCGCGACATCGTCTGGGCGGGCTTCCTGGCCGGGGCCGCCAAGGCCACGGTCGGCGTCTTGGTGCTCCTCGTGCTTGCCAATCTCGGCGGCCTCGTGTCGATGCTTGTGGACACTCCCCTCGTGCCTGCCGAACCCGGGACGCCGGCCCCCGCTGGGCATGACCGCGGTTCGTTCCTTGACCTCCTGCCAACGATTCTGGTGACCACCTGGGTGCTGGGCATCGCCGGAGCGGGGATCGCGCTGGTCACCCGCAATCGCTGGCGTCGGGCGCGAGTCCTCGATACCTTCATCGACGTAGTCCCACGGCGCGTCTACCTGTTGGAAACCGCCGCCGTCTGGGCGGGCGTAGCCGCGCTGATCGTGGCCATCGTCTGGACGCAGGCCGGTTCCCAGATAGCTGGAGACACGGTCGGACTACTGGCCTTCTTCGGGATCCCAATCCTCGCCCTGGTCTTCGGCGCGGGATTTCCCGGGCTCTACAAGCGGACGCTGCTTAATGTCAGCCCGCTGGACGCCGCCGCCTTCGCGCGGCCCATCATTGAGCGCGAAGCGGCCCTTCAGATCAAGTCCGAACGCGAGTTCTACGGACGCCCCGCCTACGAGCGCAACCAGTGGGCCGAGGAGATATTGGAGCAGTTGGACACGTCCGATGCCGCCCGCCGCCGCCAACTGGCCGAACGCCTCGCCCGCAAGTCCCAGTCCTACCTGCACGGCGCCCCCCTGGGCGAGCGCCTGCGGCGCTACGGCCTGCTGACGGGCGGCGGGACGCTCGTCGGCTGGTTCTTCACCCGCTGGCTCCTCTATGCCACGGAAGCGGGAGTCTGGCGCTGGAATATGGCCGGACGGGGCGACCCTCCGGACCTGACGCCCCTGTCGGCCGGCCTCGGGGCAGACGTGGCAGGCCTCTTTGTCGGACTGATCCTTGGGATCGGACTAACCTGGGTCTACACCCACTACCTGGAAGGCCTGTGACCGCCCGTCGCCCACACCTGAACCGCCGCCGGGCCCTCGCCGCCGGCGCGGCCTCGCTGGGTGCCCTCGCCCTCGCCGCCTGCGGGGAGTCGCCGGCCGAAGAGGTGGCCGGGTCCCTGCCCGAGGGCCTGCGCGCCGACTTGCAGCGCAACCTGGAACGCGCCCGCGCCGAGGCCCGCAACGTCACCGCGGCCGCCCCACGAGCCGCCGTCAAGCTGCCCACGCCGGGGGCCGGGCACCCCGTCACGGTCGCCATGTACCCCACCAACCGGATCGGCGGCAGCCTCTTCGGCCAATTCGTAAATGGCCTGGCCGCGGCCCGCGAGCGCGCCGAGGAGCGGTACACCTACGAGGAAGCGGCCCTGGAGTACGGGCGCAACGCCTCCACCTTCAGCGTCAGCACCGCCCTGCAGGCCGTGGCGCACCAGAACCCCGATATCGTCATCTACTTTCGGGCCGACCAGGCCGACCTGCTGGCCAACGACCGCCTGGCGCCGCTCGACGACTTTCTCGTTTCGGACCCTGACTTCCAGCCAAGCGACTTCTGGCCCGGCCTGTTGGAGACGGGAAAGCACGAAGGCGTGCAATACGGAGTCCCGGTGGCGGTCTCGCCCCACGTGCTGCTCTTCAATCGCAAGTGGGCGATCGAGCATCAGGTCGAACCCCCGGCCCCCGATCCGCAGGCCTTCGACGCCGAGACTTTTCTGGACACCGTGCGCCAGCTGCACGTAGAGCCGCCCCCCTCCGGCGGATTGGGCGGCATGGGCTACATCTCGCGATTTTCGCCGGAGCCGGATGGCAACGGCGACTACGACGCGTCACCTTCGCCGTACGAACTGCTGCAGTCGGCCGTTGGAGACCTGCGCGGACCCGACAACGATTTCGCGCCCCTCACCTCACCGCCCGCCGTCCAAGTCGCCGAGTTTCTACGCGCCTGGGTGCACGACCACCGCCTGGCCATCACCGATGGCAGCTCCACCCGCTCGTTTCAACGCACCGGCCAGTTCGGCTTCACCGGCACCATCCTGGCGTTTATCCCGCCCAGTCGGCTCGTCGGCACCAACCTCGAGGTCTACCCCCTCCCCAACATGGGCGCCGGTCGCAGCCCCGTCTTCGTCCACGCCATGCTCGGCGTCCTGGCCAGCGCCCAGAACCCGGAGACCGCCTACGACGCCCTGCGCCACCTCGCCGCCGGCCTGCGCTCCAG
>DAOUIX010000001.1:0-5014 GCA_034423235.1 Chloroflexota bacterium | reverse complement strand
TCTCGGCACCGCCCTCAACGAGGAAGCCCTGGCCGCCCACCCACCGCTATTGAGCTAGCCAACGTGAACACCGCTGAACACGCGCTACTTACCGAGGTCTTTCCACACGACGCCCGTCGTGATCCCCGTGGCGTGCTCGTGCTCGGCGGCGCTCCTATCGATCATATGATCGACGAGCACGGCACCCCCCTCTACGTCTTCGACGAGGCCACCCTGCGGGCCCAGTGCCGAGCCTATGCCCAGCCGCTGGTGCGCGAATACCCCAACAGCCTCGCCCTCTACGCCTCCAAGGCCCATCTCGATCCCACCATCGCCGGCGTCGTTGCGGAGGAAGGGCTCGGCGCCGATGCTGTCTCCAGCGGCGAGATTCGCGTGGCCCTGGCCGGCGGCATGCCAGCCGAACGCATAGTCTTTCACGGAAACAACAAGCTGCCCGCGGAGATCGAATACGCGCTTGACGTTGGCGTCGGACGCATCGTCGTGGACAGCCTCGATGAACTCGATCTGATCGCGGAAATCGCGACCGAACGCGGCGGCCAGCCTGTTCCGGTCATCCTGCGGATTACGCCGGGGGTTGAAGCACACACGCACGAATACATCCGAACCGGCGCCATCGACAGCAAGTTCGGGCTGCAACTGCACTCAGGCGCCGCGGAAGAAGCCGTGGCGCAGGCACAGGCGGCAGATTCAATCGACCTGACGGGACTCCACGCCCACATCGGCTCGCAAGTCCTCGACGTCGAGCCCTACGCCGACAGCCTGGACATCGTCCTCGACTTTGCCGACACGATGTCTGAGCGCCACGGCCTCGTGCTGCGGGACATCAGCCCCGGCGGCGGCTTCGGCGTCAGCTACAGCGAGGCCGACGATCCCCCCGCGGCCGGCTCGTTTGTAGAAGTCATCGCAGAAACCCTCCGCGCGCGACGTCTGGAGTCCGAACCACGGCTCCTCATCGAACCCGGCCGCTCCATCGTCGCCCGCGCCGGCGTGGCGCTATATCGAGTCGGCACGATCAAGGAAATCCCCGGCGTGCGCACCTACGTGTCAGTGGACGGCGGCATGGCCGACAACATCCGCCCCGCGCTCTACGGCGCCAAGTACCGCGCCCTGATCGCTAATCGGCCGCCTGACGGCGAATCGAAACTCGTCACTGTTGCCGGGCGCTACTGCGAGTCCGGCGACGTGCTGCTACGCGACATCAAACTGCCGACACTGCGGCGCGGCGACGTCCTCGCCATCCCGGCAGCCGGCGCCTATCACATGGCCATGTCCAGCAACTACAACCTGGTCGGCCGTCCGGCAACCGTGCTGGTTCGCGACGGTAAAGCGCGAGTCACCAGGAGACGCGAAACCGACGCCGATCTCTTGGCGGCGTTCGCCCCGGTCGAGACTTAGCTTGGGGGCGGGTTCTCCGCCAGCGCCGCCCGATAGGCCTCGATCACAGCCATCACCTCAGCCTCGGGAATCCCCTCACGGGCGCCGTCCCCGATCGCACGAAATCGATCGGCCAACCCCCATGCCACGTCAGGGGCCGGCAGGTCGGCGTAGCGCGGAACGATGTGCGCATGCATGTGCGGAACACTCTCGCCGTAGGCCACCACGTAGCTGCGCTCGGCCCCAGTCACCTCTTCCAACGTGCGCATGAAGTGCCGCAGCGCCGGACCGAAGTTCGTCGCTTCGGCGTCGTTGAATCGCGCCGGGCCCTGCACATGGCGCTGCGGCTGCAGGAGAAGCCAGCCAGCCAGGGGATACGGCGCACCGGTGTGCCGGATGAGCCACAGATCGTTCTCAAAGATCACGCCGCCGGCGGATTCTTCTTCCCCGGCGTTGGAATGGCAGATGCCGCAGGACGGGTCGTAGGACGAATGTTTCACGGGTTCCCTCCACGCCGCATGGTGATGCCCGCATCATGCCACGGGACCGGGATCGAAGGCGTCCGCGTCGCTGTACTCGGTCCGCCGGATCACCGATGCCTCGCCGGTCGTCACAACCAGCTCGCCGTTGACCAGCCGGATCGGAAACCGGTCCATCGGCCGCTGCGCTGGCCCCCGCAACAGTTCGCCGGTAAGGCCAAAGCGCGATAAGTGGCATTTGCATTCAAAGATACCGTCGACTGGCGGCGGAACGGTGCAGCGCAGGTGCGGACACTGGCGGTACAACGCCACGAAGCCGCTGGGGCCGCGTGCCATGTAGAAGCGGCCGTCGGCCCAGGTCTTGACATCGCCAACCGCATAGTCCTGCGGTCGACCTGCACGCACCAGCCCACCGAATGCACGGGATGGGGGCGGGCTGAAGAGTCGCCAGGCGAGTGTCGCGGCACCACCGGTCAGCGCGAGTACGGCGGGAACGATCAGGCTGCGACGCGACCAGCCCGGATGCAATCGCTTCACGCGCGGACAGCGTCCACTAGTGCTCGCCCCATGCCCTAGCGAAGACCGACCACGCGGAGGGCGGCGCGGTGAGCCGCCCACTCGGCACTGTCGTCGAGGGGCTCCAGTTCATAGCCAGGAGCGATTCGAGCGAGCGCCGCTCCGATGATGTGGTCCGCCAGGTGAGGATTCTTCGGGAGCACGGACCCGTGGAGATAGGTGCCGATAGCATTGCCGGCGATGGCGCCCTCAGTGCCGTCCTCAGCGTTGTTGCCGTGTCCGCGGACGACAGTCGCAAGCGGCGCCGCACTCGACCCGAGGTAGGTGCGCCCGCCGTGATTCTCGAATCCAACGAGCCGTGCACCGTTCCAGTCACAGACGATATTGCCGATGCAGCGCGGCACGTCGGAGCCCGGATGCACGGTTTCAGCATCGAACACACCGAGACCAGGAAGTTCGGCCCCCTCCGCGGCACGGTAGCGGTGAGCCATCAACTGATATCCCCCACAGACGGCGAGCATCACCGAGCCGTCCCCGAGGTCGGACAGGATTCGGTCGGCGTTCTTCGTCGTCAGACCCTGGCTCGCCAGCTGCTGTTGGCGGTCCTGCCCACCTCCGATGACGTACACGTCCGCTGACTCATCGAGTCCGTCGTTCCACTCCAGGCGGCGGACCAAGGGGGTCAGGCCGCGCCAGGCGCAGCGTTGTTCCAGGCAGGTGACGTTGCCTCGGTCGGCGTACAGGTTCATCAGGTCCGGATAGAGGTAGGTGATTCGGAGGACCGGCCCGGTTCGGTTCATGCGGCGGTCTGCCAGAACGGGTCGACCCAGCCGCGACCGGCGCAAACAGCTCGCAGGTCCAGCATGGCGGTGTAGGTGGCCAGCACAATCAGCCGACGGCCCGAGTCGACGGTTTCAGCATCAAGAGCCGCGTCCAGTGCTCGCTGAATGCCCGGATGGACTTCCAGCGTATCGATGCCGGGAGCGACTCTGGCGTATTTGAGCCGGAGCGCCATGTCTTCAGCTCGGTTGCCTCCGACATATAGGCGGGCCGGCGACAGTCGCTCGAATTCGACGTCCCAGATCCAGGACACGTCCTCGCCGTCGGCCACGCCATCGTTGAGCAGGATCAGCGTATCGAGTGGTTCGGGTTCGGAGCGCAAGAGGTCGAGAGTCTGGTTGGCGCCGGTGGGGTTCTTGACGAGGAGGAGGGTGATGTCGGCAGCGGGCGCCGAAATAGTCTCGGCGCGGCCGAAGGCGGGTAGGAATGTTCCGAGAACTTGCCTAGCGTCGGTGGTGGCCAGGCCGGCTGCCTGTGCGCCTGCCACCGCGGCGGCGAGGTTGTAGGCGTTGTAGAGGCCGGGCAGCTTGACCGCGATCTGTCGATCCGAATCGGGAGCGACCAGTCGGAAGGACGAGCCGCGGAGGCCGCGGGGCTGGAAGTCGGTGATTCGAACGTGGGGTTCGGGGCGGTGGAAGTCGCAGGACTGGCAGTGGTAGTTGCCGAGGTGGGCGTAGACGACGCGGTCCCAGAGGAGGCGGCCGTCGCAGATGGGGCAGCGGCGGACGTCGGCCCAGGGGTCGGGTTCAGTGGCGTGGCTTTGGACGTCGGCGCCGAAGAAGAGGAGGGGGCCGCGATGGCGGCGGGTGACGGCAGCGACGGCGGGGTCGTCGGCGTTGGCGACAACGGTGGCGTCAGGATCGAGGCGGTCGATGGCTTTTCGCCAGGCGACGGCGGTGTTGTCGACTTCGCCGTAGCGGTCGAGTTGGTCTCGGAACAGGTTGAGGAAAACGGCGACGCGGGGACGGATGGTTGGGGCGAGGGCGGCGAAGGCCCATTCGTCGAGTTCGAGGATGGCGCGAAGGTTGGAGGCGTCGCAGATCTGGCCGGTCCAGTTGACGTGGGGGAGGAGGGCGGCGGCGAGGCCGCGTTCGAGGTTGGAGCCGGTGGGGTTGGTGAGGATGCGCCGGCCGACGGCTCGGGCGAGGGCGCAGAGGGCGGCGGTGGTGGTGGTTTTGCCGTTGGTGCCGGTGACGGTGACGGTGGAGTGGAGCCGGTTGAGGCTGGCGGGGACGAAGGTGGGGTCGAGGGCGGCTGTGACGAGGCCGCTGACGGCGGTGCCGCCGCCGCGGCGGGTGAGGCGAGACAGCGAGCCGGCGGTGCGGCCTGCGAGGGCGGCGAGCGGGCGGCGGAAGGGCATGGGCGATTGTGCGGCGGGACCGTCCGCTGCGCTAGGCGAGGGCGTTTTTTGGGGTACCCGCGCCCACCGGGGCCGAACCCCCTTAGGGGGTGTTCGGCCCCGGTGGGCACGGGATTTTGCGGTTTTTGGGGCGGGGGAAAAGGTTGTCGGGCTCATGCAATGAGTGTACACTGGAAGTGAACGGATGGCAAGTAGGTTTGCGAGGGATGTGGGGGCGATGCTGAAAGCGGGGTCGGTGAGCGAGGTGCAGGAGGCGGTGCGGGAGGCGCGGGCGGCTGGTGGGCGATTGCAGGTGGTGGGGACTCGGAGCGTGGAGCGGTTTGGCGTGCAGCCACAGGTTGAACGCTGGGATTTGGTTTCAACCTTGCGTCTGGAGTGGATTGAGGCGGCGGCGCGGGACTTTACGGTTCGGGTTGGGGCGGGCGTGAGGTTGGCGGTCCTGGAT